>CAZBZG010000143.1:0-6875 GCA_964496245.1 uncultured Planctomycetaceae bacterium | reverse complement strand
GGACCCGAAGGCCGCAGCGCCGGCCGCGCCCAGCGGACCCTCACCGTCGAGAGCGGCGACGAGAAGACCGCGTCGATCAAGCTCGCGGTCAAGCGGCCCGCGCTCTGGAACGATGAGTTCCCGCATCTGTACGAGACGGTCGTGCGGCTCAAGGCGCCCGGCCAGAAGGAGCAGGCGGTCCGCTTTCGCCTGGGCTTCCGCCGGTTCGAGGTCAAGAACGAGCGCGCCACGCTCAACGGCCGGCCGGTCAAGTTCCGCGGCGTCAACCACCTCACCTATCATCCCGAGGGGGGCATGTACACCCCGCGCGCGTGGCTCCGCGAGAACTTGGAGCTCATGAAGAAGGCCAACGTCAACGCCATCCGCACCCACTTCCTGGGACCGCGGCCGCTGGCCGATCTCTGCGACGAACTCGGGATCTATCTCCTTCAGGAGCTTCCCATCGACTGGGGGACCCACTACATCCACGATCCGGCGTGGGTCGGCCCCGCGCTCATGCGGCTCGAAGGGGGCGTACGCCGGGATCGGCATCACCCGTCGCTTATGGTCTGGAGCGTGGGCAACGAGAACATGCCCGAAACGCCCGAGGGCGCGGAGGACGGGTGGAATCATCTGCGGATCTACGACGAGTTCGTCAAGACCCTGGATCCGTCGCGGCCGACCATGTTTCCGCCGCCCGGACCGGCCAACAAGATCGACGGCATCTTCGAAGTGCGCGTGGGCGATATCGCGGACATCCACTACAGCTTCGATTTGGTCAAGCGGTACCACGAGACCGGCAAAATCACCAATCCGCGCACCTGGAAGGCGGACATGGAGACCTGGACCAAGGAAGAGGCCATGAAGCGGGGCTGGAGCGGGGTCTGGTTCAGCTCGGAGTACGGCATCTTCAACTACCAGCCGGATCTCCTGAACGCGCCCTATCTCTCGGTCATCAACGACCAGCCGGAGGACATCCTCTCCGGGAAGAACACCCAGCAGGCCTTCATCGACCGGTTGCGCCGGGAGTGGGGGCTGATGCGCAGCGACCCGACCTGCCTGGGCGGCGCATACTTCCCGTGGCTCTGTTCGGGCGGGGGCGACAACCCTTGGGGCTGGGTCCGCTGGGGCGAGGACGCGGACTGGGGCGTGGTCACGGCTGATCTCCTGCCCAAGCCGGCGTTCTGGGCCATGCGCGTGCTCTTCAGTCCGGTCTGGTTCCCGGAGCGCGTTGCCTGGACGCCCGGCGACAAGGCCATCGGGTTCCGGGTGCACAACGGCTTCAACGCGATCGATCTCGCCGACTGTACGCTGCGGACCCTGCAGGGCGGGGGCGGCAAGTACATGGGGCAGGTGCGGACCTGGCGGGACGTGCCCGTCAAGGGCCGGCCGGGCGCGGAGGCGCGCGTACGCATCCCCGTCTGGAATCCGCAGACCCGCAAGGCGCTGGAGAGTGGGCAGCCCGTGGTCTGCCGCTGCCTCCTGCTCGATCCCAGCGGGTTTCGCGTGGTCGGGGCCGACATCGTGGTAACGCCGCCGGAGGTCACGAGCGACCGGGCGGCCATGCCCATCGGTCCGGACGCCGAAGGCTGAGAGGCGACGCGCGATGCACCGGACGCGCAAGGAGAATTCGTGAGCAAGAAGCACAGCAAGGCCGAACAGATCGCCGAGGATGTGGAGAAGACGAGCCTGGAAGAGGAAGCCGTGCTCGAGAAGGAGGCCGGACTCGCGCCCCTCGTGATCGAACGTCGGCCGGCCGAATCCCCGTCCGAGGCGGCGTCCGAAGAGGCTGCCGCGGGCACGGCGTCGCCGTTGCCGGCCGCTGCAGAGGAGGCGGGGGCTTCCGAAGCGCTTCCGGAACCGGCGGCCGATTTCGATGCGGGTACCCGCATGCCCGCGGCCGCGGAGAGTGCATCAGCCGACGGGCAGACCGGTGCAGAGGAGGAGTCGCTCGCCGGCCGCGAGCCCGGCGACCGGCCTTCGGCCGACAACCCTGCGGACTATGTGGGCGAGGACGAGACCGGTTTCGACCTCACCCTGAGCCTGCCGCCCGACGCGGCCGCCCAGGTGGATGCGAACATCCTCAACCAAGTGCCGTATCTCAATCCGCTGTCCAACCAGACCTACTGTTACCTGGTGCCCCGCGATCCAGAGAGCGTCTACGCGATCTGGGAGGTGGGGGAGACGACACGCAACAACCTGACCGAGCGGTTCGGCGACGATTTCTTCTCTCGCAACCACCTCGTGCTGCGCGTCCACCAGGTGACGGACATCGATTTCGACGGCACCAACGCTCACGCCTTCTTCGAGGTGAACGACTGGCTCGACGACAAGCACGAATACTGGCTCCGCGTGCCGCCGGACAACGATTACGTGGCCGAGCTCGGGTATCGGGCCGAGGGAACCGAGTACTTCGAAACGGTCGCTCGTTCGAATACGATTCGCGCGCCCAAGGGGTCGCCCACGAACGCCGAGCGGTACGCGGAAGGGGCGACCTGTTCGGTGCCCTACGAGCCCGTCGAGGTCCCGGTCCAGCCCGACGAGTGGCGCTTCAACCAGTACCTCTACTGGCGCAACCGCACCCATGAGGCGCCGGAGGAGAAGGGGTACTGGGCGCTCGTGCTCCACCAGCATCTTCCGTACGTGCGCCATCCCGAATACAAGGTCTCGCTCGAGGAGCAGTGGTACTTCGAAGCCGTGCTCGCGGTCTACACGCAACTGCTCGCGCTCTTCTGGCGGCTGGAGCGGGATAAGGTGGACTTCCGCCTGACCGTGAGCCTCTCGCCGCCGCTCATGGCCATGATGCAGGATCCGCTGCTCAAACAGCGCGCAGCGCGTCACATCGACGAATGCATCGCCCTGGCCACACGCGAGCGGGACCAGTCCCACGGCCAGCCCTATCACGACACGACCGAGCAGATCCTCCACCGTTTCTGTATGGCCAAGGAGGTCTTCGACGCCTACGAGGGTGACCTGACCCGGGGATACCGCGACTTCCAGAACATGGGCAAGCTCGAGGTCATCGCCTGCCCCGGCACCCATCCGGTGCTGCCGCTCTTCCGGCACATGCCGGAGACCGTGCGCGGCCACATCCAGCTCGCCTGCCGCCAGTACGAGCGAGTCTTCGGCCGGCGGCCGCGGGGTATGTGGCTCCCTGAAAATGCCTTCACGCCCGGGCTCGACGAGGCGCTCGCGGCCGAAGACATCCGGTACTGCCTGACCGACGCGACTGGACTCAAGGAAGGCGATACGCGGTGCCATTACGGCACGAACGCGCCGGTCATCACGCCGGCGGGCGTGGCGTGTTTCGGCATCGACGAGGAGACGCGCGCCCAGGTCTGGAGCCGGGAGGGCGGCTACCCGGGCCACGAGAATTACAAGGAGTGGTACCGCGACCTCGGGTACGATGCGGACTGGGATTATCTCCCCGATTACTTCAAAACGGCCAATGTGCGCCGGAATACGGGCATCAAGTACTACCGCATCACCAAGAAGGGCGCGGATTTGGGCGGGAAGGACTACTACCGCCCGCTCTGGGCCGAGGGCACGGTGCACGAGCAGGCCGGACAGTTCGTCTACTTCCGCGGCGCCAAGGCCCATCACGTGCGCGCGTCCGACGGGATCAAGCCCTGCACGGTGAGCGCGTACGACGGCGAGCTCTTCGGACACTGGTGGGAGGAGGGCCCGGCCTGGCTGGAGTCGGTCTTCCGCAAGCTCTGCTGCGACCAGCAGGAGGTGCGGCCTGTGACGCTCAGCGAGTACCTCTCCGAACAGCCGAGCCATCAGAAGCTCATGCCGGGCGCGAGCTCGTGGGGCAAGAAGAACTACTTCCAGGTCTGGGTGGACGGCCGGGAGTACCAGCCCAACTGCTGGGTCCTCCGCCACTACTACCGGCTCTGCGACCGTATGAGCGATGTGGCGGCCCGGTTCGCCGAGGCTACCGATCCTCTGGTCATCCGCGCCCTCAACCAGGCTGCGCGGGAGTTCTGTCTGGCCGTGTCCAGCGATTGGGCTTTCCTGATCGAGACCGGTCAGGCTGTCCGCTACTCGGAGCTGCGCATCATCCGTCACGTGGACCGCGCCGCCACCCTCCTGCGCCAGGTGGAGGACGACGCGGTCGATGCGACCTACCTGGCCACGCTCGAAGCGGCGGACAACATCTTCCCCTGGGCGGATATGGATTTCCGTGCATTCAGCCGCGCGTGATCCTGGGCTTTGATGCTTCCGCCCCACGGGTCGCGGCCCTCTCCACGAAAGGAAGCCGTCATGTCCGACCGATCGTCCGCCGCGTTTCGGCAACCGGTCTCCGCCACGGACGAGCGCCTGGTCTGGAGCGGTGCCATCAGCCTGGAGCAAAGCCAGGACTGGGTCATGCCGTGGCGGCTGCCCTGTGAGCAGCTCGATCTCTTCCCGCCCGAGGTCCTGCACGAGAACGCGGCCTGTCCGGCTGGCGTGCGGCTCCGCTTCCGCACGGATGCCGAGGCGCTGCAGATCCTCGTGGCGCCGGCCGAAGCGGACGGGGCGCTCGATGTCTACGCGGATGACGCGTTCTGCCAGACCCTGCGGTTTTCCGCCGGCGCGACCGAGGTGGCGTGTGAGGGGCTCCCATTGGGCGAAAAGGCTCTCGCAATCTGGCTCGACCCGGGCGTGCCGTTCCGGCTGCGGGGCGTCGCGCTTCCCGACGGCGCCCGGCTTTCAGCGAACGAGGATACGCGGCCCAGGTGGATCACCTACGGGAGCTCGATCACCCACTGCAAGGGCGCCAGGAGCCCATCCCGCATCTGGCCGGGCGTGGTGGCTCGGTCCCAGGGGCTCAACCTGACGAGTCTCGGCTTCGCCGGCCAGTGCCATGCCGATCCCATGGTCGCGCGCTTGATCCGCGACTGCGAGGCGGATCTCGTCAGCCTCAAGCTCGGCATCAACATCCACGGCAATGGTTCGCTGAACGCCCGGACCTTTCTGCCCGCGATCCTCGGCAGCATCGCGCTCGTGCGCGAAGGGCATCCCCACGTGCCGCTCGTGGTCTGCTCGCCCATCCTCAGCCCGCCGCGGGAGACCACGCCCAATGCAGCGGGCCTGACGCTCGTGGACATGCGCGAAGCCGTCAGCCTGGCGGTCGAGCGCTTCCGGGCGCGCGGCGACCGGAACCTGTACTATGTGGACGGGCTGCGTCTGTTCGGGCCGGACCTCGTTGACCTGTTGCCGGATGACGTGCATCCCAATGCCGACGGATACGAGCGCCTGGGCGAGAACTTCGTGGAAGAGGTGTTCGGCCGCCTCGGTGTCAAGGTTTAACGGCGCGCGCACGGCAACCGAGCGATGCCGCGTCTCGTCCCGCTTTCCGATGGCTTGATGTGGAGTGGCCCATGAACGACCTCTGGAGCCTGCGGGAGGAGAGGTTCGACCCGGCGCAGGCGCGCGCGTGGGAAGGGCTCTTCACGCTCGGCAGCGGATACCTCCACACCCGCGGTTCCCTGGAGGAGCACCTGGCGGGCGCGCCGCAACACGTGGACTTCCTGCGCATGCCGGCCAATGTCACGGCCGAGGCGTTTCCCGAGACCGCCGCCAAGTGGGGGACCTACGTGCCCGGCTTGTTCGGGCCCCACCCCACGCTCAACAACGAGCTCGTCAACCTCCCCTGGTTCCTGGGCCTGGCGCCGTGGGTCGGCGACGAGAAGCTCGATCTCGTCGAGAGCGAGATCGAGTCCTGCGTGCGCGAACTCGATCTGCGTACGGCCTGCCTGCGGCGGGAACTCACCTGGCGCACAGTCGCCGGACCGCAGCTCCATGTCGTGTTCGAACGCTTCGTGAGCGCCGCGCGGCCCGCGCTCTCGGTCCAGCGGTGCTTGATCCGCGCGGATGCGGACGTACCCGTGGGCCTGCGGGCCGGGATCGACGCGGACGTGCGCACGAGCGGGTTCGATCACCTGCAGGAGACCGCGCTCGCGCCCGTGGGCGCGGACGCCATCGCCTGCACGGTGCACACGAACGGCGGGGACACCTGCACGATGCTCACCCGCCTGACGGCTGCGGACGCGGAGTGGTCCTACGCGGCAGAAGACCGGAGCGCCGTGCGCACGGCCGAGATCGCGCTGCGGGCAGGCGGCACGCTCGCGGTCGAGAAGCGCACGGCCGTGGCCACGAGCCGGGACCGGGATCCTGTCACGCCGGCCGCGGTCCTGGACGCAGCAGCGGACCTCTCGTTCGAAGCGCTGCAGGCCGAACATGCCGGCGTCTGGGCCGAGCGGTGGGCGCGCTGCGACGTGGAGCTTGAGGGCGACGCGCGTACCCAGACCGCGCTGCGGGCCAGCCTCTTTCATCTGCTGCGCGCCCATCCGGACGACGACCGCGTGGCCATCGACGCCAAGGGGTATGCGGGCGATGCGTACTTCGGCCGGTTCTTCTGGGATACGGAGTTGTATCTCCTGCCGTTCTATCTCTACACCGATCCGGATCGGGCCCGAAGCTTCTGCGAATTCCGGCGTCACACCCTGGACGGCGCCCGCCGGAACGCCGCGCGCTACGGGTACCCGGGCGCGCGCTATGCCTGGGAGTCGGATCACCGCGGGGACGAATGCTGTCCGAGTTGGCAGTATGCCGACCACGAGGTGCACGTGACCGCGGACGTGGTCTACGGCTGGGAGCACTACGCGGCTGTCGCCGATCCGGACTACCTCGAACGGGTCGCGCCCGCCGTGGTCGAGACCGCGCGGTACTGGCGCGCCCGCCTCGACTGGCGCAAGGGCGAGGCGCACCCGAGCCTGCTCGGGGTCATGGGGCCGGACGAGTACACGCCGCTCTCCAGCAACAACGCGTACACGAACTGGTTCGTGCGCCGTGCCCTGGCTCTGGCCGCCCGGCTGGGGGCGGCCGGCGGGGCGACCGCAGAGGAGCGC
>CAZBZG010000142.1:0-11440 GCA_964496245.1 uncultured Planctomycetaceae bacterium | reverse complement strand
GGCGGAAGTACTTGCGCTCGAGATTGATGCGCTTGATCTCGTTGGCGATGATGGTCTCGAGTTGGTGCATCTCATAGGGCTCGACCACCAGCTCGTCTTCGCAGACCCGGAACCGGTTCACCGTCTCGGTCGGCTCTTCGTGACCATACACGGCGATCAAGGAGATGAGGCTCCGTTCGGGCGTGGACTTGATCCACTGGCGGATCTCGTCGCCGGACTCCACATCCGAGTCCATGATGACCACGTCGGCCCCGTACTGCTTCACCGTTTCAACTACGCCGGTCAGGCCTTCAGCGATGTAGGCACTGCGCCCCGGCTTGGTGAGACGCTTGGCCAGGAGTTCGTTGAACTTGTCCACGCGTTCCGCTGCGATCACCACGACGAGCTCGTCCTTGTCCCCCACCGTGGAATCGGGGAGCACCCCGGGCAGGGGTTCGGCGTAGACGGCCTTGGTCCCGTGCTCCTTGCCGGCAAGGCCCTTGGCCGTCAGGCGCAGATGGACCACGTTGAGGAGGTCGATCGCTTCCCCCTCCTGCAGGGCCTTGCGCACCGTCCGCTCCGCAGCCCGCATCACGGCGTCTGGAGACGTCTTGTTGCCCACCTCAGCCGTCACGTGGCTGAGCAATTCAGTCATATTCACGCACGCATCCTCCATGGAGCCGGAGGAGATGGGATGGAGCACGGGCGGCACCGCGCTTTCCCTCAATTCCCGCGGCGAACCGCAGCACAGATGGTAGGCCAGTTTTTTTGCACTGTCAAGATATTTTTCGCAAGCGAAGGCCTAGGGATCAAACCAGTTAGGGGAGACGGGCCTCGGGGGGGGGCGAGGCGGTGTAGCAAAATTATGCACGCTGGCCGGTCTCCTCCGGATCGGGGCGGATTCTGCTGGGCCGAAATCGACCCGTCAGAAGCCGGGCTGGCGCTGGCGCCGGCTAGCCGTGCGCGGACAGAGCCCCGCCTGGATCACGCCTTCGCTGGAACGGATCGCGTCTAGCGTGTCGGGCGACGGCGAGGCATCGAGCTGCAGCGAGCAGCAGGCTGCCTGGCCGTCGACAAAGATGATGTTTTGCATGGTCTCGATGTTGATCCCGTCCTCGCGCAAGGCATCCAGTACGCCGGCCAGCACGCCCACGCGGTTGTGGGTGGCGGAGGTCTGCGCTGAAATGTTGACCGGATTCGCCGGAACGCCGGTCTCCTGGTAGCACCGGACCACGCGTATGGCTTCCGCGGCAATGGCCTCAGACGCCTGGGCTGTAGAGGCCGCGATGTGGGGCGTGCCGGTGATCATGGCCGCGAGATCGCGGGCCTCAAACGCGGCCGAGCCGCCCGCCGGCTCGTCCTCGTAGACATCCAGGGCCACGCGCAGTCCCTTCTCGCGGATGGCCGCCTCGAGGCGTGCGGTATCCACGACTTCACCACGCGAGGTGTTGACCAGGATCGCGCCCGGTTTCATGGCGTGCAGAAAGGCCTGATCCACCAGGTGACGCGTTTCCGGAGCCGCAGCCACGTGCACGGTGACCGCGTCGGCCGCACGGGCCACCTCCTGGGGCGAGGAAGCGCGTTTCACGCCCAAGGTCTCGGCCTTCTCCTCCGTGAGACTTCGGCTCCAGGCGAGCACCTGCATCTCGAGCCCCTTGGCGCGTTGCAGCACGGCGCGGCCGATGGCCCCCAGTCCCAGGATCCCCAGGGTCCGCCCCTTCAGCCCGCGGCCGTCTCCGAAGGCTTTCTTCTCCCACCGCCCTTCCCGCAGGGCGAGCGTCGCATCTGCGATGCGCCGGTCGGCCGCGATGAGGAGGCCGATGGCCAGTTCGGCCACTGCATCCGCGTTCTGGCCGGGACAGTTGGCGACGTATACGCCGCTGGCGCTGGCCGCGGCCACGTCGATCGTGTTCACGCCCGCCCCGGCGCGGACGATCAAGGAGAGCTGCGGCGCCGCGTCGATGGTGGCACGCGTAACCTTGGTCGAGCGCACGATCAGAACCTCGCGATCCCCGATGGCGTCGGGAAGTTCTTCGCTCTGGAGCTCCGGTTGTACGTCCACCTCGACGTCCATGGCTTCGAGCGCAGAAACCGCGTTGGGCGAAAGCTTGTCCGCAATCAGGATCTTCATCGCTTCCCCTTTGCATGCCGCCCCGCGAAAGAGAGAGGTCGTTTCTCTGAGAGCACAGTGGTATCTTTGTAGCCGAAATGCACGGCAAGCGCAAGCCCCGAGAAGGCTTTGCATCACGGGTTGCGAGAAGGCTAGCGGATGGCATGGCGTTGGAAGCGGGACGGCGCACAGGAACAAAAAGAAGGGCGAAGCCCGCGCGAAGCGAGCCTCGCCCAACTCCTTTGCCCAGGTGCTCTACCGAGTCGGTGCTGCTCCCTGGGCGCCAAACACCAACGTTCGTCCCGGTGGGGCTCTCCCCTTTTGATCTTGTGTGCGTGGCCCCCGGGCGACGTCGGTCTTTCTGTACAGTACTGCGCGAACCGTCTTTGTCAAATCGATTGTCTTGATTTTCTCGTTCGCGATCTCTATCGCGCGCGTGTGTGTGTGTGGCTAGGCGTCGCCGGTGAGCACGAGCTCGAGCTTCAACGGATTGCCGGCAAAGTGCGCGATGTAGCGCCCCGCGGGCAAGCGACGGACTTCGAGATGGCCCTGCGCGTTCGTCAATCCCGTGAAGAACTTCCGCTTCGTCTTGGCGTCTGTGATCACGACTTCCTGGTTCTTTTTGGCGCGTAGGCGTTCCTTGATTGCTATGCCCAGATGCGCCTGTGTGGTCGAGAGGGGGCGCAGGACGACATCCACCGAAAGGTCTCCGCTCCCGAACGTTTCTGTCGCGCGTGCGGGTCTGGTCAGGTCGACGGCGAGTTTCGTCTCGGCTTCGGAGGAAGGGTCGCGCTCCTTCACGTTTACCAGAGCGCGGATCTCCTGGCGTTCCTCCACCGCGGGCGGGAGCTTGGGCCACGCACCGGCCTGCATGCTCACGGCCGTGCGCAGATGTTCCAGCACCAACAGCAGGCAGCGTTCGCATGCGAGTACGTGGTCTTCGACGGCTTCCTTCTCGGCGGGGGCGAGCCGGCCGTCCGCGAGCCGCACAAGCGTGGTCTCGTTCAGACAGGCGTCGGTCGGTCGATCGCCGGGCGCTGGCGGCGTCTCGAGGATGGCGCCCGAGACCGCCCGCGTCAGCTGCTCCAAGCGTTGCTTGAGCGCTTGCGAGACCGGACACGCGGCGAGGCGGCGTTCGATCTCGGTTCGTTCGGCGTCCGACAGCTCCCCGTCGATCAGACGGGAGAGCTCCTCGATGGTGACTCTGGGCTTCACGTCCGTCCTCCGTCTTGCCGTGCGCAGGGCCGCTTCCGGGGCGTCGACCCCGTCGCGCAGGTTCACGACTTCCGTCCCACCTGTTCCGCCGCCGCCCGGCACCGGCTGATCTGACTCGCCAAAGTTCCCTCCTTTTCCCGGAGCAGGCGGGCCAGCTCGCGGTAGGGTGCGGTCACGATGCCGGCGCCTCCGGAGAGTTCGTCCGCCAGGCGCGCGTACTCGGTCCGACGTCGTTCCAGACGCTGCCGCGTCCGCTCCATGGCCTCCTGCTCCTCCCGCCACGGGCGATCCAGCTCCTTCTCCAGCCGCTGCAGCTGCCGCTCGTGGGTGTTCTTCCACCAGTAGACCACCGACAAGCGGTCGTAGCGTTCCCGCAGGCGCGTTTCGGCCTGGCGCAGCCGTTCTTCGAGCTGGGCGATCTGCGCGGCCACCTCGAGTACGCTCCGGCCGCTCTTCTCGGCCACCCATCGCACCTCTTCAGGCGTGAGATAGTAGGTGTCGCACAGGAGCAGCTTGAAGAGAACCCGGCACTGCACTTGCAGCCGGGCGAGCAGGCCGTCGTTGGCATCGGGCTCCGGCTCCGCCGGCGCAGAGAGCGCGTCCTCCTCGAGCGGCACGGCGTTCGGCTCGGCCGTTCCCGCTCGCAGGTAGTCGAGGTAGAGCCTGCGAATCACGACGCCGAACCACGTCGTGAACCGCGTGCCTCGCTCCGGGTCGAACTTGGCGAGAATGTCCCGCTGGCGGATCTTCTCCAGCGCGTACAGGAGAAATCCGCTGAGCTCCTCTTCCGGCGCACCAAACGCCCGGCGGGGCAGCCAGTAGATGGCCTGCATGTGCCGCTGCATCAGCGTGCGTTCGGCTGCCTCGATGCCCTCGGCGCAGAGTTCGGCCAGCTGCTCGTCAGACAGAGACGCCAATGCTTCGGTCGGTCGGTCGGTCTTGCCCATGGGTTCATGATCCGGGATCGCTGAGGGGCGGTCAAGCACTTTCAAGACCCCGAACGGCCGTACCGCTGGTCCACATCAAGTTCCAACTTGACGCGCGTGTCTCGTTCTCGTACACCCATGGTGAGACCGATTGTCGCCAGCGGATCGCCTGGATATGCCTACACGCTCCCCCTCCCTCTGCATGCTGGTCCTGGCCGCCTGCGGGGTCCTGACGCTTGGCGGCTGTCCGTCTGCCCCGGCCGAACCGCTCTGGGATCCGCACGCGCCGTACGAGGAGGATCTCGAGCAGAGGGTGTTCGCGGCCGTCAACGCCGAACGGACCAGGCGGAGCCTCCTTCCCTTGAAGCGAGACCGGGAGCTCGACCGGATTGCACGCGCCCAGTGCGACTGGATGCGCACGCACGAGCGCCTCACGCACAAAGGCCGTGGGGGCGGCGAGGTGGAGAGCCGCTTCGATGACGCGGGCATCTCCTGGAGGCGATCCGGCGAGAACGTGGCCCGCAACCGGCACTTCCCCGATGCCGTACAGGAAGCGGTGCGGGGATGGATGGCCTCTCCCGGCCACCGCAAGAACATATTGCTCGACGCGTATCGGGAGACCGGTATCGGGGTGATCCCGTGCCGGGAGACGGGGTACGTCTACTTCACCCAGGTCTTCTTGCGGCGTCTGCCGGAGTAGGGGGTCCGCGCGGCCGTCCCGCAGGCGGCCTGCGGCTTCAGGGCGACTTGCCTACGAATTCGAGATAGGCCACGCCGTTTTCGTCCATCTTCTGCTCGCCCTCGCGGAACATGCGCTGCATGCCGGCCCATTCGAAGCTGCGCCGGTGCTCGGGGCGGATGCGCACGGTCAGCTTGGCGCCCGCCTCGCCCACGCGCCGGCAGCTCTCGACCACGATGCCGATCAGCATGCTGGGGAAGCTCGACCGCAGATGGAGGTCGAGGATGATCTCCTCCCCGCCTTGCTCCTCGAGCAGCGCCTGCAGCGTGTTCAGGAGTTCCATCTCCGCGCCGCGCTGGTAGCGGGGATCGAAGAGCGTGGTGATCACGAGGCGGTTGCCTTCGAGGTGGAAACGCGGTTGCTGGGTTTTGGGGGCTGCCATGCCGATCCTCTCTGTCGGATGCCGGCAACCACTATAGCGCACCCGCCGGAGCGGTCAAGTCTCGGATTTCTCCGTTTTCGACGGATCGATGTCCGCCTCCGGGGGAGGGGGCTCGCGCTTCTGGATGAAATAGAGATTCCGGCTGTAGATCAGGACATTGGGCGCCTGACCGAGGATGATCGGCCAGGCCACGATGCTGATGGCGTACCCCAGGAGAAGGACGCTGCCGAAGATGGACAGATACCAGAAGGAGACGGGGATCACGGACGCGCGTGCGCGCTCCGTGGCGATCCACTGTACGAGAAAGCGCATGGAGAAAGCGATCTGCCCCACGAATCCGACGAGCAGCCAGAAGTACGAGGCCCGCTGGGTGGGGACCCGGCGTCCGCAGTAAGGACAGTGCGCGGTGGGAAACAGGAGCCTGTTGTGCCAGCTCCGCCCTTTTGCCTCCTGTGGAGGCGGCGGGGCGTGGGCCTCGGGGTCGTCGGTGTACGGATAGAGCACGTGCGGCGGCACGGGTTCGCGGGCCTGAACCCAGGGCGCCGGCTCGCCCGCCCGCGCATCCGTGGTTTCCGGACGATCGGGGTCTTGCGAGGCCGCGACTGCGCGTGCCTCCGGCCGCGACTCGCCACTGTGGGCCCACTCGCCCCGGCTGAGGACCAGGAGGAGATAGAGCGCGATCAGGCAGGACCCGGCCACCACGGCCACGAGATCGGTCCGGATGCGTCTGCGTTCTGCGTCGGGATCGCTCACGGGACTGTGTCCTCCGTGCCCGCGGGCAGTCCTGCGCCGGCCTCGCGCTCGATGCGATAGCGCAGCGCCCGGCTCTTCATCCAGCGGATGCCGAAGAGGTCCACGGTGGCCCGGAAGACCCGGTTCCACATGCCCCACTTGGGCGTGCCGGCTGCGCGCGGCCGGTGGTTCACCGGGATCTCGACCACCCGGGCGCCCTCCATTTTGAGGAGGGTGGGCAGGAACCGGTGCGCTCCGCGGAAGAGGTAGATGCGCTTCAGGAGGTTGGTGCGATACGCCTTGAGCGAACAGCCGGTATCCGTGATGGTCTCCCCGGAAACCCAGTTGCGTACGCCGTTGGCGATCCGGCTCTGCAGCCGGCGCCAGCCCGTGTCCCGCCGGTTCTTGCGCCAACCGCAGACACAGTCCACCTCGTCGTCCATGGCCTCCAGCAGCCTGGAGATGTCCGCCGGGTCGTTCTGCAGATCCGCGTCGAGCGTCACCGTGATCGCGCCGCGCGCCGCCCGGAATCCGGCCGCCATGGCAGCCGACTGCTTGCAGTTCTCGGCGAATCGGAGGGTCCGGAAGCGGGGGTCGCGCGCGCAGAGCTCGGCCAGGATCTCGGGGGTGCGGTCGGTGGAGGCGTCGTCCACGAGAATCACCTCCCAGGGATGCTGATGGCCTCCGAGCGCGGCCACGAGCTCCTGTTCCAGCAGCGGCAGGCACTCGGCCTCGTTGTACACGGGGATGACCACCGAGAGCGTGCGCGGTGCGGATGGGGGGGGTGCGTCAGACGCCAATGCCGGATCGCCTTCGTTCCAAGAGGATTGGCCGCATGGCCGGGGACCGCCGGGAGACGTTGCCCTTCGATTTTATCACATCCGCCGGCGGAGACAAACGAAAAGGGAGCCTTCGTGCAAACGGGCTACGGGAGTCCGGCGTGCTTGCGGAAGATCCACTCCAGGCTGAAGCAGACCGCGAGCGCCAGAAAGAGGCCTGCGCCGTGCCACAACGGCACGTGCACGAGTTCCTCCTTGGTGCGCTGCCGCTCGCCCAGGGCGGCGGCATGGTCGGCCAGTTCCTCCAGCGGAACGGTCACCCCGCCCGTCTCCCGTGCAAGGCGGGCGAGCAGCTTGCGGTTGGGGCTGAGTCGTTCGAACTCCCCGCGCCCTCCGCGGACGCGTATCTCGATCGAGCTCATGCCCAGCTCCGTGCTGCCAGCCAGCGCGCGCACGCGGACCCGGTAGCGGCCGGGATGATTGCTGGCGAAGCGCGCCTCGAACGCGCCCTGCAGCCCGGGCACGGGCGTGAACGCGATGCGGTCGATCTCTTCCCGACCGCGGAAGATGACTGCGGCCACGGTCGCGGGCTCGGGCCCTTCTCGTCCCCGCACAGTGGCTGAGAACACGACCGGCTCACCGGCTCGGACCACGAGGCGGTCGGCGGTCACCGAGAACGCCGCCCCGGCCGCCGGCGCTTCGCCCTCGGGGCTCGCAAGCCATCGCACGATCTGTCCCCACAGCTGGGCATAGCCGTTGGCGCCGTCCCTGCGGCCCAGGCTCCACTGCCAGGCGTCCCGCCCCAGGAAGAGCGCGACCTTGCCCTTGCCGAAGCGCCCGGTCACGAGCACGGGCAGGTTTTGCTCGCCAGAGGCGGCCGACAGGACCACGCTCGCTGTCGGCCGGACCCGCTCGACGCGGTCGAGGCGGTTCAGGGCGAGCGGCGACCCTGAGGCGTCTTCCCCTCCGAAAAAGGGGGCCAGCCCCTCGCCCAGGGGATGGTCGTGCCCGGCAGCGGTCAGGAGCGGACGGAAAGCGCCTTCGGCGGACGCGCGCCGGGGAATGGCTGGAAAGAGACGGGCGAGCGGGCTGCCGGCGTAGTCGCTCCCCGGCCCCACGGTGGACGGCGCGGGCAAGATCAGCAGCCCCATGCCGCCGGAGACCGCCTCCTGCAGCAGCCGCAGGATGGGATCGCCCACCTCCTGTGCAGCCAGGTCGCCGAGCAGAAAGACGTCGAAGCTGGCGAATTCGGCTTCGCTACGGGGCAGTCCCTCGAGCTCCAGCCCCCCTACCGCGCCCTGGCGCAGGAAGTCGCCCTCCCGCACGCGGACCAGGCTCATGAACTCGATGCCCGGGTCGGTAGCCAGGACTTTGCGGAGGAACTTGTACGACGGCCGGATCGACCCCTCGACATATACCACGCGCGGCAGCTGTTCGTGCACGGCCAGGGGGAACGAGAGCGTGTTGTTCTGAGCCAGCCGTTCGCCGGCCAGCGGTGTGACCGTGACCGTGAGGTCCATTACGCCCGGTGTTTGCGGATGAAAGTTGAGGGGAACCGGCTGGCTGCCCTTGTGCGCGTCCAGCACGATCTCGCCGCGGGCGAGCGTCTCGCTGCCGGACCGCAGGAGCACTTCGACCGCGCGTCCGGCGAACCCCGTGGCCTCGACATTGGCCACGACCTGGGTGACCGATCCCACGGGTGCGCTGTCGCGGTGCTCCACCCCGTCGAGGGCGATGTCGCGACGCGCGTCCTGCTCGCCGCGATCCTGTCCCACGGCCACCGCATCCACAGGAACGCCGAGCGCGGCGGCTGCGGGCACGGGGTCCAGCCCGGTCGTGTCGTTGCCGTCGCTGATGAGGAGTACGCGTTGCACCGGCGGGGCCATGCGGGCGGCCAGGCGGAAAGCGCTCGCGAGATCGGTCTCCTCGCCCGTGGCTTCGAGCTCCAGGATATCCTTGCCCGAGACCGCCGGATCCACGCCTTCGGAGAAGGGCACCACGCGGAGGACCAGTCCGCCGGCTTCGCCGAGCGCGCGTTCGCAGTCCCGCGCAGCCAGCGCAGCCCGCCGGAGGCGCTGGGGGCCGGTCGCTTCGTCCCGCAGCACCAGGCTTCCCGACCGGTCCAGGAGCAGCAACAGCGTGCGGGCATCTACGCGTGTCTTCTCGATGTCGAGTTCGGGACGGAGGAGAAGGAGCAGGAGGGCGACGGTGCCGAGCATCCGGAAGAAGGCGGGCACCATCCACCGCGCTCCCGCCACCCGGCGCACGTGCCGCCGGTAGGCCAGGACGACCAGTGCGCCGCCGAAAGCGGCGAGCAGCAGGGCCGCCCCCCATCCGAGGCCGGACGCCAGAATCAGATGCACATCATGGGGAATCATGAGGCGTGGAGCCCTGTACGCCTGCCGGCGGAGTCGCCGGCACCTCCCTGCACCGGACACGTAGATGACCGGGGGTGCGGCTTCAGGGCATCCCCCACGTGGCATCGACCTCCCCCAGGTCGGTCACGGGCTGCCCCTGGTTGTCCTTCATTTGCACCGTTCCCCTATGGTCGATCACGTATGTGTGGATGCCGGTCCGGTCATACTGGCACGGCACCGCGCAGAGTGCGTACTCGTAGAGCGGATTGAGAGGCTTGCCGTCGTTGACCTTGATGTCCACGAAGTAGTAGCCCTGGTAGCCGGAGGTCGGGCCGGTGGCCCTGGCAAAGACGTCTGAAACCAGGGAGAGCGGTGCGCCGCTGCTGTTCTTGTGCGCGCCGGGGCCTCCGAGAACCGCGAAACTCGGCGCGTATTGCTGGGCCTGCAAGCCGTTTGCGGACGCGTAGTTGGCTTTCTTGTACATGGATTGGGCGGTGCAATACACCTTGAGCGAAGCCACGGCGTTCGACTCGTTGGCCATCACACGGGATTCGAGCAGATTCGGGATGGCGATGGCGGCCACGATGGGCACGCAGAAGAGGTTCCACGCGATCGCGCCCCCGCCCACGATGGCGCCGGCCAGGGCCAGCCCCTTGCCGCCCATGTGTGCGGGATCCTTGCCGATCTTGGTGAGGGCCACGATCCCGAAGATCAGCGCCAGGATCGCTGTGACCGCGCCCACACACGGCACCAGGCCGATGACCCCCAGCACGAGGCTCGCGATGGCGAGTCGACTGGTCTTCGCTTCGTCTGCGACTGCGCTGCCGGACGGCCCTCGGCCTTTGCCATTCTGCGTCGTCATATACTCCCCCCCTGCCCAGCGTCTTTCCCGCCTGGCTCTGTACTTAGCGCCGTACCCCGCGGGACACGGTTCCCGCTGCTTCAGGCGCTTCCCTCTTCCTGCTTGCTGGATGTCGGCTTGATCCAGCGCTTGCGGCCGCGGATGCGGACCCGCTGCAGTCCGCGTTCCTTGTTGCGTTTGGCACGCCGCGCCTTGCGCGCCTTGGCCAGCTTCTGCTTGAACTCCATACGCTCCTCCTGGATGCATCCGTCCCACCGGGTCTATGCCAGCCGCTCCCGAACGTAGGCCACGACGCCGGCGGCCGGAATGCGTTCCTGTGTCATGCTGTCCCGGTCACGGACCGTGACAGTATCGTCCTCCCCGGTCTGGCTGTCAATGGTAATACAGAAGGGCGTGCCCGCTTCGTCCATGCGCCGGTAGCGCCGGCCGATGGCCCCGCCCTGGTCGTAGAAGCTGTTCAGTCCGGCATCGAGCAGCGCTTCCACGATGGCATGAGCCTTTTCGGGCATGCCGTCCCGCTTGACGAGCGGAAACACCCCCGCCTTGAGGGGCGCCAGCCGGGGGTGGAAGCGGAGCACCGTGCGCGTCTCCTCCTTGCCCTTGGCGTCGGCGACCGTTTCTTCGGCATATGCGTCGCAGAGGAAGGCGAGCGTTGCCCGGTCGGCGCCGGCCGCGGGTTCGATCACGTAGGGTACGTAGCGATTCTTGGTCTCGGTCTCGAAGTACGAGAGGTCTTTGCCGGTGAACTCGGCGTGCTTCTTCAAGTCGTAGTCGGTCCGGTTGGCGATGCCTTCGAGCTCCCCCCACTCGCCCTCGCCGGATGCGGTTTCAAAGGGAAAGAAGTACTCCACGTCCGCACACGCCTTGGCGTAGTGGGCGAGTTCGTCGGGCTCGTGGTCGCGTAGACGGAGACGGTCGGACGCGATCCCCAGGTCGCGGTACCAGGCGAGTCGCGCGTCCCGCCAGTAGGCGTACCACTCCTCGTCCGTGCCGGGCTCGACGAAGTACTCCATCTCCATCTGCTCGAACTCCGAGGTGCGGAAGGTCAGGTTGCTGGTCGTGATCTCGTTCCGGTAGCTCTTTCCCACCTGCGCGATGCCGAAGGGCGGCTTCATGCGCGCGGTCTCCTGCACGTTCTTGAAGTTGACGAACATGCCCTGGGCGGTCTCGGGCCGGAGGTAGACGGCGCTGCGCGAGACGATCTCCTGGAGTTTCTGCCGCCGGGCCTCGGGTGCTGCTGCGGCGAGTTCGTCTGCGCGGTTGAGAATCTCCTGGAGCGGATCGACCGGCCCCAGGAAGGTGCGGAACATGAGATTGAATTGGCGCTCGTCCGAGAGATCGGGTGCGCCGCAGACCGGG
>CAZBZG010000141.1:0-11444 GCA_964496245.1 uncultured Planctomycetaceae bacterium | reverse complement strand
CAAGCATCTGGAACAACGCTACCTCGCTTCATCTTAGCCTTTGCGCGGATCATTGTAAATTTTGCCCTCCCCGTCCACAGCAATGCCCTGGGGCTCGTCCAATCCGGACGTCACCACGGTCTCGACCGTGCCGTCCGTGACGCGCACGACCTGCGCGTTCTGAGAGAGCGCCAGCACAGCGCCGTCCGGGGCCATGGCCAGACGCCCGGGCGCTGGCACCTCCCAGGTCTCGAGGAGCTTGCCCGTGGCTGCGTCGTTCACGCCGATCAGGTTCCGCGCCGCATAGCTGACGTACAGGCGCCCGCCGTTCCAGGCGAGCCCGGTGACGCGGTTGGGATGCGGGGCCTTGTGCTTCCCCTTCTTGCCCTTCTTTCCCTCTTTCGCCTGCTTGGCGGGCGTCTCCTTGGCTTCTTCGGGGAGCGACGGGCTCTCGGCGTAGTTCAGCCCGCCCTCGAACGCCATGGGCCGGCTGTTGGCCAGGTCGTAGACGCGCACCTTGTCCTTGCCCTGGTAGGCGTGGCCGCCGGCTGCGAAATAGCGCTTGCCGTCACTCGCCAGGAACTCGGCCACGTGCTTGATGCCCCACTCCTTGTCGCCCGCGAGGTCCGTGCGGATGATGCCCCAGCCGGACTCGGTCGTGTGCCAGGCGAGCAGCATCTTCTCGCCCACAGCCTCGACCGTGGTGGGCTCGCCGTGGTCGGCGCCCCAGCCGCCGGTGTTGTCGTCGGTCTTGTAGGGGGGCGTGCCTGCGTTGTGCACGGACAAAATGTGCTCCTCGCGCAGGTCGTCCCGGTAGAGTCCCTTCCAGGTGTAAGTACCGGCTGCGAGCGGTTCGCGCGTGTGGTAGCCGAGGCCGTTCCACGCTTCCTCGACCCGGCCCGCCGTGCGCCCGGCGCCCACCACCACGTGAGCCTGGAAGACGTTGGCCTCATTCCAGAGGCCGATGACCACGTGCCCGTCCTCGGGAAGCTCGTAGCGAAAGGCGAGCGGCCGGGGGGGCTCGGGCAGTTCGGCGTCGCCCGCGGCAAACGGGACGTCAGGCAGGTTGCCGCGCTCGGCAAAGACGGCCTTGCCCCAGACGTCCGTGGTCTGGAACTGAAAGCCCGGCTTGCGCTCCACGTCCTTGGCCGAGCTCACCTGCTTGAGGCCGTCGCCCCGGCTCCACTGGTACTGGAGCGCGGCCGCGGTCACGTCGCCCGCCGTGGGGCGGTGTTCCTTGCTGAGCACGTCCCACGGGATGCGGTACTCGAAGGTGTATCCCTTGCCGTCGTCCCACTCCCGGTAGGCGGCCTCGAAGAGGTCGTGGGGTACGATGCCGGCCCGCCAGTCCTCCTTGGGCAGCGAGTAGGTCATGGCGTAGCGCAACTGGAGGTTGGGCTGCTTCCCCTTGGTGTAGTACCAGAGCAGCAGGTGTGCGAGCCGGTAGTGCTCCTTTGGATTCCCGAATTTGCTCTCGTTGCCCGGGTACTGCGGCTCGAGGTAGATCCGGAACTGGAAGCTGTCCGCGTCCCACGCGCGGTCCGGATTCGCCTTGGGGTCGTGCATGTTCATCATGGGACTCTCGTCCGCCACTTCGCCCGCGAGGTAGAACGCCTCTTCGTCGTACATGGCGTAGGTCCGGCCGTACTGCCGGTCGCGCAGCGCGTCCTTGGAAAACGTGAGGATCCCGCCCGACCGGTCCCAGTCCTCGAGCTTGCCGTCGATGGTGACCTCGCCGGGCCGCGGCACCACGAAGATCCGCTTGTTCCGGCCGCGCGGGCCGCCGTTCTCGCCTGCGGACACTGCTCCCTGGAATGCCGGCAGGACGAGGCAACCGACAAACACGGCTGGCGCGATGCGGGTCAGACCAAAGCGCAGACCATCGATCAGAGAGCGACGGGGAGAGTCCTCAGCGGGTCGTGACATGGGTGTTTCTCCTTATCAGGATCCTCACGGATGCGAAGCGCGGCTCTCCGCTTCGGCGTTGTCCATGAGCGCGAAGTCGGCGCTCGGTGATTCCTGTGTCCGCAGCAGGACAGAGCGGTGATCCTGCTGGACACATCCCACTCCCCCTGCCGGGCGTTTCTCCCGACATGAAGACGACGCGACAAGCCAAACACCCGCTTCCGCTTGTGCCCTGCACGAACCGCTGGGGCCCAGACGGCGAGCGATCCGGCAAACGCGAATATCGTGGCGAGGGTGAAGAGCCTGTGGGGCGTATACATTATCGGACTCCTGTTCTGTGCCGCCTTGTTCGGGGGGTCCTGCACACGCAACATTACGTTTGGCTCGCGAATCGGAACGTTTTGATGTGCAATAAGTTAAACCTTTACCTCTTGCGGTGCGTGGCCGGGCAAACTGCAACGGTCTGTTGCATAGCCAAAAACTTAGATGTATTTTCCCTTGACAATCACTATATTTAATATATCCTGAATTGTCAACAGGCTTGTTTGAAAAACCTCACACAAAGCCCATGCGAAAACCGCGACCCAAGAGCCAGCGAGCGCCTGTCCGCAGATCCCTGAGGGGATGCGTGCGTACTTCGCCGGAAGGAGAAAACGTGGTCGAATAGACGCGTGACAGCACACCGCGTGACAGCAGACATGGAACCGAGAGGAACTCGGATCATGAAGCGAGTTTGCCTGTGCACCAGACTCCTCGTCGCAGCCTGCTTCCTGGCTGCCCTGCCGGCATCTGCCGGCCGCGGCCGCCACAAGAAACTGTACGTCACACCCACCCCCGGCAAGGTCGCGATCGACGGCAAGTTGGACGACTGGGACCTCTCGGGGCAGATTCACGTCTACGTGTCGCCCGAAACCGCGGAGATGCAGAGCGCGCGCCTGGCCATGATGTACGATGCCGAAGCGCTCTACATCAGCGCCGAAGTGCGCGACGCCTCGCCCATGATGAACCGCCACGACCCCAAGGTCGATCCGCACCGCGCTTGGGATGCGGACGTGCTCCAGCTCTTCCTGTCGGTCGACCCGGACCTGGGATTCCCCCTGAAGATGAGCCGATGGCAAGACGGCAAGAAGAAGAACCTGCCGCTCGCTACGTTCATGCTCTGGTACTACACCGACCGCAGGGACCCCAACATCTGCGCCTTTCGCGGTTTCAAGTGGAAGGAACCGCTCCGCCCCGATCTCGGCACGGACGGCGTGTTTCCGCACGACACATTCTCCGCCCGCTACGTCAAGGCCGCCGACGGCAAGGGCTATACCTTCGAATACCGCATTCCGTGGAAGACCATGGGCCTCGAGAACAAGCCCGAGGCCAACGACCTGCTCTGCGGCGTGGCCTGCATCTTCTGGAGCCGGCCGGACGGCCTCAAAACCGCAGGCGGCCCGGCCTGGGCGTACGATGTCATGGCCAAGCCGGGCTTCCCCTGGCAGTCGACCGACTGCTGGGGCCACTTCATCTTCGCCAAGGAAGGGAACATCAACCCCGCGCTCGTGGAGGAGGGCCTGCCGCCGGAGAAGCCCCTGCCGCTCCGGTTCACCTACGACCTGCCCCGGGACGGCGAAGTCACGGTCCAACTCTTTGACGAATCGAACATGAGCCAGCGAATTCTCGTGGCCCAGGACTTCCGCCGCGCGGGCGAAAACGTGGAGCGCTGGGACGGCCTGGACCACGGCGGCGATCCGCTGCCAGCCGGCACCTACACGTGGAAAGGCATCATCCACGACCCCATCAAGCAGAAGTACCTCTTCAGTCCGCACAACTCGGGCAAGCCGACCTACCACGCGGACGACAACACGGGCGGCTGGGGCGGCGACCACGGCAGTCCCACGACCTGCTGCGCCATGCCCGGCGGGGGCATGCTGCTCGCCTGGAGCGGCGCGGAGAACGGGTGGGGCATCATCCGCGTCAATGCCAAAGGCCGCAAGCTCTGGGGCAGCAAGCACTCGGCCACGGATCCGGATGCCGATCCCAAGCGGAAGAAGCCCGCCCCCGACGACCTGGGGATCCTCGTCACCCGCCAGGACGGCAAGCCCTTTGCCGTGGTGTACCGGCCCAAGGTCGCCCGACTTCGACGGCGAACCCACGGTCCGCAACTCGCCCACGGACGAGGAGTCGTTCGACCGGATCGAGGTGGAAGACCGAATCGCGCTGGCGTACAAGGAACATCACGACGAGACGTTCCGCGCGGTCGTGACCATCCCCCACGCGGTGACCGGCTGGACGCCGGAACCCGGCACCACACTCGAGATGGACGTGGGCTACCTCTTTGCCAACAAGAACGGCACCAAGATGGGCATCCGCGCCTACTGGCAGAACAACAGCTTCACAGCCAACGTAGTGAACGACATCCCCCACGAGAGCCGCATCGAGCCACACGAGTGGGGCACGGCCGTGGTGGAGTAGCGTGAGATGCTTCGAGGAGAACCATCCAGAGAGGACCCGACCATGCGACGATCCCTAGCAATCCGTTTCGCCGTGTTCACCGTGACGCTCGCGCTCGCTGCGACAGCCCTTGTCGCGGACGACACGTTCGCACTGGCCATCACCAAAGACGACCTCGATCTCGCCGCATGCCAGACCGTGGACAACGGCCAAGCCAAGAAGGCGAACCCGGACAAGCTCTGCCAGGCCCTGGGAGTCGTCGAGATGACCGGGAAGACCGACAAGTGGCATCGCAAGTGGTCTGCCGGCCGTGCCGGCACCAAACACATCCTCAAGAAGCGGCGCCTACGCATGGACCCGGAGACCTTCCACTACCGCATCGCCTTCCAGAAGCCCATGGCCATCGGCTCGATCCTCTGCACCAACCAGCGCATCGCCGTGCTCAAACCCGATGCGCCATATCCCGGCGACCCGGCCAACCCGGAGCACTGGCAGTCCATCCCCATTCCGCCCCATCAAGGCCACGTGCGCATCGCAGCCCTGCCCGTGGGAACCACCACGCGCGCGGTCCTGCTCAGCGACACCCTCAAGTCCGCGCGGTCGGTCGCCTGGCCCGTGCGGTTCTACGAAAAGCGCCTGCACAACATCACCCCCGACGCCCGGGCGCGCGCCCAACGCGAGTACCACGCGCCCACGAACTTCGGGGACCGCAGCTACACGGCCGGCGACCTCATCAGCGGCAAGGGCTCCTGGATCAGCAACGGCAAGAACCGCAACGGCAACATCGTGGGCCCGTTCATCAGCGATGTGGAGCCCTGCTGGTTTGCGCTGGCCTGGGACTCCCCCCAGGAGATCGTGGGCCTCTTCCACACGGACAACTTCAAACGCGTCGAGTACCAGACCTTCGCCGGGTCCAACGGCACCGACCCGCTGATCGGCACAGAGAAGGAATGGAAGAACGTGCGGTCCCGCTTCCTCGGAAAGCAGACGCTCAACGTACGCTCCGATCACGGGCGGTGGTCGCGCTTCACCGAACCGGTCGAAACGCAGGGGTTGCGGTTGCGCATTCTCGGGGCGTGGGAGCGCAGGAAGCCGGACAGCCAGGTCGCCCGCATGCGCAATCTGCTCGTTCTGCGCGATCTCGGAGAGGAGCCCGTGCCGGAAGCCAAGCAGGCCGGGCCGCCCAAGCCGCCCTTCAAGATCCCCTACACCCTGGCTGAGGACGGCATGTTCACGCTCGCGGTGAACGACGGCGAAGGCAAGCGCGTGCGCAACCTGGTGGCGCGCGTGCAGCGCAAGGCCGGCGAGCAGGACGAACGCTGGGACCTCAAGGACGAGCAGGGGCTCTTCATCGAGCCCGGCACCTACCAGTGGAAGGCCATCACCAATCCGGGCATCGAGATCCGCTACGAACAGACGGTCTACCCGAACGTCAGCGTCCACCATCCCGAGAACCCGGCCTGGCTGACCGCGCGCAACGGTCCGGGCGGCTGGCTCGCCGACCACTCCCCGCCCTTCGGGGGGTGCGCGGGCGGCGACTACGTCTTCTTCACCGGCCCCACGCCGGAGAGCGGCATCGGGTTCGCGGCCTGCGATCTGTCGGGTAAAAAGCTCTGGGGCATCCCGCGCTTCGGCGCCTGGACCGGCGGCAACCGCGTGGCCAGCGACGGCACCACGGTCTACGTCGAGTCGTTTGGCTGGCACGACTCTGACGCGGGCGCGGACCGGGTCTGGGCGGTGGACATCGCCACCCAGGAGGTGACCGAAATCCTGCGCGCCAAGTCGGACGAACGCCGCGCGCGGGGCTGCAAAGGCATTGCCACGCGGGACGGCAAGGTCTACCTCGCGATCAACGCCAAGGAGAAGTGGATCACCAATGCCGCCGGCCTGGCGGCCGTGGACATCGACCGGTGCATCCCCCGCTACCCGCCGCCGCGCAAGCCCAAGCGGCCGTACGAAGTCGTGCCCAACCCGCGCAACGACTTTCTCCGCCTCTTCCGCCTCACGGGCACGCCCCCCGGGTATGCGCCCGACCATGGCCTGACCTTCCTCGAATCCACCAAAGGCCCCGGCCGGGAGCAGCAGATCCTGCTCACCTTCCACAAGCCGGTCTGCATCGGGAGCTGCGTCTTTCCCCTGCCTCCGCACGAGCGGTACCGCGTCAAGCTCGCCGTGCTCAAGCCCGACGCTCCGTATCCGCCGGATCCGAATGACGCCTCCCAGTGGGAACCGTTCGAGACCCATGGCGAACAGGCCTGGGCCGTGGCACGGGCCAAGCCGGCCACGGTCACGCGGGCGTTCCTGATCACGTTCTACAAGGGCGAGGACGATGCGGCCAGCGCCCTGCTCGATGAGATCGATGCGCATGAGGACAACGGCGGCGTGGCCTGGATGGGCCGGCTCGAAGGCATGAAGCTGCTTCGCCGGCGCTTCCAGAACCTCTATGGCTCGGCCAAGGTACGCGTGACCTCCGGCGCGGTCGACAAGAACGGCGTCTGGGTGGCCGAGCGCGACAAACCGCTCTCGCCCTCCGACCCGGAGATCTTCCTCATGGAATGGAACGAGCCGCAGTCGATACGCGGCCTCGCCATCAAGGAGATCGACTGCAAGCGAACCGAGGTCGACGTCTGGACCGGGCCGGCCGGGAGTGGCATCCCCCTCAAGGACGGGAGCCACTGGAAGCATGTGGGCACCTACGTGCCGCGGCGGCGCATGGACCACGGCGGCTTCGACGGCCACAACGCGGATGCCCGGTACATGGACGGGGTGGTCGACTTCGGCGAAGACGTGCAGACGCGGGCCATCCGCCTGCGCGTGGTGGAGCAGTGGACCACAGAGACCCGGGCCGGGAGCTGCGCCAAGGGCCGCCTGCAGCTCGACCCCACGCGCTGCCGTCTCTTCGGCGTGGCGCCGGTCCAGTACCTCGGCGGCGAACAGCCCGTGGACCCGCTCATGACCGAACGCCTGGAGGTCCTGAACCCGAAGACCAAGGAGATTGAACGCGAGATCCCCATTACCAAGCCCGGCGACCTGGACTTCAACGCCAAGGGCGAACTCTTCGCCATCTCCGAGAAGCAAGTCGTGCGCGTGGACTTCGCCGGCGGCGAGCACCAGCCGGTGGTCACAGACCTCGTGAAGCCCACCTCCATCGCCATCGACGGGCAGGGGCATCTCTATGTGTTCGATACCGCGTCCGACCGGAAGGTCATCCGCGTCTACAATGCGAATGGCGCACTCCAGCGAACCATCGGCACCCCGGGCGGCTACCAGGTCGGTCCCTGGAATCCGATGCGCTTCCAGAATCTCTCCTCCATGGCCGTGGACAAAGAGGACAAGCTCTGGGTGGTGGACTCCACCTACTGGCCCAAGCGCGTGGCCTGCTTCCGGACCGACGGCACCCACCTGCGCGACACCTTCGGGCCCACCGAGTACGGCAGCGGGGGCGTGCTCAATCCGTACAACAAACGCCAGCTCTTCTACGGACCGCTCGAGTTCGAACTCGACTGGGAGAAGGGCACCTCGCGCCTCAAGAACCTGACCTGGGACCCGGCCGACGGCCGCGCCGCGGGCGAGATGCCCTTCCGCGTGAACAGCCGTCTCTACCTGGTCACGCGCCCGCGCGGCTCGTACAACACCATGGCATGCGGCATCGTCTACATCTACGAGAAGGACCGTCTGCGCCGGGTCGCAGCCCTGGGAGCAGCCAGCGCCTTCGGCCCGCTCAAACGGCAGGAGATCATCGACGCGCTCGGCGGCAAGATCCTCCGCAACCTCCAGTTCGTGTGGAGCGATCGCAACGGCGACGGCGAGGTCCAATTCGAGGAGGTCAAGTTCGACAAGCGGCACATCGGCCCGCTCACACGGTTCAATGACAATCTCGAGGTCCAGGCCCGGCAGTACCGCTTCGAGGTCAAGCGGTTCCTGGACAACGGCGCGCCCATCTACGAGGAGAAGCGCATCCCCCTGCCCTTTGGCACCGGGCACTGGGAGGGTCAGGCCTATCGCCTGGACAACGGGACCTATACCTGCCGCGGAAACGATTTCCCGGACGTGGGCTACGCTCCGGACGGCACCGTGCTCTGGACCTATCCCAACGAGGGCGCGGGCGTGGGCCCGGACCGGTCCTGCAACCCCTATACCCCCGACCAGGTGGTCTGCCAGTTCATCATGATCGGTCACGAGACCGCTGCCAAGGGCGATTTGGGCGAGTTCTTCGTGTACAACGCCAACCTCGGCTCGTGGAACATCTGGACGGCCGACGGCCTGCTGGCGGGGCGGATCTTCCGCGACCTGCGCGACCCGAAACGCATCCCGTGGACCATGCCCGAGCACCAGCGCGGCCTGGACCTGAGCGACGCCACCGTGGGCCAGGAGCACTTCAACGGGTGGGTCTGCCGCTGCCGGGAGGACGGCAAATACTACGCCGTGGCCGGCCATCACCAAGCCAGCGTGGTGGAACTAATCGGCCTCGACGACTTCACGCGCCTGGAAGGGCCCCTCACGGTGACCCCTGAAGACCTCCGCGCGGCCCAAGCCTGGGAAAAAGAGATGGCCAAGTACAAGGCCCGCGCATCCATCAAGCTCATCCAGTGCACGCCCCTCGAGAAGCCCGTGCGCATCGACGGGAACCTCGAGGACTGGGACGGCGGCGGCCGCGCGTCCATGGGCGACGCCGCCAAGTTCCGCATGGGATACGACAAGTCCAACCTCTACCTCGGCTACACGGTCCAACGCAAAGGACCGTTCAAGAATACCGGCAAGCAGTGGGACATTCTCTTCAAGACCGGCGCATGCGTGGACCTCATGATCGCAACGGACGAGACCGCCGACCCCAAGCGCAAGGCCCCAGTCGAGGGGGACAAGCGCCTGCTCCTCAGCCGCATGAAGGGCGAACCCATCGCCGTGCTCTACGACGCGGTGGTGCCGGGAACTCCCGAGGATCAGATGTGGCGCATCACCTCGCCGGTCACGACCGTCGTCTTCGATCGCGTCAAGCGCCTGCCCGAGGTCCAGATGTGGGTGGCGGACACCGACCGCGGCTACGTGGTCGAAGCCAAGGTGCCGTTGGCGTCCATCGGCCTCCGGATCGAGCCGGACAAGCGCATCAAGCTCGACTGGGGCTTTCTCGAGACGGACAAAAACGGCACCGTGGTGCTAGCGCGCACCTACTGGGCGAACAAGGCCACCTCCACCCTGGCTGACGCCCCGTCCGAAGCGCGCCTCCAGCCCGACCTCTGGGGCTACGCGCGTTTCGTGGGCAAGGGCAAGGATCGCATGGCCCCGGACAACCTGCTGGAAGGCGCCGGCGGCGGGGACGAGGATGGCATGGAGCTGGAGCTCGAAGAGCCGTAATCGATGGGCAGGCCGCAGTCGGCTTGCCGCGACCGCGCGCGTGGGGTAGACTGAAGATGGAAGCTCGCATCGATCTGCAGGGAGACGAGATGCATGGCACATGCCGCTCTCGCGGATTCACGCTTGTCGAGCTCTTGGTCGTCATCGCGATCATCAGCATCCTGGCCGGATTGCTGCTCCCGACTCTGTCCAAGGCCGTAGAATCGGCGCGACGCGTAGCGTGCGCCAATCAGCTCAAGCAGATCGCAACCGCCTTTCAAATGTACGGCAATGACTGGAAGGGCCTGCTGCCCCCGCGGCAGGAATACCATTGGTGGGTCGGGGACCCCCTGTGCGGCAAGGGCACGACCTACAAGGGGAAATCCAAGGAGACGGCCTGGACGCTCCTGTACCACGACGGCTACATCGGCGACGAGCTTTTGCTGCTCTACTGCCCGGGCCTCCGGCCGGGACAGCATCACGATCCCGACTACAGCATTCCGCGGATCCGCAGCAACGCAACCAACGCCTGGCTGGGCTACGTCTACAACACGGGCGAGCCGTACAACAACAAGTACGAAGCGCGCCTCAGTGCGCCCGGCATGACGAACCTCTTCTACGTGGCCTGCTGCTACACCTTCCAGACGTGGAAGGACAAGTACGACACGAGCTGCCACAACACGGGCGGCCGGCATGAGCCCCCCGGCGGCGTCAACGTGATGTCGCTCGGCGGATCGGTCCACTGGTTCTCGAACAACCCGACGCTGTATGCGTATCCCCATACAGACCAATACTGGATCCATGACACGAACGACCTCTCAGCCCTCTGGAACTACCATGTCTCAGATCTTCCATAGCCTGCCTGGCGGACGCGCAGAAGCGCGTCCCTCCGTGCTAAGGCCCAAGGCATCCGCAGGATTCACCCTCGTGGAACTCTTGGTCGTCATCGCGATCATCAGCATTCTCGCCGGGCTGCTCCTCCCCGCCCTGCGGGAGACGCTCTGGACGGCCAACAAGGTGGTGAGCGTCAACCAGATGCACCAGCTTCACACGCTTCTCACGCTCTACGCGGACGACAACGAAGGCGAGCTGCCGAATGCACCACGCCTCGACCAGGGGTGCGACTATTGGACGAACTTCTACATCATCGACTATCACGCCACGCCCAAGCAACTCGTCAGAGATACGCTGGGCCATACCCTGGTTCCCTACATCGACGATGCGCGCATCCTGATGGCGCCGAATCACTGGGGCCGCATTACGCAAACCTACAAGGATCACGCGGGCGGCATGTGGACCTATTGGTACGGGTACTACTGGCGGGCCGACTACCCGTGGTTCCGGACCGTCTCCTATGCCTACCTTCCCATGACCAACATCGGTGCCAAGCACCCCAACACGCGGATCGGAAGGGGGCTCGAGGGGATCCCCTACTCCCGCCTCTCCCTGCTGCAGGAGGTGGTAGCGCGCCCCTCCCGTGACCAGGACAACACCGACCGGCACAAGTCGGCCAACTGGCGGGACACGAGCCCTGAAGGCGGCAACGTCCTCTGGGGCGGGGGCGGGGTCACCTGGGTTCCGGCGGCCGCCCATTTTCGGACCATGCAGGACACCTACTACGGCGGCGGCAGCACGTACACGCTGCAGCATATTCTCTACAAACAGTGACGAGAGGAAACGCATGTACAGCCAACAGCGCATGTCCGCCCGCCTCGTGCAGCGGCTTCACGGGTTCACCCTGGTCGAGCTCTTGGTCGTCATCACCATCATCAGCATCCTGGCGGCGCTGC
>CAZBZG010000140.1:0-11587 GCA_964496245.1 uncultured Planctomycetaceae bacterium | reverse complement strand
GGTGCCGGTCTTCTACCCCCCGTACCTGATCAAGGACCTCAAGTACGACTGGCCGTGGGTCCGGATCGGGGGCGGGCATTCAGAGGAGTGGGGCACACAGGTCTACACCAAGTGGGGATTGGATCTGGACCCGGATCCGAAGGCCCCCTTCCGGATCGACAATCTCTTTTTCGACGTGGACTGGCGGCAGGAGCGCGGCTGGGCTTTCGGGACCGAGATGGAGTACGAAGTCGGTCACAACCGGTCCCGGGGCTTCTTGGACGCCTACTATCTCAAGGAGACGGCGACGACCGATGCGCAGGATCGGGTGCGTGCGCTCGAGCGCAATGACACGCGCGTGTTTCGCAACCGCCCCGAGTGGGAGCCGGCCCTGTACCAGGATGAGGACCGGTGGGGCCTCGACTGGTGGCACCACCAGCGTTTCACGGAGAACTGGGACCTCCGGATGGAGGCCCACAAGTATTCGGACCGCGACTACCGGCGCGAGTACGACGAGTGGTCCTACAAAGAGGACAAGGAACCGGAAACTTCCTTTGACCTGCGGTTCCTGAACGATCACCTGGTCATGGAGCTCGTGGCGACCAAGCGCCTGAACCAGTGGCAGAACCAGGCGGAGTATCTGCCCGAATGGCGATTGAGCGTTCCGAGCTGGCGCCTGGGACGTCTGCCGTTCTACTTCAAGAGCGATACGCGGATCGGGTACGTGAACTTCCGGTTCGACGACGCGCTCGATCGGTACCACATCGTGCAGGATGCTGACGGCGAGGTGACCGAGTTCGGCAAGGTGGAGACGGGCGACGACTTCGATCCCTTCTTCCGGCTGGTCCACGAGAGTACGCTGAGCCTGCCGGTCCATCTGGGGAGCGTGGCGGTCTTCAAGCCCTATGTGGGCGGTCGCGTCTCCTACTACGGCGATCAGTACGGCGACAATGGGGACAAGCGGAACGCCGACGAACTGAGCACCGCGTTCCTCTGGGGCGCGGACCTGTCGAGCCGGTTCTACGGGACGTTCAACGACTGGCGCCACGTCATCGAGCCGAGCATCGGCTTCAGGGGCAAAGAAGACCCCGACATCGAGCCGTCGGATCTCTATCATATCGATGGCTATGAGTCCTATGACGAGGAGCATTTCTTCACCTTCCTCCTGCACCAGCGGTGGCAGAAGCGCCTCGGGCCGAACAGCTTCCGCGAATTCGCGACCTTCGACGTCACATGGCGATACTATCCGCGGGAGAATGAGGCGCAACTTCGGGCGGCACACCACTGAGGTGGAGCTCGATCTCAACCTGTATCCGACCGAGAGCCTCCGGTTGTGGGGCAACGCGCTGCTGGACACGAACGACGGCGAGATCAACCGGCTCTACGCGGGAGGTGACTGGCGGTTTCACGACCGGTTTCGCCTGCACGCGAATCACACCTACTATCGCGGAGAGTACTGGCGGTATCCGAACCGATTCGAGTCCCACAGCACCACGCTGGCGCTGCGCACCCTGCTCTGGAATCAGGACAGCAACTACGCGGCCGAAATCGCGGTCACCTATGACTGGTCGGACAATCCCGAATCGTTCAACGGCATAGCCGAGGAGCGCTTCACGCTCTACCGGGACCTGGACACCTTCGAACTGGGCGTCAGCTTCGTGAACGACAAGAAGGACGAAGACAAGGGCATCTTTCTCCAGCTCATCCCCAAGGGATTCATGGGATTCGAACGCCCCTTCTCCGCCGCGGACAAGGCCTCGCGCCTGCTCGAACGGAGCCGGTACGGTACGTCCGCGGGCGAGGGCACGCAGGTCGCCACCGAAGACGCCTCAAGCCGCGCGCCGGAAGCGGATGCCGAAGAGGCTGAAGCGGAAGCCGAGGCGGCCGACGCCCCGTAGCCCCGGGTCCGGGGATTTCCCACCAGCAATCCATCCAGGATGGCAGGCCGCTGTCGGCAGCGGGTGTCACGGCGCGGGGGAAGCCCCCTCGGGGAAGAGCTGGATGCGCTTCTGCAGTTTGGCTTGATCGCGTCTGGCTTGGCTTACGCGGGTGTAGTACTGGCCGGCGATGTGGTGGGGCGCGCCGTCGACGAACAGCTGGAGCGCGTAGATCCGTTCGAGCCGTTCGCACACGGCGCGCCGGTCGAAGACGAGCAGGAACCGCTCGGGGTCGCTGCCTGCCGGAATCGTGCGCAACGCCTGTGGGGCTTTTTGAAACCGTTCGTCCACGGGCAGGGATGTGCCGTTGAAGAGGGTGAAGCGAGACGCGGCGGGGGCGATCTCGATGGGCCGCGTGCCGCGAGAATTGTCTACCCTCAGGAGCACGCCGATGCCGTCCGGGGGGAGGCGCATCTCCGGGGACGCCGGCGGCAGTTCGGAGGGGTAGGCGAGTCGGGCGATGATCTGGCATTGGCCGTAGAAGGAGTAGCCCAGCCATGTTGCGCGCTCGCCCCGGGCCGCTGTCGCGGCCTCGATGCGTCGCGCACGCACGCGCGGGGGCACCACAAGGATCAGGACCACGCCCGCGAAGATGGTAACGCAGCAGATGGCCGGCGCGACAGGGAAGAGCACGCTCGGGCGGGCGGAAGAGCCGAGGGTTGACGGAGCGACCGGCACGGATGGATCGTCCTCGGCGCCAATGGGCGGCCGCGGATCGGGCGGTGTGGAGCCGGTCGAAAGGGGAGCGCGTGCAGGGCCTTCATCCATCGGGATCGCCAGGGGTCACCAAGAACTCGGTGCGCACGGCCAGGTCGTTCTTCACGTGTACCGTGCCGCGGAGGCGGTAGGCGCGTCCCACCCGCTCCACGAACGACGCCCGCACCGTCACGGTCTCGCCGGGGCGCACCATGCGCTTGAATCGCGCGCTCTGGATCTTGGCGAGCAGGGGCACCCCTTCGGGGGCCGCATGGGCGAGGCGGTGGTGCATGAGAACTGCGCCAGCCTGAAAGACCATTTCGCAGAGAAGGACGCCGGGCGTAATCGGATGGTCCGGATAGTGGCCGGCGTACACGCGGGCCAATAGCTCATCGTCGGGGTCGAGCCGGCGGGTTGCGGTGACGCTCGCGGCATCGAGGTCAACGATGTCGTCGAGCAGGAGAAAGGGAGGGCGATGGGGAATGGCGGCTTTCGGATCCATGCGCGCGCTCCTCTGGGGTACGGCCACGGCCCAGAATCGGACGGGTAGGGCGCGGCCGTCAGGCCTAGGAGGCCTTGGTCATCAGATACCGCACGGCGTTGTCCACCGTATCGAGGCGTTCGAAATCCTCTTCAGGGACGTGGATGTGGAAACGGCTGCGTACCTCCAGCACGACATCCAGGAGGTCCATGGAGTCGAGCCCGATCTGGTCGCGGAGCGGTTGGTCATCCCTGACGGCAGAGAGATCCTCGTCAGGACACACCTTGGCGAGGATGTCACGGAGGCCCTGGCGGAGCTCGGATTCGGTCATGGCGCCTCCTCTCACGTCTGTGCGGTTACGCGGTGTGGGGAGCGCGGGGTGGCCCTGGCGTATGCGCAAGGCGCGAAGGACGGGCCCGCCGCGGCAGTCCCCCTGGGGCCTCAGTGTACCCTCTCGGAGGTCGGAGGCAAGTCCTTTTGGGTGGAACGTTTCTCTTGACCTGAAGCGATGTTGGTCCTAGAGTGACGAACTGTCCTGGAGCTTGCGGCAACGGCCAGAAACGTGCTTCAGTTCGCTTGGGGAAGAGGCATGTCTGCGGATCGATTTCGCATCATACTCGGGCGGTGCAGGCCGAAGCAGCAAAAAACGGTGTCGGTTGGATTCGCCCGGCTGTTCGGCATTGAACAACCCTTGGCCGACCAGATCGTGCAGGCGGCGCCCATCGTGGTCCTCAGCAATCTGAGCCGCGATCAGGCCATGGAGATCGTGCAGGCCCTGCAGGAGCTACGCGCCAGCGGGGGTGATCTCCGGATTGAAATCAGCGACGACCGCTCGATCAGTCAGGTGGCGTGGCCCTCTCCGCCCAAGGTCGCAGGCCGACCGCTTTCGGAATACGAGCGGCGGAGTCCGTCCGGCGAGTTGGTGTTCTCATGTCCCGAATGTGGAACCCAACTGGTCCTTGCGGTAAGCCGACATGCGCCCGCGAAGACAGACCCGCCGAAGCAGACAGCCCCCGCTTCCGGGGGCGACGAGGTGGAGGTGCAGCAGGGGGACGTGCTCGAGGATGCGGACGACATGTCTACGGGCCTGACCCCGCTTCCCGGCCAGCTACGGGGGGCGGCGGGCGCGGACGAGGAAGACAAAGACCTTTTGGGGAATGTGGAACCGCTGGCCGCAGAGACGCCGAGCGGTGTGGTCGGAGATCTGGAGGAATTCGAGACCGGTCTTCGGGAGGCGGTGTCGGACCTTGAGCAAAAGACGGCACCGGCCGATCACGGATCCGCCCGCCGGAAGGCCACCGCCAAGGCGGCACCAGACCGTCAGGCGAGCCAGAAAAGCCGGCAGTCGGGCCGGATCAAGCGGGAGCCCGGCGAGTATAACGTGGTGCTGCCAAAGACCGGGAATCCGCAGGCCATTCCCCTCCTCATGCAGGATCTGGGGGTCGACGAGGAGGCGGCGCGGGCGGAAATGAAGAAACCGCTGATCGCGGCCGCCAAGGGCGTGAGCCGAGAGTGCGCCATCCAGGTGGCCGCTCGCTACAAGCGCATCGGCCTCAACCCACGCGTCGGGCGGAAGCGCCCGTGATCGTGTGGGACCGGTCCACCCGATTCGGAGCGTGCGTCGCATGGAACGCGTCGAACACCTGCTCAAGCTGACTCTGGCTTCGGGCATCGGCCCCGTGACCATCCACCGGCTGCTGCGGGAGCTGGGAAGCGCGGACGCCGTCCTGGGCGAAAGCGAGGAGCGCTTGCGTAAGGTCGAGGGTGTCACTGCCGCGCATGCCCGTGCCGTGCGGGAAGCACGCGAGATCGATCCGCGGCCGGAACTGGACGCAGCCGGGCGCGAAGACGTGGAACTGATCGGATACGACGATCCGCGGTATCCGGAGCAGCTGCGACAGACCTATGATCCGCCTGTGATCTTGTACGTACGTGGGGAGTTGGTTCCTGCCGATGGGGTGGCCATGGCGGTGGTGGGGACCCGGCGCCCCACGCACTACGGACGGGAACAGGCGGAACGGTTTGGGGACCTGCTCGCGCGGTCGGGCTTCACCGTGGTCAGCGGGCTGGCGCGCGGCATCGACACATGCGCGCATCGCGGCGCCTTGCGGGCCGGCGGGCGGACGCTGGCGGTGTTGGGGAACGGCTTGGGGCACGTCTACCCCGAAGAGAACCGGGACCTCGCCGCACAGGTCACCTCTGCCGGAGCGCTCCTCAGCGAGTTTCGGATGGATGCCGGTCCCGCCCGTGAGAACTTTCCCAGGCGCAACCGCATCGTCGCCGGTTTGGCGCTGGGCGTGTTGGTGGTCGAGGCACCGTCGCGGAGCGGGGCTGTGATCACGGCGCGCTATGCGTCGGAGATGAACCGCGAGCTATTCGTGATCCCCGGCCGCATCGATCACGAGAACACAGCGGGTTGCCACCGGCTGATCCGCGAAGGGGCGACTTTGGCCCGCGATCTGGATGACATCCTGGAGGAGTTCGGGCCCTTGGCGGACACGCTGGCGCAGCGGCGGCGCGAGGGGGCCGAGCGGGCCGATCCGGAGGCGCCCCGCGAAGGCGCCCAAGCAGCGGATGATGTGGAGGCCCAGATCCTGTCGGCCCTCGGACCAGACCCCGCGCACATCGATCACATCTGCGCGACCACGGGGCTGGCGGCGGGCAAGGTCTCTGCGGCCCTCATGATCCTTGAGCTCAAGCGGGCGGTGGTGCAGAAGCCGGTAAAGTTCTTCGTACGGGCGCGTACGTAAAAGGAAGTGAATGACGCACGGGGGGAAAGGGCAGAGAAGAGGATGTTGGAGGCGACGGGCGGATTCGAACCGCCGGATGAGGGTTTTGCAAACCCTTGCCTTACCCCTTGGCTACGTCGCCTCGCTGGCAGGCCGCGGTTGTAACGCTTCCACTGTAGTCCGGGATTCGCAGGTCGTCAAGCAAAAAGGCATGATCCCCGCGGGCGTCGAATGACGCGGCCGAGATGAGGCCTGCGGCTCCGCGGCGGGGGATGGAGCGGCACGATCATGCGCGCTCCGGTGGACACGCTTGACCGTCGCCGGACGAGCCGGTATTCTTTGCGGGCTTGCTGCGAGGAGGACCGTGGCGTATACGATCGATGAAGTGGCAGAGAAACTCGAGGCGAACATGCCGTCGCTGTCGCCCACGGCCACCAAGGTCGTGGAACTGGCCGGGAACATCGACTGTCCGCCAGCCGAGTTGACCAAGGCCATCAAGCTGGACCCAATGCTGTCGGCGAAGGTGCTGAAGCTTGTGAACGCCTCCTACTTCAGCCTGAGCCAGAAGGTGCTCTCGCTCGAGAAGGCGGTCATCATGGCGGGAACGAATACGATCAAGAATCTGGCCCTGAGCGCCGACACGGAGAGGCCGAAAGCCACGGAGTTCCTGCGCGCATGAAGATTCGCTTCTGGGGCGTCCGGGGTTCGGTTCCGGCGCCCGGCGCTGACACGGTTGTGTACGGCGGCAATACCCCCTGCGTCTCGGTGGAGGCCGGAGACAGCGTTTTCATCTTCGATGCCGGGACGGGCATCCGCTCCTGCGGGCTGGATTTGATGTCACGGAAGCGGCCGATCAACGGGGCGATCTTCATCTCGCACACCCATTGGGATCACATCCAGGGGTTCCCGTTTTTTGCCCCGAGCTACAAGGCGGGCAACGCCTTTCTGATCTACGGTCCTCCGTCCGAGGTCCAGAAGCGGAGTCTCCGGCAGATCATGGAGCTCCAGACGAACCACGAATATTTCCCGGTCAGCATCAACCAGCTGCAGGCCGATCTGGCGTACGTGGACTGCAAGGAGAGCAAGATCCACACCGCGCAGTTCGAGATCGAAGTGTGTCGCCTCAATCACCCGGTCATGTGCCTGGCCTACAAGCTGCGGCATGAGGGGAGGACGTTCGTTTATGGCGGAGATCATGAACCGTTCCGCAATGTGTATCGTGATGCGGAAGATTGCGGCGACATGGACGAGGATGTGTTGGCCGCGCTCGACCAGGACGCGAGCGAGCAGAACGCGCGAATCACCGGCTTCTTGCGCGGGGCCGATCTGGTGACGTGGGATGCGCAGTACACGGCCGAGCAGTACGCGAGCAAGCGGGGGTGGGGGCACAGCTGGTACGAGGCGGACCTGACGTTGGCTGAACAGTCTGGCCTGAGCCGCCTCGTATTGACTCATCACGATCCCATGAGCACGGACGCGGTGCTGGCCGCGCGCGAAGAAGACTACCGGGCGCGTGCGAAGCAGAAGGGAATCGATCTTCTGCTGGCGAAGGAGGGGATGACGCTCGATCTATAGGAGCCGGGCGGGCGGCGCGACGGAAGGGACGAGGCGGAGGTGCGAACATGAACAAGACCGAACGCGTGCGGGCGGCTCTGGCGGGGGCGGGTGTCGACCATGTGCCCGCTTCGTTCTGGTTCCACTTTTCCGAAAAGCATCGCAGCCGGCGTCCCATGGCGGAGATGCACCTCCGCTACTACGAGGCTTGCGACCCGGACTGGCTCAAGGTCATGAACGATACCCGGTACGAATCGCCGGCCGGATACGTGACGGGCCGGGCCGAGCTCGACCTGGAGACGCTCGCCACGCCCATACCCTTGTCGTCCGAATGCTTCGAATCCTTCCTGGAAGGGCTGCGTATCCTCTTGGACGAATTGGCCGGCGAGGCTCCTGTGATCGTCACACTTTTCTGCCCGTACGCCACGCTCAATTGCATGACGCTGAAGCAGGCGGACGCCCTGATCCGCAAAGAGCCGGAGGCGTGCCTGGCCGCCCTCGGCGGCATTGCGGAAAGCCTGATCTGCTTCAGCCGCGCCTGCATCGACGCGGGCGCGTGGGGCATGTACTACTCGGCTCAGGCCGGCGAACGAGAGCGGCTGACGGTCGAGGAGCATGCTGGGTTCGTAGAGGCTTTTGACCGGCAAGTGCTCGAAGCCATTTCCGATGCGCCCTTCAATTTGCTGCACGTCTGCGGCGAGAATGTGCGGATGGCACCGTACTGGACGTATCCCGCCGGCTGCATCAACTGGGCGGTCGGCCCGTCCTGGGGAAACCCGACAATTGCCGAGGGCCGAGAACGCACGGACCTGCCGGTGGCCGCGGGCCTCGATCACCGGGGTCCCCTGGCCACGGGGCCGGAGAATGCCTTGCGGGAGGCGGTCCGGGCAGCCCTGCGTGCGGGGGGGCAGGAGAAGTACCTGTTGGCCGCCGGATGTACCGTCCCCGATGACGTGTCGTGGGATCTGCTGCGTTTGGCCCGTCGCACGTGCATTGAGGAGAGCAGTGCCTGACAGGTGACAGGCGGGCCCCTTGCGGATGCGAGAGCCGGTGTCGCGTGGTGCCCCGAGAGAGCGGAAACCGCGCCCAAACCGAGACCGCGATCAGGCGTTGAGCCCCTGGATGATCGAGATGAGGGGCAGGAAGAGCGAGATCACGATAAAGCCTACCGCGCCGCCCATGCCGATGATGAGAAACGGCTCGAGCAGGCTCATCATGGAACCGACCAAGGTGTCGACCTCGCCGTCGTAGGTATCCGCGATCTTGAGCAGCATCTTGTCGAGTTCGCCGGTCTCCTCGCCGACCTCGATCATGTTGACCACCATGATGTCGAAGACGCCGCTGCGCCGCATGGGGTCGGCGATGTTCTCGCCTTCGCGGATGGAGGCGTGGACGTCAGCCACGGCCTCGGAGATGACGGCGTTGCCCACGGCCGTGCGGAGGATGCCGAGGGCGTCGAGGATGGGGACGCCGGCAGCGCTCAGTTCGCCGAGCGTCCGGCAGAATCGCGAGATACTCGACTTGCGCACGATGGTACCGAAGACCGGGATGTAGAGCATAATCATATCGATCGCATACCGGCCGGGTGCGGTCAGCCGGATCAGGAAGAAGGCGATCACCAGCCCGAGCGGGACGAAGGGGACCAGATACCAGTACTGGATGAGGAGTTCGGAGAACGCCATGAGCATGCGGGTCATGCCCGGCATCTCGATGTCCATGTCGGAGAACATGTCCTTGAACTTGGGGACGATGAACATGATGATCAGGGTGAGGATGGCACCGGCGATCGTCAGGACCGCGATGGGATAGATGAGCGCGCCGATGATCTGGCGCTTGAGGCGCTGGCTCTTCTCCCGGAACTCGGCGAGCCGGTTGAGAATGCTGGCCAGCAGACCGCCCGTCTCGCCCGCCCGGATCATGCTCACATAGAGCTGGTCGAAGGCGCCCGGGTGTTTGGCCATGGCCTCGGAGAGGCTCGAACCCTGTTCGACGTCGTCTCGCACATCCATCACGACATTGCGGAGGCCCCCGGGCTTGAGCATCTGCTCCATGATGTCGAGGGCCCGGACCATGGGCAGGCCGGCATCGATCAACGTGGAGAACTGGCGCGTGAAGAGCGTGAGCTCCTTGGCGGACACCCCGCTGCCAATCGTGACGGCGCGCTTGCGCTCGGTATCGACTTCGGCCGCTTTGCGCCGCGAGGACCGCCCGGCCTTCTGGCTGATGCTGGTGGGGAAGAGCCCCTTGCCCTTGAGTTTGTCGCGGGCTTCATCCACGTTGGCGGCGTCGATGGTATCTTTGACCGGTTTGCCGGCATTGTCGACAGCCTCGAACGAAAACGTGGGCATCGGCTTCTCCTTCGGGCGCCATGAGGTGGCCTGCGTGCCGCGGGGGAGGGCGGTGCGCGCGAGGGCGTCCGGCCCGCGCGGATCCGGCTCAAGCCTCCAATGACATGGTTTCCTTGACGATCTCCTCGATGGTGGTGATGCCGTCGTAGACCTTGAGCAATCCCGCTTCCCGTAGGCTGTGCATGCCGTGTTCGCGGGCAGTGGACCGGATCACCTCGGTCGACTTCTTTGCGATGATGTGGTCGCGCAGCGCAGAATTGAGGTGCATGATCTCGTAGATGGCGTTGCGCCCCCTGTAGCCGGTGTCCTTGCAGTTTTCGCAGCCGCGGCCGTAGTAGAACTCGCGGCCCTGCACGGAATCCTGCGTAAGGCCGACCTCGAAGAGTTCCTCGTCCGTGGGATTGTAGGATTCCTTGCACCGCAGGCAGATGCATCGGACGAGGCGCTGGGCGACGATGGCCTCGACGGTGGCAGCGAGCAGGTAGGGTTCGACGCCCATCTCGATCAGGCGGGCGATGGTGCTGGGCGCATCGGGCGTATGCAGCGTGCTGAAGACGAGGTGCCCCGTCAGCGAGGCCTCGATTGCAATGTCGGCCGTTTCCAGATCGCGGATCTCGCCGACAAGAATCTTGTCGGGATCCTGGCGGAGAATGGAGCGCAGGCACTTGGCAAAGGTGACGCCGATGTCCGTGCGGATGGGAACCTGCACGATGCCGGCGAGTTCGTACTCCACGGGATCCTCGGTTGTGATGATCTTGAGGGAGATGTCGTTGACCGCGTTGAGACAGGCGTAGAGCGTGGTGGTCTTTCCGCTGCCGGTGGGACCGGTCACCAGGATGATGCCGTTGGGCTTGTGAATGAGATCCATGAATTGCTTGAGGTCCTCCTCGCGCATGCCCAGCCGGTGGATGTCGAGAGCCACCACCGTCTTGTCGAGCACGCGGATGACCACGCTCTCGCCGCCGATGGTGGGCAGGCACGATACGCGCAGGTCCACCTTCTTGTCGCCCATGCTCAGCAGGATCCGGCCGTCCTGCGGTTTGCGGCGTTCGGCGATGTCGAGGTTGGCCATGACCTTGATGCGGCTGATCAGGGCCATGGCGAGACTCTTGGGCGGGCTCTTCATCTCCAGCAGCGCCCCATCGATCCGGTAGCGAATCTTGAACTCGTCCTCAAAGGGCTCGAAGTGGATGTCCGAGGACTGGTCCCGGATGGCCGAAAGGAGCACGAGGTTGAGGAGCTTGACGACGGGGGCGCTGTTGGCGCTCTCCTCCAGGGCGCTGACGTCGATGTTCTCGTCGTCCTCGTTGAATTCGACGACGTCCCCGCCGTCGCCGATTTCGCCGATCAAGTTCTCAATGGAGTCAGTCTCGCTGGCCCCATAGTACTGCTCGATGCCCTGGCGGACCGAATCCTCATCCGAGACGGCTCCGCGCACGTTGCAGTTCAACATGAAGCGAAGGTCGTCCAGTGCGTAGACGTTGAGGGGGTTGGCCATGGCGATGATGAGTGTGTTGCTGGACTCGTCGAAATCGACGGGGAGGATGCGATAGACTTCGGCCACCATGCGGTCGACCTTGGCGAGGACGTCGGGCTCGATCTCGATGTCCGAGAGGTCGACCGTGTCCATGCCGAGCTGTTCGCCCAGGGCTGCGAGCAGCTGCTGTTCGGAGATGAAGCCGAGTTCCTTGAGCACGGTGCCGAGCGCGCCGCCCTCCTCCTTCTGCTTAGCGACGCCCTCGTCCAATTGCTCTTGGGTCAGAGCTCCCATCTCAACGAGGATCTGGCCGAGGGGGCGGCGAGAAACATCGGCTGGGGTTTCGTGTACGATTCCGGGCATTGTCCCTCTGCTTGGCAAGCGGC
>CAZBZG010000139.1:3795-11661 GCA_964496245.1 uncultured Planctomycetaceae bacterium | reverse complement strand
GATCTGCTGCCCGGCGACATCACCGGGTCCGAGGTCATCGAGGAGGACCAGGCCACGGGCCAGCGCGAGTTCCGCTTCATCCCCGGGCCCGTGTTCACCAACCTCCTGCTCGCGGACGAGATCAACCGCACGCCGCCCAAGACCCAGGCAGCGCTGCTCCAGGCCATGCAGGAACGGGAGGTCTCCGCGGGCCGCAAGACCATGACGCTCGACCGTCCCTTCCTGGTCATGGCCACGCAGAACCCCATCGAGCAGGAAGGCACCTATCCCCTGCCCGAAGCCCAGCTCGACCGCTTCATGTTCAACACCTTTGTCGACTACCCCACCAACACCGAACTGGAGGAGATCGTGACCCGGACCACGAGCGGAGGGCTTCCCGAGCCCAAAGCGGTCCTGTGCAAGGAGGAGATTCTCGACCTGCAGCAGATCGTCCGCCGCATTCCCGTGGCCCAGCCCGTGGTCAACTACATGGTGCGCCTCACGGCCGCCAGCCGGCCTCGCGATCCCGACGCGCCCGACTTCGTGAAGCAGTACGTGGCGTGGGGCTGCGGGCCGCGCGCCGCCCAGTACCTCGCCTTTGGCGCCAAGGCCCGGGCCATGCTCCACGGCAATGCGCATGCATCCATCGAGGACGTGCGGGCGGTCAGCCAGAGCGTGCTCCGCCACCGCATCCTACCGAACTTCAACGCCCAGGCCGAAGACATCGACAGCATCCGTCTGATCGAGATGCTCCTGGAAGCCATTCCCGCGAACGCCTGACCGTGGAACGTGTCGCACGTGAACCGCCCATGACCGCCAGCGCCCAACAACTGCAGGTCGATCCCCGTCTGCTCCAGCGCCTCAAGAGCATTGAGCTCAAGAGCCGCATGCTCGTGCGTGGCCTGTACGCCAACCGGCACCGCACCAAAGACTTCGGGGCGTCCACCGAATTCGTGGAGCACCGCAGCTACCGCCGCGGGGACGAGATCCGCAGCATCGACTGGCGGGTCTACGCCCGCACCAACCGCTTCTTCGTGAAACGCCACCTCATGGAAGCGAACATGCGGGTGTACCTCTTGCTGGACACCTCCGCCTCCATGCGCGTGCCGCCGCCCGAGGGCCTTCCGTCCAAGCTGGACCTCGGGTCCGTGATCGCGGGCGCCATCGCCATGATGGCCGTCACCCAGCAGGACAGCCCCGGCCTCCACTGCCTGGGCGAAACCATCGAGGAACGCATCCCGCCCGCACAGGGACTGAACCATCTGATGCTGCTCTACCAGCATCTCGTCCGCCCGCCGGGCCGCGGCGGAGGGCGGCTGGGCGAACTCGTCCAGGAATCCATCCGCACCCTCGGAAAGCGCGCACTCGTATTCCTCATCACCGATGCGTTGGACGACCTGCCGCCGCTCTTCGACGCGCTCAAAGGGCTGCGGGTGCGGGAACACGATGTGGCGCTTCTCCAGATCCTGGACCGCGACGAGCTGGACTTTCCCTACGATCGCCTCTCGGAATTTCGCCATCCCGAGTCGGGCGCCCGGATCGTGGGGGATCCGGTCCGCCTGCGCGAAGGCTATCTCGAACGGCTGCACGCGCATCTGGCCGAACTCGAGGATTTCTGCAAGAGAACGCGGGTGGACTACCTGCGCCTCCACAACGGGGAGGACCTGACCAAGCTGCTTTCATCCTACTTTCTGCGCCGGGTGCTCCCAGGAGCGGCTCCATGCTGAACCCGCTGATGCTGCTCGGCCTGCTGGGCGTGGCCGGACCGATCATCATCCACCTCATCCAGCGCCAGCGCCTCCGGCCCCAGCCCCTGGCCACCCTGCGCTTTCTCGAACGGCAGGATGTCTCCAACGCCTTTGCGCCCGTGCCGCGCGATCTCCTCCAGCTCCTTCTGCGCCTGCTCTTGCTCGTGCTGTTCGTGCTTCTCATGGTTCGCTTCACCCTCACGAGTCCGGACGCCGGACCGCGCTCCCTGGTCCTGATTCTCGACAACTCCATGAGCACGCAGCGCCGCACCGAGAGCGGCACCACGCCTTTCGAGCAGCACAAGCGCCACCTGACCGAACTGATCCAAAACATGGGCCCCAAGGACGAGTTCTGCCTCATGGTCGCGGCCGACCGGATCCAGCTGGAGACCGGATTCCTGCGCGATCGCGTCAAGCTTCTGGGGGCCCTCGAGCCGTGTGCGCCGAGCGAGAGCGGCAGCCGCGCCCTCTACCCGGCCATCCAGCGGGCCCTGGACCTGATGCAGAGCCGCACGGCCGTCAACCGCGCGGTCCTGGTCTTCTCCGATCACCAGCGCGCCGGGTATGCGTCCCACCTGGCAGACGAGGAGGTGCGCACGCGTCTCGCCGACCTGCAGACCGATCTCCTCTTCGTGGGCGAAACCCTGCCCGCAGCCGCCAACCTGGCTGTGACCGACGGCGCCTTTCTGCCCCAGCGGGCGTATCTGGGAACGAGCGCCAAGCTGACCGCGCGCGTGACGAGCTTCTCGGCCGAAACAGCGGACGTGGCCGTGACCTTCCAGGAGGAGGAGGCGGCTGGAGAGCGGCGCACGCTCACCCTGGCGCCCGGCCAGTCGGCCCAGATCGACCTCGTTCACAGATTCCAGAGTCCGGCTGACGCCGCCTGCGCGGCCGTGCTCGGCGAAGACCCGCTCGAAGCCGACAACGCCTTCCGCCTGCCCATGCGCCTGCGCGAGCGCCGTCAGATTCTTCTGGTGGCGTCCGCAGTCGGGGGCGAGGAAGAGGAAGGCCGCACGACCCACCAAGGCCGCGCGCTCTTCCGCTACGCCGTCAATCCGGGCCAGGAACTGGGCCTGGCCGGCGGCACCCAGATCCGGCTCAAGCAGATCACACCGCTCCGGCTCCAGGGCGGTGACGCGGGCCTCGCCCTCTGCAGCACGGTGGTGCTCTACGGGGTGGACCGTCTTCCCGAAGAGGCGGTCCAGGATCTCGCAGCCTTTGTGCAGAACGGCGGCGGGCTGATCCTGATACCGGAACGCGACGTCAGTCCGCGGCGCTTCAACGAGAGCTTCGCCCCCTTGCTCGGCGGGCTGCGCCTGGGTGGACTCGTCGAAGCGGAGCAACCGGCGGCCATCGACACACGCGAGGCGGTCCTGGGCGCCGAACTCTTCCTGCCGCTCGTGCGCGGCGAATGGGGGGATGTAGACGAAGTCCTCTTCACGGCCTATTTCCGCCTGCTCGGCAAGGGCCAGGCTGCCTGCGCTTTGCGCACCACGGACGGCGACTGGCTCGGTGCGGTGCGGTCGATGGGACGGGGCCGCGTGTATTTGCAGACCTTCAGCTACAACCTCGCGGACACCTCGCTCCCGCGCACCGTGTGCTTCGTACCCATGGTGCAGGAACTACTGTCCGCGGTCGGCAGCCAGGAGCGGAACCCCGCGCCCGACGTGCTCCGGGCAGGCGACGCGCACTACATGCGCGTGCCGGAATTCCAAAATCTCCAGGGTCCCGTCCACCTGGCCGGGCCGCTCCAACGCAGGGTTCCCCTGCGCGCCGACCGGTCCACGCTCAAAGTGGAGGGGCTCGTGCGCGCCGGCCACTACAAGGTGACCCACCCGGCGCGGCAGGGAAGCCGGCACCGCTGGCTCTGCGTGAATCCCGTGCTGGGCGAGTCCGACCTGACGCCGCTTTCTGCGGCCGAACACGCCAACCTCTTCGGCACGACGCGCAGCCACCGCCTCGTTTTCGACGAACTGGACCGGCACTTCGTACGAGAGCGGGAGCTCTTCCCCCTGCTCTTCTGGCTGGTCGCAGTGGCGTTTCTGGCCGAAGCCCTTTTGGGCGCATGGCAGGCCCACCGGCAGGAGGACCGCGCATGAACACCCTCCTGCAGCTGCTGGGACTGAACACAGAGGCCACCGTGGACGAAGTGCATCGCTGGCACTGGCAGACCGGCGAGGCCGCCAGCTTCGGGCTCTTCTACGGCATTCTCATCGTGGGCCTGGTCCTGGCGGCCGTCAACTTCCTCCCCCAGATCCGGATGCGGCGGGGCGTGCGCATCACCACGTTCTTCCTGCGCCTGGCCATGGTGGGTCTCCTGCTCGTAGTGCTCGAGCAGGGGGGGCTGTATCTCGATCTGCGCGTGGAGGAGCCCGCGCGCTGGCTGGCGCTGGTGGACGATTCGGCCTCCATGTCCACAGCCGACGTCCAGGGCAAGCCGCGCTTTGCCGCAGCCGTGCAGGACGCGAGGCAACTGCGAAGCACGATCGGCGACCGCGTGGATCTGGCGCTCCAGACCCTCAGCGGCGCGCCGCTCGGAGAGGCCGCGGGCCCGGGGCCCACCTTTCTCCAGCGCGCCGTCATGCAGCACGTGCTCGCTGGCGAGCGTACCGATCAGCTGATCCTGCTCACCGACGGACGGGATACCGAAGGCTGGGACTTCACCACGCTGGGGCAGGATCTCAAGGCGCACGGCACGGCCCTCGCGGTCCGCCTCTACGGCACCGACACCGTGGCGCAGGACGCCAGCCTCGCGGCCGCGCCCGAACGGCCAGTGCTGCGCCTGGGCGAAGACCTGGTGGTGCGCGGCGCTGTCTCCGGCCCGACCCACCGCGCGGCCGGGATCGTCCTGCACGCAAACGACAAGGCGGTCAAGCGGACCGCGGTCGCCGCAGGCGAAGACCGGACGTTCACCCTCGTCCACCCGTTCAAGAAGCCGGGCCGCTACTTCTGCGCGGTCAAGCTCGAAGGCGACGACCTGGTGCGTGCCAACAACGAGGTGCGATTTGTCGTACAGGTGGTCGAATCCCGCATCCAGGTGCTCCTCATGGAAGGCTTTCCGCGCTTCGAGTTCAAGTTCCTCCGCGCCATCCTGGACGTGGACCCCCTGGTGGATCTCGTGAGCGTCTGCCACATCCCGGGCGGCGGCGTGTACGTGCAGGGCGACCCGCTACACGACAATCCGCAGGAAGGACTGATCACGTCCCAGGCCGAGCTCTTCAAGTACGACGTGGTCATCCTCCGGGACATCCCGCGTACGCGCTTCCGGGCCGGCGGCGACGTGAGCGAAACGCGGCTGCGCAACCTGGTGGAGTTCGTGCGCAAGCGCGGCGGCGGCCTCGTCGTGCTCGGCGGAAAAGACGTGTACCGCGCCGGCGGGTATGAGAACAGCCCGTTGAACGCGGTGCTCCCCTTCGACCTCAGCCCGCACTTCAGCAAACAGGCCCAGTTCCCGGGCACCTTTTTCGTCAGCATCCCCAAGGCAGCCTACGTTCATCCGATCCTGCAGCTCTTCGCCGAGCCCGATCGGACCCGCGAACGCTTGAACGCCCTGCGCGAACTCGACGGCAGCAACAACGTGGGCCGCTTCAAGCCCCTGGCCACGCCGCTCATGACCCGCTTCGTCGAACTCCCGGACGGCAAGGGCGCGACAGAACAGCACGAAGTCCCCATCCTCGGCTACCAGGCCATGGGCGACGGCAAGGTGGTCGCGGCCGCAGTGGACACGCTGTGGCGCTGGCAGCTGCAGCCCGACTTCGAGGATCCGCCCCTGGAGAAGCTGCTCGCCAACCTCGTGCGCTACATCGCCCCCCCGCCCGGGCAGAAGCCCGGCGCGCCCACGGTACGGCTCACCGACGCCTCCCCGCAGGTGGGCCAGGAGGTGCTGCTCTCGAGCGTGCTCAAGGACAAGAATTACGATCCCATCACGAACGCCGACCTCCAGGTCTCGGTCATTGCGCCGGACAAGAGCGAACGGCTCATCTGGCCGCGCGACCTGCCCGAGACGCCGGGATACTACGAATACCGCGTCCGCGTCGACCAGCCGGGGCCGTACACGGTCCGGGCCCGGTACGGCAAGCAGGAGCAGGAGACCTGTTTCGTGGCCGGCGCAGCAGGGGGCGAGTTCGCCAACCCGGCTGCGGATCGGGCTGCCATGGACCAGCTTGCCCGGGCGGCCGGCGGGCGCGTGGTGGACGACCTGACCGCGTGGCTCCGGCAAGCCGGCACAGCGCCCAGCCTCCGGCCGGAAACCCATGAGATCGCCGTGTGGAACAGCCCCGGCCTGCTGGTGCTGTTCCTGCTGCTCATCTGTGCCGACTGCTTCGTCCGCAAGCGCCAGGGCCTGGCGTGACCCTGCAAGGGAACGAGTGCGTGCCATGAAGAGCCGCCAAACCTTCCTTCGCCGCCTGGAGGCCTTCTCCCGCGTCCGCCGCGGCCTGGCCAACGGGGCCGTGGCCTACCGCCTGGGCGCCCTCATGCTCTCGGTCGGCATTCTCATGCTGCTGTTCCTGGGCGGGTGGCTGCCCAACGCCTTTGTCAACTTCGGCCTCTTCCTGCTCGCCTTCCTCCTGCTCGCCGGGCTGGCCGCGACGATCTGGCGCCGCTGGGAGCATTTCGCCTCGCATCTCGATGAAGCCTTCCACGCGGAGGCGCTCGTGCAGACGTTGAACAGCCGCCTCGTGAGCGCCCTGGATTTCCTGCAACGCAAGGAGCCCACGCCGCTCATGACCGTGGTCGTGGGGCAGGCCGCAGGCGACCTGGCAAAGGACTTCGAGAGCCGCCTGGATCGCCGCGAACGCAACCGGCGGCGGAACCGGTTCCTCACGCTGCTGGTCCTCATCCTGGTGCTCGGGATGACGCCCTGGTTCGGGTTCGGTCGGGTCGCGGCCAATTTCCAAGACTCCTGCTTCGCCGTGCGCGAGTATCTCTTTCCCACGCTCTACGAACTGCAGCCCGGGCCGGGCGAGCACATCTGCCGCATCGGCGACCCCGTGGAGGTGAGCATCCGCTTCCTCAAGCGCGGCTACCGCGAGGTCACGCTCCTGGACACCCAGGGCGAGACCGTCTCCCGGCGCCGCCTCGCTGTGGACGATACGGGCAGGGCCGCGGTCACCTATCAGCCGGATGCGCCTGCCGCGCACCAACTCCGCTTCGCTTTTGGCGAACGCCGCTCCGAACCCATGACCCTGGTCTTCACCACGCAGCCCACGCTCGAGAACATGCAGACCGAGATCGTCTATCCGCCGTACACGCGCCTCATGCCGCGCGATCTCGAGGGGATTCAGAGCCGGTTCGTGGGGCTGCCGGGCACGCGCATCGCCCTGGGCTTCCAGCTCTCCAAGGAATTGCGCTCCGCGACCCTGACCTGGGAGGACGGCAAGGCGCTTCAGCTGGAGACCCTCGGCCGGTTCGCGCGCGTGCGCCTGGTGCAGACGGTCTCCCGCCGGGCGAAGCTCCAGGTGGAGGACGTGCACGGCCTGCACTTGGCCTATCCCTTCGAAATGACCTTCAGCCTGCAGGCCGACGAGAAGCCGCGCGTCTATCTGCCGCGGTTCCTGAAGGACGACATGCCGTTCACCGAGAAGTCGCTCAAGCTCTTCACCTTCGGCGCCCGCCTGCGGGACGACTTCGGCGTGAGCCGTTGCGTGCTCAAATGGAAGAAGGCCACCATCGAGAACCCGTCCAACGTCACGGCCAAGGGCGAGGTGGACCGGCTGGTCTCGCCGCCGCGCGTCAAGGCGGTCCAGAGTTTCGAGAAGATCTTCGCCAACCTCGAGGTCCGTCCGGGCGACCGGATCACGTTCCAGGTCGAGGTCTACGACAACCGCGCTCCGCAGCCGCAACACAGCACCTCCCCCGCGGCGTCGCTCTTCGTCTACCAGGAACAGCTGGCCGACCTGGCCATCGCGGGGATCCGCTTCGGCAAGGGGGGCGTGGTACGGCAGCGCATCAAGAAGTCCAAGCGGTCCACCACGGTCAAGGAACCGGCCGGCACACGGCGGGTGGAAGCCTACCAGAACCCGTTCGACGCAGACATCGACAGCCCCGCGAAGCCGCCGCGGGTGGGCGGCGCGCACGCCCAGGCCGTGCATCAGTACTTCGAACTCATGTCGACCGTGACCCTCGACGCCGACGGAAA
>CAZBZG010000139.1:0-3785 GCA_964496245.1 uncultured Planctomycetaceae bacterium | reverse complement strand
CGGAAACGGGAAGGAGGAGCAGGAATGAACGCTTCCGCCAGGTTCCTCTGCCTGCTGTGCGTGCTCGCGCTCCTTTGCGACCACGGCCGGGGCGCTGAGGAGCAGGAGGCCGTCACCGTGCGCCTCGTCACGGATCACGAGACGGGCACGCTCGTGAGCGACCGGGAACGGCTCGAGCCCATTATCGAAACCCAGTTCGGCCCGCGCGGCACGCGTACGCTGCCCGTGGGGACGCGCGCGCTCCTGTGGGTGCGCAACGCAAGCGTAGACCGGGCCTTCACCTTCGAGCAGTTCTACAAGGGCGAGTACATCCGCCGCAGCGGCGCCCTGCGCATCCCCAAGGCCGACCTGGGAGTCGGCGAACACCGGATCTGGCCCGGCGACCATCGTTTCCGCCTGCAAGAGGACGGGACGCTCACGTCCGACGATCCGGAGATCCGCATCCAGGGCGACACCGTCTCCCTCCGCCTGCACCGGATCACCATCCTGGGCGTGGATGCGGGCCGGGCCGGGCCGCCGTCCTCGCGCCTCGTGGCGACCAAGGGACTCGGGCTCTTCAGCCTGGCGGGCGCGGTCGCGCTGAGGGCCGACGACCTGCCGGATCCGAAAGACGCCAAGCAGCTGCGCAATGCGGTGAGCCATCCCAACGAACCGTTCTATCCCCTCTCGATCTACCTCCCCTCCAACCAGGTGGGACAGGGATACGTGCTCTACCCGAGCTGGCAGGCTTTCCACGTCACGCCGGACGGACGGGCCGTGCTGGGCGCGGCCGACGCACCAAAGGTCCCCGGCATGGCAGCCCAGGGCGCGGAGATCCACATCCCCCACCGCCGCTTCACCGGCCGCGTGAAGAGCAAGACCGGCCTGCAGGCGGCCGTGGGCACGATCCGCCTCAAGGCCGGGCGCCAGACGCGCCTCCACTTCGGGCCCACCCTGGCCACGGTCCGGTTCACGGCCGGCCTGGGCGAACCGCCAGAGGACTTCTTCCTGCCGGTCAGCACCGACTTCTCTGCCTTCCCGAACAAGTCCTTTCTGGCGGACAACACCAGCCGGGACCCCGAGGCCGTGCGCCTTCTGCTCCTGGAGTGGGATCATCCGGCCTTCACGCGCGGCGCGCGCGCGTCGATCCGTCTGCGGTTCCTGGACACCCCCGGCAAGGAAACGGTCCGACAGCCCGCGGCGCGCGTCTGGTGGTCGCCCTACGACCCGCAGGCACCAATGCGGCGCTCCTGGCAGCGGGGGGAGGGCGTGTCGTGGTCGGGTCCACAAGAAGACGGGACCCTCGGCTTCGACGTACCGGACATCCCCTTCGGCTTCGTGGCCCTGCGCGCGGTGGTGACGAGCGAGGACACGACCCACACCGACGCCCCGCTCGAAGCCGAGCTCCTGCCCTGCATCCTGGAGAAGGAACAGGATGGCACCGCCGCCTTTGTCAGCAACAAGGGCCGGGACGCGTTTGTCGCAGGAGAGCCGATCCGCCTCACGGCCACGCTCCGCTCCCGCACGGCCCGGCCCGCGGGCCAGCGCGCCATCGAGCTCGGCCATCCGGACGGCCGCACCGTGTCTTTCCCGTTTGCCGACCCGGGCGGCACCTGGTGCGCCCAGCCCTTCCGGCTGCCCGCCGCCATCACGCAGCGCCTGGCCCCGGGACGCTACAGCCTGCGCATGAGCGGCCTGCCCGACGGCATGGCCAACTGGCCATTCGCCTTCACAGTCGCAGACGCTCAACCCAGGAGCCTCTACAAGATCGTCAAGCCCTCCAAGTACACCAAGCCCATGAACGCCCTGGTCGCCAATTACCTGCGCAGCGACCCCGGTCTCCCGCCGTACGACCTCAACCGCGCGGTGGCCAGCCTGGCGGAGCTCGGCTACAACCGCATCGATCACATGGCCTACACGACCTACATGCACGGCCGCTTCTTCACCTTCCCGGAGACGATCGCAGGCATGGATGACCGGCTCATGGCGCCGGCCAGCGTCTACAATCCGGCTCCGCGCAACCAGCTGCTGAACGCCTGCGTGCGGCATGGCATCGAATTCTCGGACGTGTTCCTCTCCTACAACGATTTCCACCTGCCCCGCTACATCGAAGGCTACGTCCAGGCGAGCCGGCGCTGGATCACACGGGAGATGCTGGCCATGCGCCACTCCCCCGCCCTGGCCGGCATGATGATCTACGATGAGATGTACGGGAGCGCGGCCTCGGGCTTCCCCGACGCGCAGCCGAACCAGTTCGAGCGCATCCGTCTGCGCCGGGCCGAACAGACCCTCGGCCAACCCGTGTCCAAGATCCAGTCCGCCTTCAGCCGGTACGTCTCCCGGCCGTCCGCGCAGCGGAATCCCCAGGCGCTTGAGGCGTTCCTGGAGCTCCGCCGCTACCGGCTTCACGGATGGGGCGACTACAACAGCCGGGTGGCTGCGGCCGCGCGCGAGGTCGCGCCCCATGCGCGCATCGGCACCTACCACCGGTACCTGCTGGGGTTCGGCCATTCGCACGTCGGGTTCGGCTACATCCCGGACGTCTTCGCCGACCTCGACGTGCTCTCGACCGTCCATTACTCGGACAACAGCACCGGGTGGGTGCACATCTGCTCCAACGCAGACCTCCTGCGCTTCGACCCGGGGCGCACCGTGTTCGTCAACATGCCCCTGTCGCACGAACGCCGTTCCCAGCAGGACGGTCAGTATCAGCGCCACATGGCCTTTGCCATGCTCCAGCAGGGCGCCGACGGGGTCTCCCTGTACGGGCTCCGCCACGGCTTTGCGGACGGCCCCAATCCCGGCATGCTGGCGGGAAAGGAATCCACCAAGCACCTCAACCGCCGGATTCTGGCGCCGTTCGGCGAACTCGTGCGGGCCTGCGAGCGCGGCTGCCGGGGCGTGGCCATCCTGGTCACGCAGGACCAGTACAACCTCTCCCCCCACAAGGACCTGGCGCTCACCAACCAGGCCGAAGGCCTGTGGGTGGCCTGCTGGCGCCTGGGGTACGCCCCCAAGTACGTCTACGCTGACGTCAACCCCCGGGAACTGCAGAAGTACGAATGCATCTTCGCGCCCGGCGTCCGCTTCAAGGGCGAGCTCTCGGACGCGGTCCTGGACGAACTCGAGCGCGCCATGGACGGCGGGGCCAAGGTGGTGGTGGCCGCCGAGAGCGCGCTCGCACTTCCCGGCCTGACCCGGTGGCAGGAGCTTCAGGCCAAGATGGCCGAGTACTACATGGGCGTCTACTTCCCCACCTGGTACGATGACGAGCTGCTCAAGATCTACGAACGCTCCCAGGCGCTCGTGGACTACCTGCACGACAAGCTCCCGGCCATCGGCATCGAGCCCGCCGGCAAGGGCCCCTTCCAGGTCGGCCCCACCTGGTGGTCCCAGGGCGACGTGCACTACCTGGTGATGGCGAACTTCAACGACCCGCCGTACAACCACGCGGTCAAGCAGATCATGGCCAAACCGCTGGTCCTGCCGCTGACCGTGCCGGCCGACCGCGGCCGGGTGGCCTACGATCTCTTGCACCAGAAGCGGCTCCCCCTCGAACCGGTCGAGGGCGAGCGCGGCAACGCCTGGCAGTCGTTCGATCTGGACATGACCCGCATCCAGGGCGGACTGGTGGCCTTTCTGCCGGAGCCCATCGCCAAGCTGCGGGTCGGCTGTGCGCCCAGCAAGGATGGCACGCACGTCCGCCTCACGGGCACGCTCGTGGGCGCCTCGGCCGAGGCCGTGGACGGACTCTTCCCCGCGCGCATCCGTCTGGCGCGCGCGGACGGGTCGGTGGTGAGCGAGCA
>CAZBZG010000138.1:7062-11755 GCA_964496245.1 uncultured Planctomycetaceae bacterium | reverse complement strand
GGCAGGCGGGGCAGCGGAGGCGCTTGCCCGCGAACTTGCGGGGTACACGCAGGCGCTTGCCGCAGGCGCAGGCCAGGCGGAAGGGGGCGTTGGCATTGGTTTCGGATCTCGCCTGGGCGGACGGCTTTGGTAGGGGAGGGGACGAGGCCGACGCTTGCGGGGTGGCTGGAGCGGCGGGCGCAGCCGGCCCGGCAGCAGCCGAGGCAGGGCGGGGCGATGGGGGGGGGAGGCGCTCGCCCAGCGCCGCACGCGGCAGCTCACCCTGCTGGCAGAGAACGCGGAGACGCTGCAGGCGCTTCAGTTGGCCCTGCAGGCGTACAACCGGAGTCTCGGCAGCGGCGGCGATCGCGTCTGCGTCCACCTGCAAGGGCACGCACTCGACCTGACGTCGGCCAGGATGCCGGAGATGGATGCCGACATCACGCCGCAATTCAAGCAGCACGAGTTCCTGCTGGTCACGTCTGCGGCGCAGCGTTCGTGGAAGCAGGTGCTCGAGGGAAAGTGAGGTCTGCGGTTCCCTACGCGACCTCCACCACCGCGCCGGTCTCGATCGATTCGAGCGCGCCCAGGCAGACGGCCAGGGCCTTGCGGCCGTCCGCGCCCGCCACCTCGGGCTGGGTATCGGTCTCGATGGCGGTCACGAGATCCCGCACGCGCGCAGCTACGCCGCGGGGCGCATCTGCGGGCGCTTGGACCGTCTCCGTGCGGTCGGCAAAGACCGCTTCCGCTCCGTGTTCCGCCGGACGGGCCAGGAGCACGGGCCCCACGAGCTCGCTGCGGGTGACGCCGGGATGGCCTTCGGGCATGCCCCAGTTCACGCAGACCGAGAGCACGTGCCCCTTTTCGAAGTCGACCAGGATCTCGGCCGCGTCCACGGCGGGGTCGTCGATGCCGGCCAGGCGCGGCTTGTCCGCACCAAAGACGTGGCCGCGCGCGTAGACGGTTTGCGGTTCCATGCCCGTGAAGAAGCGCATGAGATCGAAGAAGTGGCCGGCCATGTCGAGGACCGGGCCGCCGTTCATGCTTTTGCGGTGCATGGCCAGCTTGGGCCGCACCTCGCGGGTGTCTACGAAGCGGGCGAACACGGGCCCGCCGAACGCCCCGGCCTGCACGAGCTGCTGGTAGGCGGCGTAGTCGGGCTGACTCCTGTGCTGGTAGGAGATGCAGAGCTTGACGTTGTTTGCCTCGGACGCGGCGATCATGCGGTCCGCATCCGCGAGCGTGAGCGCCATGGCTTTCTCGCAGAGCACGTGCCGGCCGTGCGCCATGGCCAGACAACTCACGTCTGCGTGAAAACAGATGGGCGTGCACACGCTCACCATATCCACGCCGGCCTCGACCACAGCCTGCTCCGCGGTCGTGCAGACGCGCGCGCCGGTCTTGTTCGCCAGCGCCTTTGCCCGCTCCGCATCGGGATCGAAGACCGCGGCAATGGTGGCGCCTGCCTCGTCTTGCCACGCGATAGCGTGATTCGCGCCCATGCCGCCGCATCCGATGATGGCCACGCGATAGGACATGCTGTGCGCTCCTTTCTGTCTGTTTCGTCGCGGACCCTTATCCCAGGACCTCGACGAGAAACGCGCCATTGGCCTTGGCGGCGTCGGCAGGGTCGCCTTCGTATTTGTCCTGCTCGGCGATCACCCAGAGGTCGTCGGTGTGCGCGCGGAGCCACGCGGCTGCCTCGCGCAGGGGCACGCAGCCCGTGCCGAGGATCACCGTATCGAGGCCGGGCTTGCGCGTGGCAAAGTCCTTGAAGTGCACCCCGCCGATGCGGTCGCGCGCCTGTTCCAAAAAGCCGAGCACGTCTTCCCCGCCCTTGTGGACCCATCCCAGGTCGGGGCAGAGGCCCAGGGCGGGACTGGCGCGTGTCAGGAGCGCCTGCATGACGCGGCCGTTCTCCTCAAATTCCCAATTGTGGTTGTGGTAGAGCAGGCGCACGCCGCGCTCGGCGCAGCACTCGGCCGAACGGTTGAGCATGGCGAAGTCGTTCTCGAATTGCTGGTCAGATTGGTAGCGCAGGCCCGAATACATGAGGAGCCCCGCGCCCGCCTGTTGGAGGTAGTCCAGGATCTCGTCCAGGATGCGGCGTTCCCCCTCGGCCTGGGCCGCATCCTCCAAGTTGCCGCCCATGTGGGTGGACGTGAGGGAGAGCCCGGACGTTTGCAGGCGCGTTCGCAGGTCCTGGGGCGGGACGTGGCGGATGTGCCGGAAGCCGAGCTCCACGCCCTCATACTTGGCCGCCTCTACAACGGGCAGGATCTCCTCGAGCCGGTCCCCGAGACGGTCGCCCCAGGTGATGCACTGACAGGCTGGTCGCAAGCTCATGGACTTCTCCTCTTGGATGGACATCGTCAGGATGCCACGCGCGCCAGGGTGATGCAGCCGCTCGCCACGAGCAAGACGGCCACGAGCTCGGCGAAGTGCCGTTCGGGCATGCGCGCGGCCACGCGCTGGCCGAGCCAGCCCGCAGCCAGCACCACCGGGACGGCGATGGCAACGATCGTCAGCGGTTCGCGTTCCAGACGCCCCTGCGCCAGGATCGCGCCGAACAGGAAGAGGTTGAGCGTCACCCAGAGCAGTGCGAGGGTGGCCCGGAAGGGCGCCTTGCGGCCAAAGGTGTGCTGGGCGTAGACCACGAGCGTGGCGCCGCCGCAGGCGAACGCGCCGTGGACCACACCGCCCAGGATGAGGAGCACAGCCCGGGCGAGACCGGGGAGCCGGGCCGGGGCAGGGGGCGCTGCGTCGGACGGACGCAGCGCACTGGATGCCCTCAAAGGATCCGAAGGGGCGGGAGCGCTGACGCGTCGTCCTTCGCGCATGAGCGCGAGCAGTCGCCATCCGCCGCTCGCAAGCAGGAGTCCGCCGAGCAGGGCCACGAGCGCGCGCCTGGGCAGCCAGGCAGCCGTGAGCACGCCGGCCGGCAGCGCCAGCAAGGGCACGCCCACGAGCCACCTGGCTTCCTGCCAGTCGATGTCGCGCCACGTGTAGAGGAGGATCTGGAGGGCCTGGAGGCCGCCGAGGAGCATGAGCACGACCACGGCCACGTGCACGTCGTCCATGACCCAGACGAGCATGGGCAGGGCCAGGAGCGCGCCGCCGTAGGCCGCCACCGCGCCGAGCAGGTGGCTGACGAACAGGATCAGGAGAATCGCGGCCGCGTGCACGGGAGCTCCCTGTCTGGCGCGGCATTCTACCACCCGGACGCGCGGCCGCAAGCCTTTTATGTGAAAAACTGAAATAAATGGTTGCCCGGCCTCCTCCCGGCCCTAGAATCGAAGGCGTGGCTGCGCGGAGGACCTCGATGGCCAAGCCGAAGCGAACCCTGGACCGCCGACGGCTGCTGGTGGACTGGCTCCGGCGGCATGCGCCTGCGAGCCGGATCAAGCTCGCGCGCGCGTTCGGCATGAACCCTTCCACCATCAGCGTGACCGTCTCGCAGCTCGTGGAGAGCGGCATGGTGCGCGAATGTCCGTTGGAGGGCGCCCGGGCGGGCGGGCGCGGGCGGCCCGAGACCGGGCTGACGGTGCGGCGCGAGGCTACGCACTTCCTGGGCCTGGAGTTCGACCGCGAGCGGGTGAATGGCGCCGTAGTGGATCTCGGCGGGGGCGTGGTCCACAGGACCGCGGTCGACCTCTGGCAGGTAGGAGACGCCAGGGAGTGCCTCGCTATCCTGTGCCGCACGGCCCAGCGGCTCTACAGGCGTGCCAAGCGCGCGGGCCGCGCGGTGGAGGGCGTGGGTGTGGGCGCGCCGGGCCGGGTGGACCGCGTGGCAGGCACGGCCGCATCCTATGCCGCGATTCCGGGATGGGAGGACGTGGCGGTGGCTGGGCGGCTCGCCGCTGCCCTGGACCTGCCCGTATTCGTGGACAACAACGCGAGCTGCTTTGCGCTCGGAGAGGCATGGCAGCCGGACCACCGGGCGTACGGGCGTGTGGGTGTGGTGCTCATGCGCACGGGCGTGGGGTTCGGCCTGGCCGAGGACCGGCGCCTCGCCGTGCGCGGCCGCCACAGCGGCGGGGAACTCGGCCACACGGTCGTGCGCATGGACGGGGTGCGCTGTACATGCGGCCGGCGGGGGTGCCTGGAAGCCTATGCGTCGGGGCGTGTGCTTCGTGAGGCATTGCGCAAGCGCGCGGCGCGCTCACCCCAGTGGTGGCAGGGCATGCGCAGGCGTGCGGGCCGCGCGGGCAACAAGCCCGACACGATTCGCGTGGAGCAGCTCTGCCGCGTAGCGGAAGCAGGGGACGCCTTTCTCAAGCGCAGGCTGACGGAGATGTTCGGCGACCTCGCCTGCGCAGCCGAGAACGCGGTGCGGCTGCACGCGCCCGACCTCCTCGTCTTCCAGGGACGGTTCAACGGACCGCTGATGAGGTCGGTCCTGGCTGGCAACGCAGGGGCGGGAGAAGCGCGCGCAGACGCGTGCCGCTGGGTGGTGTCCGACAGCCCGGAGGCCATCGGCGCCACAGGCGCCGCCCTGCTCGCAGCCGAGCGGCTGTATGCGCCCCTGCCCGAGCCGGGGGCCGGGAGCGGGGCCGTGCAGAGGCCCTGACAGGCACCCGCCCGCGGGCCGCAGGTGGTTCCGCCAATTCTGCCAAGCCCCCTTGACAACCAGCGGGCAGGGTGTATACTCCAGCCTACACAGCAGAACACGGTTTGCTGAAGTCTGGATGTCCAGTTCCTTGACAGATCCTCC
>CAZBZG010000138.1:0-7052 GCA_964496245.1 uncultured Planctomycetaceae bacterium | reverse complement strand
TAAGTCCAGGCAGATTGCAGAGTTGCTTCGTTCCGATATCGCAGGGGGGCTGCTCGGTCCGGGCGACAGGGTCTACAGCATCCGGAAGCTGGCCGGCATGCACGGCACCACGGAGAACGTGGTGCGCAAAGCCTATCGCATCCTGGAGAAGGACGGCCTGATCGTGCGGGAAGCCGGCCGCGGGACCTTTGTCCGCAGGGCGTCGAGCGTTGCACCGGTGCACAAGCCCGTGCTGCTTTTCTGCCAGTACGGCCTGCTGCAGGGGTATTTCGAATCGCTGAGCCTGGCCGCATCCAAGCGCGGCACGTTCTTCAATCCCCTCACGCTCATGTCCGAAAATGCGTATACCTGGAAGCAGGAGCTGGCGCTGTTGGCCGAACGGGGGATCTCCGGCGTACTCGTGGATGTGTCCGCACGGAGCATCGCGTTGGACGACGTGCTGGATGCCGTGGCCGGTCGGCCGGTGTGTTTCGTGAATCGGTGGGAATGGCCGGTGCCGGTGTCGTTGCCCGCGGTGCTGGTCGAGTACGTGTCCGCGTACACGCGGGCATTGCAGTACTTCGTGACCAAGCAGTACGAACGCGTGCTCTTCATCGGACACCATCCGGAACCGGCCTGGCATGTCCGGGCCTCTTTGGAAGCGGCCGCCGATGCTGCGGGCCTCGGGTTCCCGTCGGCGCGTCTGCAGTACGTCTGGGTGGGGGAGCCGGAGGAGCGCGAAGAGAGGATCCGGGATCTGTTCGACGGGGCCCGGCCGCGGCCTGCATTGCTGGGAGCGTCCGACCGCGTCTTGTTCGACTTCGTGAACCGCTTGAAAGAGATCGTGCCCGACGTGGACGGCCGGGGGTGCTGCGGATTCTGGGACACCCTCTGGTCCCGCCAGTGGTTCCTGCCGTTTCACTCCTTCCGCGTGGATTTCGGAGAGATGTGGAATGCCGCCTTGGCCAAGGTCCTGGAGCCGGAGAGGAAGCCGCGGGTCACCTGGATCGAGCCCGTCTTCGTCGCACGCGATCGGCCGGATGCGAACCGTGCCGCAAAGGAGGCGCGCGCATGAAACGGGACGCCCGTCGGTCCGGGCTTGCGCGGGTTGGGGATCTGTCGCCTGCGCCCCGCCGGGCCTTGCAGACGCCCGCGCTTCGGGAAGACACCACAGGAGGAAGCCTCGCATGATGTTCGTCTCGCGATTGCGTCTGCCCTTGGTCGCGCTTCTGCTTGTCGGTGTGCCGCTGCTCGCGCGGGCCGGATCCGCAGGCGATCGGGTCGTGGTCACCATGAAGGGCGGCTTCAATCCCGATCGGCCGGAGGGAGGCACCACGCGGGAGCTGATCAAGCTCATGGAGCGGGATCCCGCGATTCACATCCAGGAGTGGGGCGGCATCACCCTGCCGGGCGGCGCCGGACGCTCGGCCTTTCTCATGTCCATCGCCGGCAAGACCGCCCCCGACCTCTACTACTGCTGGTTCCACATCATCCGCAACGACATCCGGCAGGGGTTCGTCCACCCGCTCAACGAATGGATCGGAGAGGATCTGGACGGCAACGGCATGATCGACGACGACGAGGCCCGGTGGGAGGGATGGAAGCGCGTACCCCCGTTGTGGCGGCGCGTGGCCACGCAGGACGGCAAGGTCTACGGCATCCCGTATGCCGCGACCCTCTTCTTCGGCCTCATCTACCGGAAGGACATGGTCGCGGAGGCCGGTCTGGATCCGTCCAAGCCGCCGCGGACGTGGGACGAGTTCTTCTACTGGTGCCAGCGCCTGACCTTTCCCGAGAAGGATGTGGCGGGCGCCCGGCTCCAGCGCGGCCAGCGGGCCTACGGGCTCTATCCCTACCCCTGGTTCTGGCTGCCCTGGATGCAGTCGGCGGGCGGTTCGCCCATCGTGCAGTCGCGCACCTCGCCCACCACGGGCAAGACCTATGACTTCCCCATGGAAGAGACCGAATTCACCGCGCCGGACACGGGCGAGGACCTGAGCGGCCAGCCCTCGACCTGGCGCGCCACCTTCGATTCCCCCGCAGGCATCGCTGCGGCGCGCTTCTATCACAAACTGCGCTGGGCCCCGTGGATCCGCGATCCGGCAACCGAAGAGCCCGTGAATCTGAGCGAGGAGGACGTGGCCCGCGGGCAGGTGACCGTCCGGGGCCGGACCCTGACCTTCTCCGAAGAGGACGTGTTCCGCGGCGTGGTCCGTCCGTGCATCGGTCAGGATCAGGACGTGCGGGCGATGTTCGCCCGGGGCGAAGTGGCCATGTTCCAGTGGAACGTGGAAGCCCTCCAGACCTATGGCGCACAGGCCGGCATCCCCCCTCATCTCATCGGCATGATGCCCTTTCCGTCTGCGAGCGAAGAGCACAAACGGGTCTTCCAGGTGCACAAGCATTACTACGCCATGTCCACCTGCGTGGGGGACCGGCCCAAACGGGAGCGGGACAAGGTCTGGGAGTGCCTCAAGGTGCTGACCAGTAACGAGGTGCGGGATCGGGGCATCCGCGCGCAGGTCATGACCGGCAACGCCATGTGGTGCCGCCCGGACGACCTGCGCCGTCTGGGCCTGGACGAGTACGTCCGCGACATCCCGGTCGAGTTGCGGCGCTTCTACGACGATGTGGATGCGGGCGAGATCGTCTTGCGCACCGAGCCCTTTGCCGGCTTCTGGGTGAGCGCGAGCGATCTTCTGGCCAACAACGTGCTGGGCTTCATCCTGTCGGAGACGGGCAGGGACTTCGACTACGTGGCCGCCCTCGAGCAGACCACGCAAGAGGCCAACCGCGGCCTGATGTTCGAGCTCCCGCGCGAGGCGCTCGACGAGTACCGGCCTACGGCGCGGGTGCTCTTCGCCGTGGCGGTCGTGGTGATCGCGGTCTGCGTCTACCTGATCATCCGCGAGAAGTACCAGGCGCCCACGGGTTCCACCGGCGCCAAGTCGCATCCGGTCATCCCCATGATCATGCTCGCGCCCGCCCTGCTCACCATCCTCGTCTGGGGGTACTATCCCCTGATCCGCGGCGGCGTCATGATGTTCCAGGATTACCGCATCACGGGCGGGACCGAGTGGGTGGGCCTGGACAACATCATCATGGTGGCACGGGATTCGAATTTCTGGCTTTACGTCGGCAAGACCCTGAAGTTCGTGGGGTTGACCATGGTGCTCGGCTTCCTGGCCCCCATTTTCCTGGCCTTCCTCCTCTCCGAGGTCCCGCGGGGCAAGATCTTTTTTCGCACCCTCTTCTTCCTGCCCCAGATGACGTCGGGCATCGTGGTCGCCCTGCTGTGGAAGATGATGTACGACCCCACCGAGAACGGGGTCCTCAACCAGTTGCTGATGGCCTTCGGCCTGCCGAGCCAGACCTGGCTCCAGGATCCCTTCTGGGCCATGTTCTGCTGCATCTTGCCCGGGGTGTGGGCGGGGGCGGGCATGCAGAGCCTGATCTACATCGCCGCGCTCCATTCCTTTCCGAACGATCTCTACGAGAGCGCGGCCATAGACGGCGCCGGCTTCTTCCGGCGCATCCGCCACATCACGCTGCCCCAGCTGATGCCGCTCATCATCATCAATTCGATCGGCACCTTCATCGCCGCCTTCCAGAACATGGGGCACATCTTCCTGCTCACCTTCGGCGGGCCGGGGAAGGAGACGACCGTCCTGGGGCTGGCCATCTGGAAGCTGGCCTACAACGATCTGCGCTTCAGCACGGCCACCACCATGGCCTGGTTCATGGGAACCGCCCTGATCGGCCTGGCCTACTTCCAGATCCGCTTCCTGCGCAAGCTCGAGTTTAGGCGCGCCGAGGAGAACTGACATGCCCATCATCCTGCCCCCCGAACGCCGCGCCTTGGGGTCCCGCGTGATCACCGCCGCGATCTACGTGCTGCTCTGCATCGGCGGAGCGACCATGGTCTATCCCTTTTTGATCACGCTCTCCAGCTCCCTGAGCAACCGGTTCGACTACAATCGCTTCAGCCCGGTGCCCCGTTCGTTCCACTCGCGCACCGACCGCTTCACCCGGGGCCTCAGCAATTGCTTCCTGGACGCCATCCCTGCGGAGCTGTTTCCCGACCGGCCGCGCCACTGGACCACCATCATGGCCGCGGGGCAGGATCTGGACGGCATCGACGCGTTTGCCGCCCCCTTTCTGGCGGTCGAGGGCGATCCGGCCGCGCTCGAACGCTGGCGGCGCATGGCCGCGGACTACACCGACTGGTTCCTCGACTACGACATCAAGAACACGCTGTGCAACTACGATTTCCGGGATCTGCCGGGATACCTCGAGCAGGTCTACGGCCAGCGCCTCGGGGACGCGTACGAGGGGCTTTCGCAGAGCCAGCGGCGCGCCGCCGCCCTGGCGCTGCTCAACCAGGAGTGGGGGGTACCGTACGAGGAGTTCTTCGACATCACGCTCGCCTACGAGATGCGCTATCCCATGCACCACGTGTCCTGGGATTACCCCAAGACCCCGAAGGCAGAGGCGTTCCTCGATTTCAAGGACGCCTACCGCCGCATGGTCTTCCGCCCCGGCGCCGAAGAGCAGTGGCGGGATTACTTGGCCGCGCGCGGGATCCAGGCGTCCGCGCCGTGGCCGGTGACGCGCGTGCACGATCTCTGGCCCGTCTTCAAGTCGTTCGTGGCGCAGCAGTCGCCTGCGAGTACGACCAAGCCGTTCCTCCTGAAGACGGAGTGGCTGAAGTTCCTGAACCGCCAGTCGACCCGGGAGCGCCTGGGCCTGGAGAGCCTTACGTTCACGGTCGACGACTACAACCGTCTCTTCGACGCCCAATACGAAAGACTGGTGGACGTCCCGTTCCCGGTCCCCGCGTCCGCACCGACACGCCTGCAGGAGACGTGGCGCATCTTCGTGCGGGAGTACTACCCGGTGCGGCTCATGACCATTCGCGTGAGCCCTGCGGTGACCGAGCGGTTCCACGACATGCTGCGGCGCAACTTCAAGTTGGTGGACAACTACAACCGCCTGATGGCGCGGTCGCGGCCCGACCACGAGCCTGTCGCGGATTTCTCGGACATCCCTCTGCCCGCATACGAGAACAGCAGCATCTGGCGGACATTCGTCCGGGACCTGCCACTCGAACACATCCGGCTGCACAGCGCCGAGAACGCGTGGCAGCAGTACCTGCTCGGCACGTACGGGAACCTGGCGGGCGTGAACGAGGCCTACGGCTGGAATCTGCGGCGGATCGAGGAGGCCCGCATCCCCTTTGCCGAGGCCTACACGATCACCTTCTTCCAGAACGAGTGGCACTACTACCTCGCCGACGTGGCCAAGAACTTCACCCAGGTCTTCGAGTTCCTCTTCGTCCGCGGCCGCGCCTTCCTCAACACGGTCATCCTGGTGGTCCTCACCATTCTGGCCACCCTCACGGTCAATCCGCTGGCCGCCTACGCCCTCTCGCGGTTCAAGCTCAAGTGGAAGGAGCAGATCCTCCTCTTCCTGCTTGCGACCATGGCCTTTCCGGCCGCGGTTCGCGCCATTCCCGGCTTCCTGCTCATGCGGGACCTGCACCTGCTGAACACCTACGCCGCCCTCGTGCTCCCGGGCCTGGCCAACGGCATGTCCATCTTCATCCTCAAGTGTTTTTTCGATGGTCTGCCGCGCGAGCTGTACGAGGCCGCGGCGCTGGACGGGGCGCCCGAGTGGCAGGTCTTCCTGCGGATCACCCTGCCCATGACCACGCCCATCCTCGCCATCAACAGCCTCACGGCCTTCATTCATGCCTACAACTCGTGGCAGTGGGCCCTGATCGTGTGCCAGGACGAGGACTACTGGACGCTGGCGGTCTGGCTCTACCAGATGCAGACGCTCTGGCGCGACTATCCCTACGTGATCATGGCCGGGTTCGTGATCGCATCGATTCCCACGGCCATCGTATTCATCAGCTGTCAGAAGATCATCTTGCGGGGCATTGTGATCCCGACGATGAAATAGCTGCAGCGGAGCCGCTGGCGCGGCGCGCCATTCCTGAGGAGGAGAAGCATGGCTGACGTGAGGCTGGAGGACGTCTGGAAGATCTACCACGGCGGGGTGGAGGCGGTCCGGGACGTCAACCTGGAGATCCAGGACGGCGAATTCCTCGTCCTGGTCGGCCCGTCGGGGTGCGGCAAGTCCACGACCCTCCGCATGATCGCCGGCCTGGAGGAGATCAGCCGGGGCAAGGTGCACATCGGCGGGCGGCTGGTCAACCACGTGCCGCCGAAGGATCGCGACATCGCCATGGTGTTTCAGAACTACGCGCTCTACCCGCACATGACCGCGTACGACAACATGGCGTTCGGGCTGCGCCTCCGCAAGCAGCGCAGGAAGGAGATCGACCAGCGCGTCCGCCAGGCCAGCGACATCCTGGGCATTCAGAACCTGCTCGACCGTCTGCCCAAGGCGCTTTCGGGCGGACAGCGGCAGCGCGTGGCCATGGGCCGGGCGATTGTCCGTGAGCCGGCTGTGTTCCTCTTTGACGAGCCGCTGAGCAACCTCGATGCGAAGATGCGCGTGGGCATGCGCAAGGAGATCCTGCACCTCCACCAGCGCATCAAGACGACCATGGTTTACGTGACGCACGACCAGGTCGAGGCCATGACGCTGGGCGACCGCATCGTGGTGATGAAGGACGGCCGCGTCATGCAGGTGGCCGAGCCCCTGGTCGTCTATCACTATCCGACCAACGTCTTTGTGGCGCGCTTCATCGGCACGCCGCCCATGAACCTCTTTTCTGGCACGCTCGCGCGTGACAACGATCGGCTGGTCTTTCGCGGCGGTGAGATGCGCTTGCCCCTCCCGAAGACCATGGACGAGGCGATCCAGGACCGCGTGGGCGCGGACGTCTTCTTCGGCATCCGGCCCGAGGACTTCGTGCTCAAGGAGAAGGCCGAGGACCCGCAGATCGTGATCGAGGGCCGGGTGGACGTGTGCGAGCGGCTCGGCAACGAGACGCTGATCCACATGATGGTGGACGGGGAGACGTTCCAGTGTCGCGTGGGTTCGCACCAGCATCCCGCCCTGACCGGCGAACCGATCGCGGTCTGCCCGGCACTGGAGCGAGC
>CAZBZG010000137.1:0-11756 GCA_964496245.1 uncultured Planctomycetaceae bacterium | reverse complement strand
AGAAAGCGCCTTGAGGCCTCGGCGGTATGAAAGGGTGTCGGGGTCGGCGGGACAGAGTGCCCTGCCTTTACAGCGTGCACATGTCCACGTTGTTGAAGCTGCCGCCGTAGAACTCGCCGTACTGCACCTTGCGCTCGAGCGCCTCGATCACGACCTTGCAGAAGTTGATCCGGGTGAACTTCTGCGCGCTGCCCAGGCCGCCCGGGCTGAAGACGTTGATCTCCATCAGCTTGGTGCCCACCACGTCCAGGCCGACCAGGAACATCCCGTCCTCCACGACCTTGGGCCGCACGATCTCCGCGATGCGGAGCACCTCGTCCGTGACCGCGGCTTCGGCGAGCGTGCCGCCGGCGTGGATGTTCGAACGCAGGTCGCCCCCCGTGCGCACGCGCCGGAAGGCCGCGTACTTGCCCTTCACGCGCAGAGGCCGGCCGTTCATCATGAAGAGGCGCATGTCCCCTTCCGCGGCTGCGGGCAGATACTCCTGGGCGATCACGTAGCCGTCGCGGCTCACCGCGTCGATCATCTGGTTGAGGTTCGAGACCTCTTCCTGCCGCACGAGGAAGACGTTGGCCCCGCCCGAGCCCTGGAGCGGCTTGAGCACGATGGTGCCGGTCTCGCGCGCGAATTCCTTGATCTCCCCGTGATCGCGCGTGATCAGCGTGCGCGGCCGCACCTCCTCGGGGAAGAGCTGGAAGTACATCTTGCTGGCGGCCTTGGCCAGCCCGTTGGGATCGTTCACCACGACCACGCCGTGGCGCAGGGCGAGCTGGCCGAATTCCCGGGCGATGCTCACGGCCCAGGGCCGGCGCATCACGTCGTCCGAGGGGACGTTGCGCAACACGAGCATCTCCAGGTCGGCGAGCGTGATCCGCTCCCGCACCGCGGCCTTGCCCTGGAGATCGGCCAGGTACCGCTCGTGGGACTTGTATCGCCTGCGGGCGGTCGACCGTGCCCGGGCCCGAATGTGTTCGTCCGCGTCGTAAGCGAGGTCCCCCACGCCCATGACCCAGACCTCGTGGCCCTGGTTGACGGCCTCGCACGCGAGGCGCGTGGTCGTAAACCCCGATTCCTCGGTCCGGATGTCGTTCACCACAAATCCGATCCGCATCATCGTCTCCCTGTGACGAGCGCTTTTACCGCCGGACGGTCCCGCAGACGCGCCAGGCGTTCCTGCGCCGGCGCATCCGCCATGTATCGCGGCATGAGCCGAGGAGCATCCAGGACGTTGCGCCACTGAAGCTCCCGCACGATGCCGATGTGCCGCAGGGCGATCTTCCCCACGAAGAGCGGGGCGAGTGTACCGCCCTCGCCCAGATACTGCAAGACCTGTTGAAATCCGCGCAGGTAGGCGGCATCCTTGGTGAGCCCGCCGCCCCGGTAGACGCGCAGGAGCATGTGAAACGCCACCCGGCGGGAGAAGCCGTATTCGCGGGTAAACGTCCGAAACGCCTCCACAAACGTCGCGCCCTCCAGCAGACAATGAACCGCAACCACGCGGCCGGCCAGGAGGCGCAACCGCGCCCGGCTCAGGCCCCCTGCCAGGTGCTCCGCCAGAACCGCGAGGCCCTCCTGCGTGGCGTCGCTTCCGGCCAGGCCCGAGGCGAGCAGCTGGAAACGGGTCGCGCGGCCGTTGTGGTAGGTGAGCACGTGCGTGCCGACCTCGTGCTGAAGGAGCGCTTCCACGCGGGCGACCGGGATCGAGACCTCCCGGCCGACGAGCAGGCGCCCGCGGGAGACCATGACGCTCGGAATGTCTTCCCGGATCTCCACGCCAGCGTCCAGCTCGGCCCAGGTACGCCGGTACGCGGCGATCTCCGCCCGCGCCCGGTCGGCGAAGGCTTCGGCGCGCACCGGGTCCCGCGCACTCCCGTTCCGGCTGCGCGCGGAGATGCGCGCCAGCATCCACTCCGCGAGCGCGAGGAGCTCGGGCTCCACCCCGCCGTAGAGCTGCACGCTCGCATGTACGAAGCGGGGCGTGTTGCAGTCCTGCAGCATGGAGATCTGCCGATCGACTTCGTCGAGCTTCTCGCGAAAGACTTCGGCCAGCGCCGCATCCTCGACGCGTTCCACGGGCGCCCGGTAGAGCCGGCGCTTGAGCACCGCTGCGTCCGCCGGCAGCGGACGATAGCTGAAGCGAGGCGCCTGTTCGCAGCGCTTGCGGCGGAAGGCGCGCCAGGCGCCTTCGGCGTTGGTCGGCGTAACCTGCAGGAGCAGGTCGAGGCTGTCAGAGGCCTGCGCGAGCAGCCGGTCGGCTTTCCAGACCGCCTGCACCATGGCCCGCCGGCCGAGCGCGTTGTAGTGGGGCGGCTGCTGGGTGGTGTACGTGCGCGTGTATCGGAAGAGGGCGCGCTGCACGGCCTTGGCGAACCTGCGCCGCAACTGCCGGAGCACTTCGGGGAACGTGCCGCCGGTTTCCGGGTCGTGATAGACGGGGCGCACGGCGAGACCGAGCACGTGGGCCCCGATCTCGGTCGCCCCCTTGAGCGGCAGAAGGGACTGCCAGCCTTGCGGTGTGCAGCGGTTGGACGTGGTCGTGGCCACGGTCGCCGTCTGCCCCTGCAGACGGATGCGGCTGAGCGCCTCCTGGAAGCCGGCGCTGATGGATGCATCCCGCTCGGGCACCACGATCCGGAAGCCCGGCCGCAGCGCGGCACGCGGGGCGGTCGATTCGGCTCCCAGAGTCTCGTCCGCCCAGACCTCGACGATGAGGCACGCGCCAAAGAGCTCCACGAGCTCTTGGGCCACCCCGCGGACGAGCTGCCGGAATCCCCGCTGGTTGCGACCGGCCGGGCAGACGAGATAGGACGGTCCGCTCGTGACGAGGCGCTCGGTCCCGTCCCCGACCGAGCCCGGCGCCCGGCGATGGATGCAGAGGAACGGAAGCTGTCGGTCGATGTGCAGCCGCCCCCACGGCGCGAGCGTCCGGCGTACGGAGCGGTTGGTAGCGATCCGACCGCAGATGTCTCTGACCAGCGCGTCGTCGATCGTGTGCGGGCGAGAGGATGACATGGTCACAGTCTGGCCAACTCCTCCAGCACGCCCGGGAGGGCAGCCCCCAGGGCCGTTTGGACGGCCCGAAGCCTATCCGCATCGACCGCGCCTGTCCACTCGTCCATGTAGGTTTTCTTGACTTCCACGGCGAGCACGCACGCGGCCGATCCGAACGTCTCATGGGCCCAGCGGGCATGGTAGCCGCCCCGGAAGACCACGTTCTCGCCCACGTCCAGGGGCCCATCCGGCGTCTCGCACGCCGCGAGATCGCGCAAGAACCGGTCGACCACCGGCGCCCATCGGCTTCGGTCCAGGGTGCCTGTGCCCACGTTGATCGTGGGGTGGGTGGTCGGATCGCTCGGCGGAGCCTGCGGACCGGCTCGCCGGTGATTGTAGCTGTGCAGGTCGAGAACCACGAACCTGCCATGGGCCTGCGCACGGGAACGGTAGAGGTCGGCGAGCATGCGATAGAACCGGTCGTGGATCGCGCGGGAGCGATCGAGCACGGTCGGATCGAGGGGCTCCTGCCAGACGCGCAACCCCCACGCCTGCTCCGGCGTCTCGTAGACGGCTTGCGCGCGGGGGCGGTTCAGGTCGACTTCGAAACGCGAGCGGAACGCGATGACGCGGGTGGGCGCGATCGCGGTCAGTACGTCGGTCCCGGGGTCCTCTTCGCGCAACCGCTCTCCGTCCGACAGGGCGAGGCGGGCGGCCACCTCCGGCCGCACCGCGTGGCCGCTGTGGAGCGCGGTTGCCATGAGCGGCCCCCCACCCTCGATCGTACGCCACGCCGGGTCCTGCCGCATCGGCTTCTCCTGCAATGCATGCCTGCCCGCGATCACAAGGACCGCGGCAGGCAGGACGTGCCTTGTACGCCCTGCCGGCGCCTCTGACTGTATCGCGCATGTATGGGGGATGCAAGAAGCCAGGTTGGGGTCGCCCGCGCACGCAGTGCCGTCCGTCCCTCACCCGCCTGCACGGCATGCGCTGGCTCGCAGAAGCGCGCTCTGCGATCGGGAGATAACGGAAGGCCACGCGCCCTCCACGGTGGCCGTACCTCCCCGCAAAGGCGTTGACGGGTCTGCGGGAGACCCGTCAACGCCTTCCCTATCTCGCAGGGCGACAACCGCCTCACATTTCGTCGCCGCCGTCCTCTCCGGGCGCCTCTCCCTCGTCCTCGTCCTCGTCCTCTCCCTCGTCCTCGTCCGCCTCGGGCTTCACGATTCGCGAGGCCATCACCTTGACCCAGATCTCGCCGCTGTCGTCCATGTGCTTCTTTTTCTTCTTTCGCAGTTCGGCGCGCTCCTTGGGGGTGAGCGGACGCTGGGCGACCTTGCCCTTGATCTGCACGGTGCAGCCGGCCATGTCCTCGGCCGACGCCTGCTTGGCCAGGCGTTCGCCCTTTCCGTCAAGTATGATGTGGTAGGTCTGGCCGTCTTCGGCGGACAAGGTCGCCTTCAGAATCTTGCGGTCCTTCTCCTTCTCCTTCTTCTTATCCTTGCCCTCCCCCTCGGGCTCGCGCTCGACGGTGAGCGTACCGGAGGCTTGGACCTTGTCTCCCACCTTCAACGCCTTGCCATCTTCGCCTTTCTCGTCGTCTGCCCCTCTTGCGGAGGAGCACACCAATGCCGCGCCCACCAATGCCACGCACCACAACCACGTCTTGTTGCACCTCATCCTCGTCTCCTTGTTCTGCACTCGATCCAAAACCCCCGTCCAAAAAAAAACTCGCCGCGCCTGCCGACAACTCTCGGCAGGCGTAACACACGTGTCTGCTGCTTTCGCAATCGCAAGAGTAAGATCAGCGCTTGGGAGTGGCCGTCATGCTCCGCTCCTTGGCCTTCTCCCGCGCCCCTTTGTCTAGGCCCCTTTGCTTCTCTGGGGCTTTTCGTTTCTGTCTGGCCACGCGATCTCCCTCTTGCCCGCGACCTGACGACCCCGGACGCAGTCCGGGGTCAGGCCTTCTACGGCTTCTTGCAGCCGCCCTTCTTGGCCGCGCCCTTCTTCGCCTTGCCTGCCGAGGCCTTTCGCTTGCCCATTCCTTCTCCTTTGCATCCTGACAAAAACCCACAACCTCTTGCCGAATCGCCCCTCCTGCGGGGCTGGTGCGCATAAGCAACGGACGTGCCAGCGGCAGCTCCGCACGTCCCATGCCATAACCTACGCAGCGAGAACCATCTACAACCTGCGTCCGCTTTTCGGCGATCCGCCGCAGGACCGCCGGGCGGCACTTGACTTCCGATCTTTCGGTTGTATGCTTCCGAACAGACTCCTCGCATCTGCCCGAAGGGGAAGCTGTGCTCGCACGCGTGATCCTGGCTCTCGCTCCCGCTCCGCTCCGCGCCCGCATCCGAGGCGAGCTCGCCAAGGATCCCGACCTCGTGCTCGAAACCATTTCGGAAAGTACCGGCCTCTGGGATCGCCTGCGCAAGGCCACGGCCGATCTCATCGTGGTGAGCGAGTCTCTGGTGCCCGCGCCTGGTCCGGAAACCATCGGACTGTTTCGTGAGCTGCCGGAGGCCCCGGGCGTCGTGCTGCTCTCGGCCAGCGAGGATGCCGAATCCCACGCCACCTTTCTCGCTGCCGGATGCGACACGGTGCTCTACAGCGGCCTCGCCTCCCGCCGGCTGCGCGCGGTCATCGAAGCGGTACTCGCCAAGCGCACCCAAGCGGCTCCGGAAGAACTCGCCATTCCGCGCTCTTTGGAGGAACCGCGCCTGGCCGACTTCGTCAGCCGAAGTCCGGCCATGCGCGCCTTCATGCAAGTCGTCAGACGCGTGGCTGACAGGGACTCCTCCCTGCTCATCCTCGGCGAGACCGGCGTAGGCAAGGAACGTCTGGCGCGGGCCATTCATGGCGAGGGACCGCGCTCGGTCGGCCCGTTCGTGGCGGTCAACTGCGCCGCCCTGCCCGAGAGCCTGCTCGAGAGCGAGCTCTTCGGCCACGAGCAAGGCGCCTTCACCGGCGCGACCCGTTCCCGGCGCGGCTGCTTCGAGCTGGCCCACGGCGGCACCGTCTTCCTGGATGAGATCGCCGAGGTTCCGACCTACCTTCAGGTCAAACTGCTGCGCGTGCTGCAGGAACGGGAGATCCAGCGCGTGGGCGCAGAGAAGGTCACCTCCGTCAACGTCCGGGTCATGGCGGCCACGAACCGACCGATCGAAGCGCAGCTCGCTTCCGGCGCCTTCCGGCAGGACCTCTACTATCGGCTGGGCGTCGTCTCCCTCACCATCCCGCCGTTGCGCGAGCGCCGGGAAGACATCCCCGAACTGGTGGACAGCTACATCAACTTCCTGCGGCCGCGCATCGGATGCGATGTCTACGGCATCGACAACCAGGCGCGCGCTGCACTGGAAGGCTATCCATGGCCCGGCAACGTGCGCGAACTCATCAACGTGATCGAGCGGGCCATGCTGCTCGCAGCAAGCGCCGAGATCACGCTCGCGGATCTGCCGTCCGGCATTCGCGGGTGCAGCCCCGCTGCGGGCGGATCCGAAACCGGAAAAGGCGGGCAACGCCCTTTGGCCGTGCCCGACGCCTGGCTCGACGAACCGCTCAAGGCGGTGCGCAAACGCGTCGTAGCCGACGTGGAGACCGCCTACCTCGCGCGCTTGCTCGAGCGCACGCGCGGCCGCGTGGGCGAGACAGCCGCCCTCGCCGGACTCGAGCCGCGCAGCCTGTACGCCAAGATGAAACGATACGGCCTGCGCAAGGAAGACTTCCGCTCCGGTCCCGTCTAGATCAGCGAGGCGCCTGCTGACGCCGAGGCCCCTGGCAACGCCGAGCTCCACCTCGACCAGACCGTCTGCTTGCCGAGCTGGAGCTCAGCGCTCCCAGCGGGCGGGGCGTGCTCGGACAAAAACGGCACGGCGCCTGTTGACGGACCGACTGGTCTTCTGACGGCCCTGTGCCTTCGCCCCACCGAACATTAGCGGCTTCTCATCTTCGCCTAAGGTCCCGCTCAGGCCTGTTGCGTATCATGGTCCACAGGATCGCAATGACGTTTGACGGGACTGGACAAGGAGAACCAGGATGAAGACACGCACAATGCGCACAACCGTGGGGGCGGCCGCGCTGGCCGTGTGGATGGTGGCCGCAGCAGGGGGACTGCTCGGAGCCGGCGAGAAGGCGGACGAGGCCGTTCCGGTCGCGGAGGCGCCACACGCACAGGCGACGCTCTCCGCGCAAGCCAGGGAGGCGATCCAGCAACGCCTTCCCCAAGGCGAAGTCGTGCTCGTGCAGGCGCTGGCGGCAAACGAAGCGGGCGCCTTGCGCGAGGTGTTCGTCAAGACCGGCAGCGGTCTCGCCCGCGTCGTCCTCGACGAGACAGACGCGGTCGTACGCCTGGCCGAACCCATGGCCACGCAGGACCTGCCGCAGCCGGTCGCACAAGCGGCCGACGCCCTGGACCGACGCGGCACCGTGGTCCGCACGTGGAAGATCACACGAGGCGAGCACACCCTGTACGAACTTGAGCTCCTCGAACGCGTACAGGTCTCGCCGAACGGCCGCATCCACGACCGCGAGGGGCGGGAGCGCGGCGGCCGCAAGCGCCAAGAGGTGGCCATGGAAGATACGCCCACGGCCGTGCAGGACGTTGTCAAGAACCGGTGGCCGGACGCTGAACTCCGCGAAGCCCGGATGCAGCGCCACGGCGACCGGACGGCCTATCACCTGGAACTCCAGACCCCGGCCGGCGCCACCGAGGTCAAGACCGATGCCGAGGGCAATGTGCTCGAAGTCGAGGAAGAGCTCGCGGCAGACGCACTACCCGAGGCCGTGACCCAGGCGCTCGTCGCCAAGCTCGGGGACGCCAAGATCCAGGACTGCATGAAGAAGACCGAGGAGGACAAGACCCTGTTCGAGATCGAGGCGGAGACAAACGAAGGCAAGGTCAAGGCCTGGGTGACGCCCGCGGGCGAGATTCTCCGGACCCGCCAGGGCCGGGGCGGTCCGCCCCATCGCCGTGCGCGCGGCGGACCCGATCGCGGACAGGACCGCGAACCGGCCGCCCAGCCGGCCGACGTCTTCTGACCCGTCGGGGTCCAGGGGGCGACCGGCGGCTTGCGGCGGGCCATCGGCCGCCTATACTGAAGGCATGCGGATTCTCGTGGTCGAAGATTCAGAGCGCATGGGGCGCACCCTCAAGCGGGGACTGACCGAGGAAGGGTATGCCGTCGAGGTGGTGGCCGATGGCCGGGACGCGCTCGGCCGGGCCACAGGCGGCGCCTACGACCTGATCCTCCTGGACGTCAATCTGCCGGGCATGGACGGATTCTCGTTCGCGCGCCGTTTGCGCCAAGAGCGCTCGGACGTGCCCGTGCTCATGGTCACGGCGCGCGATGCTGTGGAGGATCGCGTGACCGGGCTCGACGCGGGCGCGGACGACTACCTGCTGAAACCCTTCCGTTTCGAAGAACTGCTCGCGCGCATCCGCGCGCTGCTGCGTCGGCCCGGCGCACGGCGGGAACCCGTACTGGCATTCGGGGACCTCCGCCTCGATCCGGCCAAGGGACAGGCGTTCCGGGGCGAACGGGCCCTCGCGCTCTCGGCGCGCGAGTTCGCGCTGCTGCGCTTCTTCCTTCACCATGCGGGCGAGGTGCTCTCGCGGGGCCGCATCTACGACGCGGTCTGGTCGGTGGACTACGACGGCGGCAGCAACGTGCTCGAGGTCTACGTCAACTACCTGCGCAACAAGCTCGAGGCCGAGGGCGAGCCGCGCGTCCTCCACACGGTGCGCGGCCGCGGATACACGCTCGACCGGCCGGAGGGCGGCGCATGAGCCTCGCCCTGCGCCTCTCGCTCGTGGTGCTGCTCGTGCTCGCAGCCGCCGGCCTGGCCGTGGGCATCAGTCTGCACGAACGCGTCAAGGCCCAGCACAGCGCCCGCCTGCGCGCGGCCACGACCCTGCGCCTCGCCTGGATCCGGTCCGGGCTCGAGTACAACGGGCATGAGCTCGAGTTCGATCCGGGCGCCGAGCCCGCGGGCGCGGCCACGCTGTGGTGGATCCAGACCCAAGACGGACGCGAACTGTGGGCCGCTCCGCCCGCGTCCGACAAGCGCGCGCCTCTGTGGTCGGATGCGCGTGCGCTCGTACTCGGCAGCGGCCCCCTGGCCGCTGGCGCGACCTTTGCGGCCAACCCCCCGCCGCTGCGCCACCGCAACCGCCCGTATGCCCGCCGGTACGAACGCAATGAGGCCGGCCCGCCGCGTGCGGTCGCGCTCTCCATCCGCGCAGCCACGGACGCGAGCGTCATGCACGCGGAGCTCGCGCGTCTCCGGCAGGCCCTCCTGGTGGTCGGGCCGCTCGCGCTCGGCCTGGCGGCACTGCTCCTCGTCACCCTCATCCGCACGCAGCTCCGCCCACTGGGGCAGGTGATCGCGCAGGCCGAACGCATCGGCCCGGCCTCCCCCGCACCCCACATCGCCTACGCGGGCCAATGCCGGGAACTCGTGCGCCTGCGGGAGGCGCTCAACCGCATGCTCGAACGCATCGAGGACGGACGGGAACGCGAGCGCCTCTTCTCAGCCGCTGCCGCGCATGAGCTGCGCACGCCCCTCGCCCAGCTCCGGCTCGAACTGGAGGTGCTCCTGCGGCGGGAGCGTTCGGCAGACGAGTACCGCCGATCGCTCGCCGAAGCGCTGGAGGACGTGGCCCAGCTCGAGCAGCTCAGCCAGTCGCTCTTGCAGCTCGCGCGCCTCGAGCGTCTGCCGCAGACATGCGAAGGCGCGGTGGACCTGCGCCACCTCCTCGAAGCTGCACGAGAGGAGTGGCCCGAAAGCTGCATCGAGATTTCGGTCGCGCAAGACAGCCCATCCAACGTGCGCGGAGACGAGACCCTGCTGCGCCTGGCCCTCCGCAACCTGCTCGCCAACGCGCACCAGTACGCGCCCGAAAGCCCGGTGACCCTGTGCGCGCAGGCTGGCGACAACGGCTGGCTCGACGTCCTTGTGACCGACCGGGGCCCCGGCATTCCGCCCGAGGACCGCGAGCAGATCTTCCGCCCCCTGCGGCGGCTCCATCCTGGCGGCCGGGCAGGCACCGGACTCGGGCTCAGCCTCGCGCGCGCAGCCGTACGCGCCTGCGGCGGCGACATCCGCTGCGAACCCCGCCCCGACGGCCAGCCAGGCGCCTGCTTCCGGTTGCAGCTCGTGCGGGCGTGAGGGGCTCCCGGTCTCGCCCCGCGTCTGGCGACACGCGCCCCTTCAGCTCTGCTCCACGGTTTCGTGCGCGATGCGCCGGAGCCAGGCGGCATCTTCGGCGTCCATCGTCTCCGGGACGCAGGAGACGTCGGTAGCGTCCAGGCCGCTCAACGTTTCGTACCAGACGCACCCGGCCAGGTAACATCCGCGCACATTCAGGTGATTGGCGTCCAGAGCGAGCTGGGGAATGCCGTCCGGCGTGTTGCTGATCCGCCAGTGCCAGCCCGCGGCAAAGGAGTGTTCCTGCGCCGGCAGGGCCGGCGCGTCGGCGTTCTGGTAGTCGAAATCAGGATCCGGCCACTGGTAGGTAGCGCCCTCGGTCTCCCGCGCGCGCTGCACGGCCTGCCCCGAACGCAGGATGCCGCAGCCGTAGCGACCGGCGAAATGCCCATAGTTCTCCACGATCCGGCGACACATGGTCGCCTGGTTCAGGCCGTTCTCGGGAAAAAACGGCGAATCAGTGCGGTAGGCCGAGGTCTGGTGGAGCATGACCTTTGCATGCGGGGCCCGCGTTGCGACCAGCTCGCAGAGCTGCCCGAGGTACGGTTCGAAGGTTTCTTGCCGAAAGCTCTTGTGGCTGACCTGCTGCAGGGTCACGACATCCCATTTCTGGAGGGACAAGGCTTCCGGCAGCGTCGCCCGGATGGGCGTCCCGTCCTCGCCCGCGCCCACGCAGTACGTCTTGACGTCCGGGACCCGCTCCGTATAGGCAGCCAGATTCCAGTGCTTCTCGAGCGAGCATCCGCCGAGACTCGCACGGCCCACGTCAAAAGCGACCCGCCCCGCACGCGCCGCAATGGCCGGGAGGTGCGCGACCGCATTCTCGGAAAAGCTGTTGCCGATGGTGAGCACGCGTATGGTCTTCATCGAAGCTCCTTCAGGGGATCGAAGACGCGGCAGAGAACCGCGCAGCCTGTCATGGTATGCGAAATCGCCTGCTCTGTCGAGAGGCGGCCGGCGCTCGTCCTCCGGATGCAGGCGTTGTGCGTTGCATGTTCGCGCAGCCCCGCACACGACGCGTATCGAGCACGGGCAGATGGCGGCCTGCCCAAGCAGAGCGCCCCCCAGCACCCAGATGAGCGTACAAATAAGAAACGCCCAAATACCTTTAGGAAGACGGGAGGCTCTTGTCTTCTGGTTGATAGGCGGGATCCTTCCGGCATAGCTCCCACAGTTTCTGATTTCGCTTTGCTTGGCGCAGGATCAGGCAAAGCTTTACTCCTTCATGCGCTTTATGTTTCCGATGGCCCTATGGGCTAGTCTTGGCAGCCGCCGGAGCCGTCGAGGAAACCACTGAAGAATAGCGTACCCTGCTGAAATCACGGGCTGCATGTCAAATGCAGCCTTTCTTTATGCGCCTCCGGTTTGGTCAGCAATGCTTATTGGGAGGCCTGAGGCCCCTTTTCTTGGTCATGGGTGAGCAGTTGACTTTTGCACATTACGCGGCCCTTGCGAGGGCCAGGATCAGGGGGTCGTAAATTAATGGAGTCTCCTCTTGAGCCGCCGACCTGTCGAAAATGCGAAGTCCCGAAAGGCGCTCGCGCCAGAGTGTCGTGCGC
>CAZBZG010000136.1:0-11794 GCA_964496245.1 uncultured Planctomycetaceae bacterium | reverse complement strand
ACCGCTATATCGTCAACTACTATCGGAGACCTTTAGCCTTTGTGCGGATCGTTGAAAATTTACGTCAGCAACCAGGGCGCGCTCCAGAACGTCACCGTCTTTGCTGCCGACGGCGCGCCCCAGGCGGCCATCGGCAAGAAGGGCGGCCGCCCGCGCATCGGCAAACACGACCCGAGCGGCATGCTCGCGCCCGGCGGCATTGCGATCGACGCCCAGGGGCGGCTCTGGGTGGCCGAGACCCTGGACCGGCCCAAGCGGATCAGCGTGTGGGACACGGAGACGGGCGCGAACAAGGCCGAGTACTTCGGCGCGAGCGCCTACTTTGGCTGGGCCTACATGGATCCCGAGCGGCCGGACGAGGTCTACTGCCACGGCTGCATCTGGAACGTAGACCTGGACAAGAAGACCAAGGGGATCGTCAGCACCTTCTGGCGGAAGACCGGTCCCAACGCGCCTCCGCCGCCCAACTCGGGCGGGTATGCGGGACACTTCCGGGTCATCACCGGACAGAACGGCGCTCAGTTCGGCTGGGGCATGGCGGGCCGTTCGCGCGGGCTCATGGTCTACATGCGCGATGGCGCGATCTACAAGCCCATCGCCGGTATGGTCGCGCCCGGCGCCTATCCGGCCCTGGCCGAGACGTGGGCCGCGCTTCAGGCCCAGTGGGAGAAGGAACGCATCGCACGTCACCGGCGTCCGCACTGCCTGCTCTGGCAGGACGCCAATGACGACCAGCTGGTCCAGCCGGAGGAGACGACCGTACCGCCCAAGGGCGGAAAGACGAGCTGGTGCAACTGGATCGGCAAGGACCTCTCGCTCTGGCACGAGGCGGGGTTCCGCTCCACGCCCGTGCGCTTCGAGGGCAAGAAGCCGGTCTACGATTTCGCCGAGATGGAACGGGTGCCCCTGCGCGGGGGCAACGCCAATTGCGCGTCCTTCTGGTTCGATGACCCCGCGAAGGACGGGATCTACTTCCTGCGCGCGGGCAAGCCGGACAGCCTGATGAAGCGCACGCTCGACGGCAAGCGCCTCTGGTCCTACGGCAAGCTCTCCTCCTGGCGCGCTGCGCTCGGCAAGCCCGCCATGACCGACGGCGATCTCTGGGGGCTGACCATGCCGCTGGGCATGGCCGGGGCGTTCACCGGCGCGAGCAGCTACTTCAACCCGTACCACCTCTTCACCCGCGACGGCCTGTACGTCGGCATGATCATGCGCACGGGTCGGGACGGCAAAGGCCTCGGTCCGTTCATTACCGCTTCGGAGACGCTCACAGGCCAGCTCGTCAAGCCCAAGGGCATGGAGCGGTGGTTTCTGCTCGCAGGGGACCAGGACGGCCGGATCACCGAGATCCACGGCCTGGACACGGTGCGCCGGCTGCCCGGCGGCACCTACGAGATCACGGCTGAGGACGTCAAGCGCGTCACGCAGGCGCTTCAGCAGTACGAGGCAGCCAAGGCGCGCACCCAGCCGCTCTTCATCGAGCGCCTGCGCGTGAGCCTCGAGCGGCCGGGCGGCGGCGTGTTCGTGCGCGAGGACGAGTCCCGCGCGTTTCGCGCGGAGATGGCCTACGACGAGAAGGCGGTCTACTTCCGGTACAAGGTCGAGAGCCTGTCGCCGTTCGTGAATGACGCGCCGAGCCCGCAGACGCTCTTCAAGGGCGGAAACCTGATCGACGTGCAGCTGGCCACCAACCCCAAGGCCGATCCCAAGCGCGAGAAGCCCGCGCCGGGCGACGTGCGCCTCCTGATCGGCCGGCGCCCCGACGGCAAGCCGATCGCGGTTGTCTTCCAGCCCAAGGTGGCTGGCTTCGACGGGGAGCCCGTGGTCCTCGAGAGCCCGACCGGCACCGAGTCGTTCGACAGCATCACCGTGTTGGAAAACGTCACGCTCGAGGTCGAGGAGACCAAGTCCGGCTTCGTGGCCAAGACCGCGGTGCCGCGCGACGCGCTCGGCTGGACGCCGGTCAGCGGCGGAGTTCTGCGCATGGATCTGGGCTACATCTTCGGCAACAAGACCGGCACGGCCACGTCCATGCGCAGCTACTGGTCCAACGACAGCTTCACGGCGAATGTCACCGACGACATCCCGCACGAGAGCCGCCTCGAGCCCAACGAATGGGGCCGGGCGCTCGTGGAGTAGGCGGACACGAATACGAGGAACCCGGTATGGCTCAGAAGGAACGCCGAAGCAACCAGCAGAAGCGCAACCAGGATCGGGAACGCCCCAACCCGCGCCGCATGCCCGGCACCCGCGAGAAGCGGGGATTCCCGGTCGCATGGGTCGTGGTGGTGGTGGCCTGTCTGGGGGTCGGGGCCTTGTACCTCGCCCGCACGCCCGCGGCGGAACAAGAGCGGCCTGCGCCGGCGGACGGCCAGCCCGACGGGCACCCGCAGGACGCGGCGTCTGGCACGGAAGGCGCGCACGAGGCAGCGGCAGATCCTGGTGCCACGGACAGGTTCGCGGTCTCGATCCCGTATACGCTCAAGCGGTCCGGCGACGTGTCTCTGGCCGTGTACGACAACGAGGGCCGGCTCGTGCGCACGCTCAAGCGGGGCGACCGGGAAGAGGCGGGCGCATACGCCCAAGGCTGGGACGGCCTCGACCGGGACGGCCATCCGCTCTCCGTGGGCTCGTACGAGTGGCGCCTGCTCTGCAAGCCCACCTTCCGGGCCGAGTATCTCCTGAGCCTCGGCGTCAACCCGGGTTCCGAGCCCTATGACTTGTGGGTCGGAAACCACGGGGGCGCGTGCTCGGTGGCTGTGGATGCTTCGGGGCTGTATGCGGCTGCTGAAATGACCGAGACCGCGCCCGTGCTCCTCAAGCAGACATTGGACGGCACGAAACGCCTCTGGACCCAGGGCCGCGGCGGGGTGACCGACGGCCGGTTCCAAGGCGGAGCCGCGCTCGCCACCGACGGGCAGGGCATGCTCTACATGCTCCAGCAGAACGGCCGGCTGCAGCCGATCGACGCCGAGACCGGAAGCGTCAAGATCAACAAGCACCACCGCAAGGGCCGGTGGGATCCACTGCCCGAGCCGATCAAGAAGAAGATCAAGAAGCGCGAGCAGGTCCGCTTTCGCTACCGGAGCCATCTGAACAAGGTCTCCGGCGCGGACATCGCCGCCCGCGGCGATACGCTGGTGATCTCGTTCCACGAGCAGAACTCGGTCCGCTGGTTGAGCAAGAAGGACGGATCCGAGGTCGAGCACGAAGTCGAGGTGCCCGAGCCCTACGGCGTCGCGGTCGGGCCCGACGAGCAGGTCTTTGTGATCAGCCAGAATCGCGTGCTCGAGCTCGATCCCGAGGCGGGCGTGAAGGGCGCTGTGATCGAGGGTGGCCTCGTCGCCCCCTGGCGGCTCGCCGTGGACGCGGCGGGCCGGCACATCCTGGTCGCCGAACAGGGCGCCTGCCAGCAGGTCAAGCGCTTCAACATGGACGGCACGCTGGTCGCCGCCTACGGCCGCGAGGGCGGGCGGCGGGAAGGCCGCTACATTCCAGAGGATTTCTTTGGGATCAACGATATCGAAGCCGACGGCCGGGGCGGCTTTGTGGTGGCCGAACCCCATTCGGGCGCGCGTCGTGTGGCGCATTTCGACAAGGACGGCAAGCTCATCCGCGAGTGGTTCGGCGGCCAGCCCTACTACGCCTGGGGCGAACCCGATCCCGACAATCCGTCCAAGGTCTGGTTCAATCCGGGGTCGTGGCTCGCCCTGGCCGACGTCGATTACGAGGCGGGCACGTGGAAGCTTCTCGAGACGTACCGCGTGAGCGGCATGGCCGGCGGACTCGTCCACCAGCCCACCAGTCACGCCGGCCGCTGGTGCGCGGTCGTGCACGAAGGCCAACGCTACCTTGTGGCCGAGACCGACGGCCAGATCCTGGCGCACGAAGACGGAAGGCTGCGGCCGCATGCGGTCACCGGCCGCCTGGACAAGAAGAAAGAGAAGGAGAAGGTGCGCAAGCTCGCCGGCGGCCGCGGCAAGGACGCCCAGTCGTTCCGCTGGCTCGACCAGAACAAGGACGGCGAGGTCCAGCCGGAGGAATTCACCTTTGACAACGAATCCGGGGGCACGGTGCGCGACGGATGGATCACCGAGGACATGGCCTTTGTGAGCTGCCACGCCTACAAGCAGGAAGACGGTACCCATCTGTTGCGCGTGGCAGAGACCAAGCCCATGTGGACCGAAGCCGGTCCGGCCTATCCTATTGGGAGCGAGGAGGGGTTGAACCGGATCGTGGCTACGACCCCGGTGGCCACGGGCTTTGGCCACCGCGGCAGCGGCGCGTTCGGGTCCCGCGCAGGAGGGTATTGCGCGCACGTCAACACCGGCCCCGAGCGGCACGGAGCGAGCTGGCCGACCGAGTGGGGCGGGGACAGCCGGCTGATCTGCTGGGACGGCGAGGGCAAGCTCCTGTGGAAGGTCGGCCGCCACGCCATCCACGGCGGCCTCGGCGGTGCGCCCCATACCACGCCCAACGGCTTTCTCCACGTGCCTGCCGAGATGATCGGCGAGACCGAACAGACCGTGATCCTGGCCGACCGCGTGGAGAACATCGGCCTCAACTGGACCCGCGACGGCCTGTACGCGGGCGACTTCTTCGACAGCCGCGTGGACGACGGTCTGCCGGACAAGGTCTACTACTGGTGGCGCACGCCCGCGGGCGAGGAGGCGATCACCACCTCGGACAACGCCCAGGGCGGCCGCGCGTTCGCGTGCGAGGACGGCAGTGTGCTCTGGTTCGTCCAGGGGCGCAACAGCGTGTCTGTCTACAGAATCCACGGCTGGGAGGACTGGGAGCGCCAGAGCGGTACGATCGAACTCGCCGAGGAAGCGCCCCACGCCGTGGGCAAAGGCACCGGCCTCACGGCCGAATACTTCAAGACGCCCACGCTTGCGATTGCGCCCCACGCCAAGCGGATCGACAAACAGGTCTGGTGCGGCATGCCGCGGCGGGAGCCGGGCAACGACCCCATCATGGACGGATTCCACTACGGGCCGATCTACAACTGGTCCAAGGGGGTGGAGCCCCTGGACGGCGCGCAGACGAACTTCGCCGTGCGCTGGACCGGTCGGATCGAAGCGCCGCTCACCGAAGCGTACACGTTCTCGCTCTACAAGCGGGGCCGGGCCCGGCTCTGGGTGGACGGCAAGCAGGTGATTTTCGCCTGGAACGAGGCCCAGGGCCGCCGTGAGAGCGATCCCATCGAGCTCAAGGCGGGCGAGCGGTACGACGTACAGCTCGACTACGCGACCACGCGCAAGCATCCCGGCTGCAGCCTCAACTGGGAGTCCTTCAGCCTCGACCGGGAGCGCATCCCGCAACCGTACCTCTATCCGGAGATGGCGGGGCGCAAGGCCCTCCAGCCGGATCCGCGTCCGGCCACGGAGTGGATCGAGGCCGAGACGTTCGACGAAGCGTCCGAACACATCGACAGCGGCAACGTTCGCGGGGCCACGATCCGCGGTCTGCGCCAGCGCGGCTTTGGCGTGACCGGGAGCTACGTGGGCTACGCGCGGGTGGACTTCGGCGAGGGCGTGTCCAAGCTCCACGCACGCATGGGAGGCGAGCCCGCCGGCGGCGGCGATTTCGACGTGACGGTCGGAATCTACATCGGCAAGCCGGACGGGCGCCGGATCGGCGAGGTCAAGTTCCGGAAGGACGATGGCGGGCGTCACACGGTGGACGTCAAGTCTGCCACGGGCGTCCAGGACGTCTATGTGGTCAATGCAACCACGAAGAAGTGGCACTTCATCAGCTTCGACAAGTTCCGATTCGAGTGAGCGATGCGCGTGATGCCAAGCGATGCAGCCGAAGATGCGGTCGGAGGGACGCGTTCCTGCGCGTCCGTACAGGAATGGCCATTCCACGGCCCGGCAGGAGCCGGACCCTCCGCGCGTGTCCCGCGCGTGGTTGCCCTTTTCGCAGTGGATGAACATTGACGTAGAGGAGCCATCGTGCCATCGAGCCGCCGCAGTCCCAAGTTCGAGCGCATCGTGCGCGCGATCCGCGAGGATATCGTCTCCGGACGGTATGCGCCGGGAGCGCAGTTCCCGTTTCGGACGGAACTGAGCGAGGTATTCGGCGTGACCCCCGTGACCCTGCAGCGGGCCTTCGATCACCTGCGGGACGAAGGGTTCATCTACGCGCGCGGCCGGGGCGGGACCTTTGTCGCGGAAACGCCGCCGTGCACCTCCCATTTCGCGCTCGTCTCTCCCCGCCAGGCAGCGCGCTACGAGAACGGTTCGCTCCAGCTGCGCGCCATCGAAGATGCTGTACATGTGTTGGAAGGCGAGCAATCGATTCGCCTGGTTCCGTACCGCGATGTGTACGACTCGCAGGAGGGGGAGGCCCGGGGAGAGACGCACGACCGGCTCATGGATGACATCCACAACCATCGCCTGGCGGGGCTGATCTTCACCAACAATCCGTGGCCCATCAGCGAGTCCTCCTTGGTCAACGACGGCGATCTTCCGCGGGTGGCCTGGATGTCCGACCGCTCGAAGTCGTTTCCGCAGGTAGGGGCGGTCTGGACGGACAACTACGCCTTCATGCGCATGGGCCTCGAGGTGCTGGCCGAGCGGGGCTGTAAGCGCGTGGGCCTGCTGACCTTGCCGGCCTGCCGGGAGTCCTGGACCGACTACTTCCGGGAGGAAGCGGAGGCGCGCGGACTCGACTGCAGGGGGCGGTGGATCCAGGGCGTGGATTTCGGCCACGCGCGCTGGGCGGCCAACTGCGTGGAACTGCTCATGCAGGGCGGGGCGGAAGACCGGCCCGACGGACTCGTGATCGGCGACGATCACTTGGTCTCGCACGCAGCAGCCGGCATTCTCTCCGCGGGCGTGCGTGTGCCCGACGATCTCCAGGTCATCTGCTACGCCAACTTCCCGGTCCGGGAGGCGCCCGTGCTTCCCTTCGTGCGGATCGGATTCGACGCCGAAGAGACGCTGGGTCTCTGCCTGGACTGGTTGCGGGACCGGCGCGAAGGGAACGCCGCCGAGGGCGTGATCCGAGTCCCGCCGCGGTTCGAGGATGAGAAGATAGCGGCCGGCAGGGAAGCGGTGTAAAGGCCAACACCCGAGGCATTTCGACGCTTTTCATCACCACTACCAAGGAGACCTGGCATGACAGCAGCCGGCAGATGCCTGGTGCGGTTCGGTTTCGTTGGCGCGGCCGCGCTCGCCGCCGCCATGGGCATCCCGCATTCGTACGGGGCGGATGAGGCGGGAGCGGATTGGCCTGCGCCGCGGCTGGCGCTTGGCGACATTCCCGTGCCGCGCGCGCCGCGCGCAAAAAACCTGCCAACGCCGGCGATCTGGCCGACCTTGCGCCACGACCGGCGCCTGCGGATGCTTGTGATCACTGCGTTCAGCAGCGCTGCGGCCGGGTATCAGCGGATCGCGCGGCGTTGCAACGCGGACCTGGATGTCCGCTTCTTTGCCCAGGGCGGGTTGCACCCGGAAGCGCTCGCGGGGCTCGACAACATCACCACCATGGCCCATACCAACGACCAATGGATCGAGGCCAAAAGCAATCCTTCCCCCAAAGAGGTCGGTGAACGCTTCTTGGAGCAGATCCGGGAGGCCCTGGATGCGGCGCCGGACCGGTATGACGTGGTCTTCCTGTCGAAGGTTGCAGAGTTCCTCAAGGATCCGCTTCTGGCCTACATGGACGGGGGCGGCGTCTGGGTCGTGTGCGGCAAGACCTATCCGCGCGCGGACAGCGGGTTTGCGCCTCTCTGGCCGGCCGTGCCCCATCCCAAACAACGATCATGGCACGGGAGCGGATCCGAGCGCACGGATGCTGCGGCGCTCATGGGTCTGCCCCTCGAACGGCTGCACGGCCACCAGTGGATGCACCTCGCCCAGCTCCCCGAGGCCGGCGCGGGCGCTTTGGGCGGCGCCCGGGCCCTGGCCACGGGAGAGTCGGGGGCGGCGTTTGTGCGACGCGTCGGCGAAGGCGCGCTCCTCTTCGTGCCCACCGGACCGTTCAGCCGCAGAAGCGACGCGGTGGCTCGGTATCACCGGCAGTACGATCACGATGAGATCTGGCTCCGGTACTGGGACCAGCTCCTTCACGGCTTGGTAGGCGGCGGTCGGGCGCTTCCCGTACTGGCGGACCTCTCCAGGGGACCGGACAAGGCCCCGCCCGGCCAGGACTACGTGCTCGCGGGCGGGCTGCGCAATCGCACGGACCGCGCGCAGACCGTGGTGGTGAGCACGCATGTAGTTTCGCCCTTCGGCCAGGTGGTGTACAAGACCGCGCCCGAAGAGGTGGAGCTGGCGGCTGGAGAGAGCCGCAAATGGGAGACGAATGTACCGGTGGACGCGTCCTGGTACCAAGGCCTGTACGCAGCCTACCTCACGGTCGGCGATCCAGCGGCCGAGAAGCAGATTCATCAGGCGCTCCAGTACATCTCGGTTGCGGGCACCGTCGAGCTCAAACTCACCGCAGACAAGCCGGGATACGAGATCGGCGAGCAGGCCACGTTCGCGCTGGAAGCTTCGGCCGCCAGCCCCTGGGATGGCGCGATCCGCTTCGGCGTCTACGACTTCCGCGGCCGGCTGCTCACAGCCGAGACCAAGCCGGCCACGCTCGGTGCAGCGCCCGCCACACTGACCTTCACGTGGCCGTTTGCGGATCACGGGGTGCGGGTGGATACGGTCTGGGCCGTGGCCGCAGCGGTCAAGGACGGGCTGGGCTGGGCGCGGGCGGAGCGCAAGGTCTACAAGCACGAGCGCTGGGACATGCACAACGAATACCAATGGTCGGTCTGGTCCCGGATCGCCGGCGGTTCTCCCTCCCTCCTTCCGCAGGCCATGCAGCTCATGGCGCACGCGGGGTTCAACGCGTTCGGCTATCCGGCGGGCGGCAAGGAACTCTACTATCCGGCCGAACGCTGGAGCTGGCGGATGTACGACGAGGGCGTGGGCACGAACACCTGGTCGCCGGTGATCGAAAGCGTGACCGACGCGGAGATCGAAGCGTCGCTCCGGAACGGCCGCCGTCGCGTAAACGCGACGCTGAAGTCCGGTGCCCTCTCCCTCGCGTCCGTGGGCGAAGAGGCGGGCTTCAAGAGCGGGTGGGGAAAGACCTACTACTGGAAGACGCCCGTGGCGCCCGAAAAGGCGTGCCAGGCCTTTCAGCGATTCCTCCAGGAACGGTATCCCGACCTTGAGACGCTCAACGCTGCGTGGAAGACCAAGTACGAAGCGTGGGAGGAGATCAAGCTCACCAAGGAGTTTTCGGGCAAGAACCCGCATCTGGGCGCAGACGGATGGGCGCATCCAGAGGAATCCCCGCTTGGCGAGGGGGTGGAGCGGGTGAGCGTGGCGCCGTATCTGGATACGCGGGCGTTCTATGCGTGGTACTACGAGAAGGTTATCCAGGCGGCCCAGAAAATCTTGCAGGAGGAGGTCAACCCCGTGCCGCTCACCATGGCGTCCGCGCCGTCGAGCGGGATCTTCGACCCGCCGTGTTTGGATGTGCGCAGAGCCGGCGGCAGCGGCTGGCGCGAGTGCCAGCAGTGGACCCTCGCCGCCAACGCCAAGGATCCCGGCTTCGGCCTGGCCTGGGGGCACTACGACTGGCCGATCGCCACGGAGAACGTGTTCTGGGCGTTCGTGATCGGCCGCAGCGGGCACAACGACTACTGGGTCGACGTGCCGCTCAACCTCAACGCGGACATGACCCATACGCGCGCATCGTTCGCCATCCGCCGCTGGCGCCACAACACGGCGCACGCCGAGCGGCTGCTGCTGGATGCGAAGCCGAGCGCATCCGAGGTCGCGGTGCTGGGGCCGTCGGGTTCGCACACGCCCTGGACGAAGCGGTTCGCCGGCGACATGGCCCGCACGCTCAAGATCTCGCTCAACCAGGCCGGGTTCGGATTCGCTGCGGCGGACTGGGAAAACCTGTCCAAACACAAGATCGTCTTCGCTATATTCCGCAGCGCGCTCTCGGCCGAACAGGCCCAGGCGCTGAAGCAGTACGTCGAAGGCGGGGGCACGCTCGTCTTGGGCCCGCGGTTCGCTGCGCAGAACGAGCACCGGATTCCCCTCGAGACGTCGCCCGGCTTTGGCCTGGCCGAGGCGTGGGGGCTCCGCGTGACCGAGAAGAACGATCAGATCACGCGCAAGAACCGGGCTGCCAGGAAGGGCGTGACCGCGACGCTGGACGATCTTGGACCGGACTTCGCCGAACTGCGGCTCGCGAGCAGGAAGCTGCTCAACGAGAAGGTCGCACACGAAGGATGGAGCCAGCTGGCGCAGTATGAGGGCGACGTGCCCGCCGTGCTCGGACGCGACATGGGTGACGGACACCTCGTGTACCTGAACGCCGCGTACAAGGCGCACTGGTACATCCAGTGGGTCACGCCCACGGGCCCGGCGCGCCAGGGTTTCTTCCGGCTCATCGAGAAACTGTGTGCGGACGCGGGGGCGCGCCGTCGGTTTCGCATCGATGGCGATCTCGCCGAGACGCTCCACATGGCAGCTTTGGACTGGACCGATCCGACCGGCCGGATCGGATACGTGATCGCGCGTACGCACGGCCAGACCGTGTGGACGCGCGGAACGCTCGCGTGGCTCGGTTCCCAGACGGCGTGCTATGACGTCTTTCGTGGCGATCCCCGGCGGCCGGCGCCCGTGTACGGCAAGGCGGCGGCCGTGCACCTGCGGCCCGGCCAGGGGCGTCTCTTTGCGTTCACGCCCGCGGCCGTGGACACGATCAAGGTGCGCGCTGCGCCCGCGCGGCTCACCGTGGGCGAACCGCTCCAGGTTACGGTCGAGATCCTGGACGCAGACGGCCACCCCGTCCCGGGCGCCTTCCCGCTCGACGTGCGCGTGCGCACGGGCGAAGGAGAGATCCCCGCGCTCGAGCGGGATCTGTCGCTCGAAAGCGGCCAGAGCCTGACGCTCGCCACCGCGCTGGACGACCCGGCCGGCCGCTGGACCGTGGCCGTGCGCGACGGGATCAGTCGGCGCGCGGGAACGGCCCACGTCGAAGCGATCGGTTCGCCCGAACCTTTGGCTTCGCCAGGGTTCCCGGCCTGGGGCCAGCCCTCGGAGCTCTGGGAGCCGGACCGTCCGCCTGCGGAGGAATTCGTGAACGAACTCGTCCGATTGGCCGATGTCTATCGCCGCGAGCCGGGCGATGAGACCTGGATGGTCAAGCAATGGGTGGGCGCGCACTACTGCTACTTCGGCCGGACGCGGCACGCTCTGATACGCGATCTCTGGTGCGTGGACTGGCGGAACTACACCGAGGTGTTGCGCCGTGCTGTGCGCGGTGGCGCAAATCTCATCCTGGTGGGCGAGGATCTCGGTCTGGATCCGGCCACGGGTCTCACGGTCTCTCCGTACCAGGACGCCACGCAGATCCAGGCCGTGGCCGAGGCCATGGACGGGGCAACTTGGTCGGGCCTCTCGGCTGACGGCGAGATCGTGTGCGCGAACCTGGGTCGAGGCAGCCTGGTTCTCAGCCGCCTCACGCCCGACGGAGCCAGCTCGTCGTGGGGGTATGCAGCGCATTGGCTCGAGCGGTTCCAGCAGACGCTGGCTGCTGAACCGGCTCACCCCAAGATCGCCCCGCCGGATGCCCGAGCGCTCCATCGCTGGCTCAGCGGCACGGCCGCGCTCGTCAAAGGGGCGCGCACCGTGGTCTGGCAGGGCGGCTGGGAAGACGAAGTGGGCAGGCGGCCCGTATGGAAGGACGCCTGGAAGCAATCCTTCGACCCCGGGAAGCAGACCACGGGCCCGGTTTTCGTTCTCCGTCTGCCGCCCACGGGCGACGT
>CAZBZG010000135.1:0-11901 GCA_964496245.1 uncultured Planctomycetaceae bacterium | reverse complement strand
GTCCAGGCCGCTCGGCCACTTCTCCACGAGCCCGTAGTCGCCCGCCCAGTCGCCGTGGTCGGAGAAGAAGAACACGGTCGTGTCCTCGGCTTGCCCAGACGCGTCCAGCGCATCCAGGACCAGGCCCACCATGTGGTCCACGTAGCTCACCATGCCGAGATACACCGCCATGATCTTGCGCAGCTCCCACTCGTCCACCTCGTCGAGCCGCCGGTACTTGCGGATCAGCCGGTGGAAATCCGGCTTGTCCGCCAGCTCCTCGGGCCGGAGGGGGGGCACGTCTTCGGGCTTGTACATGTCGTGCCACGGCTGAGGCGCGTGGTAGGCCGGGTGCGGGAAGCTCGTGGCGAGGAAGAGCAGGAACGGCGGGTCTGTGTCCTTGCGCTCCCGGATGAATTCCGCGCCGCGCTCGAACTTGTAGTAGTCGTTGTTGTGCCCCTCGAGCGGTCCGGTCAGAAAATCTTTGGCCCGCGGGTCGTCCGGCTCGTATCCCCACGTGGCCCGGCTGCCGCCTTCGACGTGATGGACCTTGGTCACCGACTCCTGGAAACTATCCGGGCTCAGCAGGTCGTTCTTGCCGATCCAGTGCACGTCATACCCGTTCTGCTTGAGGTACTTGAGCGTGTTGGGCTCGTCCGGCCGGAGCAGATTCCAGAGCGTGCGGTGGCCGCGCGTATGCGGGTACCAGCCGGTCATGAAGCTGCAGCGGGAGGGCGAGCAGACCGTGTGCTGCACGTGACACTGGTCGAACCGCACGCCCGAGGCGGCCAACCGATCCAGGTTCGGGGTCTTCACCAGGGGATGGCCGTAGCAGGCCAGCACATCCCCGCGCATCTCGTCCGGGTTGATGTACACAAAGTTCATCATGTTCTCCTTGATCAGTCTCCATCCATAGGATACTATATTTAGTGCCTTTTGCCATGGCCTGGATGATCTACCGCATGTTGTTTCTGATCACACAGCTTGGAGTCTGTTGTGCCGGCCACGCTCCCCAACCGCTATCGCCGCAAGGAATATTGCCATCGCAGCCTCGCAGTCTGCGGCCGGGGCGAGGCCATCGGCTGCCACTTCCTCTCGCAGCTCGGCCGCGAAAACCGTTCCCGCGTCTGGCCCACGTACTGCGGCCTGCTCGTGCTCGAGGGCGAAGGGACCTACGAAGACTGGACCGGTTGCGTCCATGATCTCGCACCTGGCGCATTTGCTCAGCACCTGCCCGACCGTTTCCACCGCATCCAGCGCAAGGAGCCGACCCAATGGATCGAGTGCAGCATCTCCCTGGGCCGCGGGCTCTTCGAGCGGCTGGCCGACATGGGGGCGATCGACCGTGACCGGCCTGTGCTCTATCCGGGCATGCGCCTGCCGCTCATCGAGACATTCCACCGTATCCAGTGCGACCTGCGCCAGGCACGCCAGCGAGACTTGCGCCAGATCCTTGCACGCATCCACGCGCTCCTCGTAGAGATCCGCGACGCTGAAGCCGAACAAGCGCCGGCAGACCCGGTCGCCGCATTGGTCGAATCCGCGGCCGAGGCCCTGCGGCGGGACCTCCACCGCCAACTCGACTTCGCGGAGCTCGCCAACCGGCACCACGTCAGCTACCCCCACCTGCGCCGGCTCTTCCGGCAGCGCACAGGCCGCTCCATGGCCCATTTCCGGCTCGACCACCGCATGGCCCAGGCCCGCATGGCGTTGCAGGAAGGAGCATTGCCCGTGAAGACAATCGCCGCTCTGGTGGGCTACGCCGACCCCTTCACCTTCTCCCGCCAGTTCAAAAAGTGGACGGGCGAGAGCCCTCGCGCGTTCCAGGCCCGCCACATCCGCGGAACGTCCGCCCCAGGCCGCTGAAAAACCGGTTGCATTCGCCGCCCCGGCCGGGTACGGTTTGCGGCTGGAAGGAGCCACGGGAAACGCCATGCGCACGACCACCCTCATGGGAGCCGGATTCGTCCTGTTGTTTGCCGCGGGTTGCGGCGGGCAGTCCGAGACCCCCCGCCCTGATCCCATCAGTCCCAATCAGACCGTCCGCGAGGGACGCCCCAAGGGGACCGTCCGCAAGGACGCCATCCCGATCCTCCGGACCGTGCTCAAGCCCAGCCCGCACTACCGCGTGGACGACGAAGTCGGGGTCGACGGCTACTATTACGTCTTCACCGTGCACTCCTCGTTCGGCGACGAAGAGGTCCGCTCCGTGCGCGAACTCATCAAGACTCTGCACGAGATCGAGGTCATCGAGGAGTACAAGCAGACCCACGAAGGCAGCCACGTCTGGGAGGGCATGAAGCAGTCGGCCAAGGGCGTGGGGCGGGGGCTCGCCAACCTTGTGCGCCATCCCGGCCAGTCGGTCAAGCGGGCGGGCAAGGGCGTCGGCCGCGTCTTCGGCGCGCTCGGTGCGCCGTTCCGCCGGAAGCCCTCCACCACCGCGAGCGACGGCACCAACCGGGCGCTCCTCGGCGCCGGCCCTGGCGGCGGAGAACGCCGCCTCTTGGCCGCCGAAGTCGGCCTGGACGTATACACCGACAACCCGCACGCGCAGGCGTTCATCAAGGGCGTGGCCGGCCAGCGCATGATGGGCAAGCTCCCCATCGGGTCCGCCGTCTTCGCCATGCCGGGCGGCATCCTCTTCACGCTCTCCCTCACGCCCATGGGCTACGATCCCAACACCGAGGAGCTGATCCGCGACAACGGGCCGGGCGAACTCCGCAACCGTTTGGCCGCCCGCTACCAGCAGCACTTCGGGCTCGATTACGGACAACCGGGCGACCTCCGGCATCTCTTGGACAACCCCAACTTCTCGCCGCGCGAACAGGCCTACATCCTCCGCTACCTCCTGGACATGAAGGGTGTGGGCGGCCTGGACCACGCCATGGACTTCCTGAGCCGGGTCAACTCGCCGGCCTACGCCAAGATCGTGATCGCGCAGATCGAAATGCTCGCCCTCGTGCACAAGCGCGGCAAGCGCTTCCAGACGTTCGTGCCCGTGCGCAACACGCTCGGCGCGCTCGCCACCGACGGCACCCTGTGCTTCCTCATCTCCATCGACACGGTACGCTACTGGTCGGACGTCAAGACGAGCATCGAAGCTGCGGTGGCCGCCGGGCGCCGCGTGGGCGCGCGCCGCGTGGAGATCTGGTCCACGGGCGACATCGATGCCCGGTCGGTGGCCGAGGCCCAACGCTACGGGGTCTCGGTCCGGCAGAACATTCTCGAAGATCCGGCCTTCCGCCGGCCGCGCGCGGGCACCCGGCAGCTCACGCCGCCCACCCGCACGGCGCGCCAGCCCGACCGCGCGCCTGCTAAAGACCCCGCTCCCCGCTCCGCAGCCGATCGACGCGCGCAACGCAATCCCATCACCGGAGAGACCCGCGACAAAGCCTACTCGGCGATTCCCTCGCCCGACCCGGTACGCCTCTCGCCCGGCAGCGAGCCACACCCCTCCAGCCCGCCGCTGCCGCAGGAACGGGGCACTCGTGCTCCTGCTCCTGCTCCTGCCCGCCGCGAGCCGGAATCCAAGACCGAAGAGGCCCTGCCGCAGCTGTACTGATCGACTTCGGAAAGATGAACAGAGGATTCAACGGCTCGCCGCGCGCAGTTTCTGGCTGAGCGAGCCCGCCAGGTTCTGCATCACAACGTACCCCAGCCGCGGGTGGGCTTCCATGAGGCGGGTCAGCCGGGTGATGGGAATCTCGATCACGCGTGCGTTCTCGGTCAAGACCACGTCGGCCGAGCGCTTGGTGTGCTCCACGAGGCCCATCTCCCCGAAGATCGCGCCCGGATCGATCCGTCCGAGCGTGCGCCCCGCAGACCGGGCTTCGGCCGCTCCGTCCACGAGGATGTAGATCTGGTCCGTGTCCTCGCCCTGGCGGATGAGCTGCGTCCCGCCTTCGTAGCTGTCGACCCGCGCGATGCGCGCCAGATGGTAGAGGTCCCCGTCCGGCAGTCCCCGGAAGATCTCCACGCCGCGTGTGGCCTGGGTGATCTCCATGCCGAGCAGCCGGTCTTCGAGCCCGCGCTCGACAATCTCCCGGATGCGCGCCGGGCCCGGCCGCAGCCGCATGCGCCCCAGGTCGTACTGTACGTTGATCTTGGCCATGCGCACCACGTCCAGCCGCTCCACGTTCTCGAAGACCATGCTCGGACAGTACGCCACGGGCACGAAGCCCAGGCGTTCGAGCGTGCGCTGGATCTTGGGCGAGTACGCCGAGACATCTACCTCCTCGTAGGCGGCGTGGAACTCTTCGCGGGCGAACTGGTCGACACGCGCCAGCAGGTACCCCTTGACCGTCTCGTCGAACTCGATCAATTCGAAGACGCGCAGCTTGCTGTCGATCGGGTCCCACGTGAACCCCACCGCACCGAGCACGGCCTGCCCGTCGCGGGCCACCAGGTACTGTGTGTTCGAGTTGGCGATGTTGAAGAAACCGCGGGCCAGGCTGAAATTGCCGAAGACCTCGCGATTCGTCACCCGTCCCCGCTCGATGCGCAAGAGCGGCGTCACGCCGCGCTCTTCCAGCCGTTCGATGACCACGCCCTCGCCCGTGGGGTAGCCCTCGGTCTCGTCTTCCACGATCACGTCTGCGGGAAGCCCCGTGCCATGGAGCGCCGTCTGCGCGAGGGCCGCGACCTCGGGGATCACGCGCGGGTTGTTCCGCCGGAGTTCGACCGCAAGCGGCTGGAGGTGCGCGTAGACCACCATGCTCTCGCGCCGGGTGAGCTGATACTTGAGCGGTTGGAACCCTACGGGCGACCAGCCGAATTCCTCGCTCAGCCGCTGGGCGCCCGGATGGATGGTACGCGTCTCGCTGAACGCGAAAGCCACGCGTTTCTCGATCCGCTCCAGGAGTCCGGCCACCACCTCCCGCGCAGCGCCGCGGGCCTTCTTGCTCGGGGAGGCGACCAGGCGTCCGACCTCGCCCATGAGGTCGTTCAGGCCCCCGGCATTGAGGATCACCGTGCCCGAGGCCACGAGTTCCCCGTCCGCCTCGGCCACGAGGAAAAGGTTGAAGTCGTCGTAGACGGCCTTCTTGATCCACTCGGTGTCGTAGAAGCCCGGGTAGGGATAGTCCTCGCCGTAGACGCGCACGAACAGGTCGCGCAACGGCTCGGCGTCCCGATCGCGCGCCTCGCGGATGGTGGCCATATGCGGTTCCGTGGGGTCCCCGTCCGGGCTTCAATGCGGCCGGGGGGGGGACTGTTAGCGTTCGTTCGGATCGGCGTCCCGTACCGGGCGGACCTCCGCGCCCGCAGCCGCCTTTTCGCTCTCTGCCAGATACGCCTTCACCCGCTCGCGCCACGCGTGTCCCACAGGCGCAGCCCGCAGGTACGCGCCCAGGTAGTATTCCGCCAGGCGGCGGTTCGGGCGGTCCACCACGTAGATATGCCCCAGCTGCAGCAGTGCCTCGCAATGCCGCGGCTGCTGGCGCAGCACCACGGCCAGGGTGCGCTCGGCCTCCGAGATCCGGTCGTTCAGCCGATAGGCCACCCCCAGCCGGAACCGGGCATCCAGATTCGCCTTGTCCTGCTTGAGCACGTCCTTGAAGGCGCTGATGGCCGCCAGGATCATGTCCTTCTGCAGGCAGCAAGCCCCCACGTAGAGCTTTGCCTGCAGATAGATGCGGCCCAGTCGTCCGGCGCGATTGGGATCTCCGATGCGCCGAACCGTCTCCTTGAAGAGATACAGCGCGTCATTGACATTGTCGTATCCATGGAAGTAGCAGCGCCCCAGATTGTAGCTGACCAGCGGATCGTCGGCATTGAGCTGGTGGGCGCGGTCCAGCTTCGCCTTGGCCGCGTCCCACTGCCGCAGGTAGAGGAGGCTCTGCCCCCAGAGGAGCCACGCGCGCGCAAGGTTGCGGTCGCACAGCGTCGCCTTCTCCGCGTGCCGGGCCGCCAGGTCGTAGTTCTGCATGTCCGAATAGGTCAGTCCCATCCAGTAGTACGCTTCGCCGCTCTCGGGCCGTTGGGCCCGGGCAGCCTTGAAACGCGCGAGCGCCCGCGTCTGTCCGCTCTTGGTCCCCTGCTCCAAAAACTCCGCGCCTTCGGCGAGATTGCGCTGAAAGGTGATGGCCTCGGTTTCGTCCTCGTGATCGGTCTCGCCGGCGTACGTCAGGGAACAGCCGCTCAATACGGTCAACACGCACACAACGGTTCGAACGATCACAAGCTTCTCCTGCGCCTGCGCTGCCGGCGGTATGGCCCGCCCCCGCCTCTCCGTACCGCCCGTTATAGTCGTGCGCCCCGGCTCTGTCAAGCTGGCGATCGTTCCCCTGGCTCTACGCCCCCGCCCGGCGCTCCGGCAGACAGCAAAGCGTCCTCTTTCACTCTCCGCTTGCCCCGCGCGTGCAAAGACCGTATCATGGCCGCGTTCCATCAGCAGGAGTCCGCGCATGCGCCTCGCGTTTCTCTCGTGGGAAGCCAAGCACGCCGTCCCGGTCGGTGGCGTGGGCGTCCACGTCTCCGACCTGGCGGCTGCGCTCGCGCGCCAAGGCCACGAAGTCCACGTCTTCACGCGGCTCGGCAAGGGCCAGCGCCTGTTCGACGACGTGTTCGGCGTCTTCTATCACCGCTGCCCGTTCGAACCGCGGGACAATTTCGTGGACGAAATGGCCGAGTCCATGGCCCCTTCGTTCCTCCACTACCTGCACGAGGCGGAATCCCATTACGGGCGGTTCGATCTCGTACACTGCCACGACTGGCTTCCCCTTCCGGCCGGCCTCCGCCTCAAGGGCGAGGGCGCGGCGCCCCTGGCCGTAACCTTCCACACGACCGAATGGGGCCGCTCCGGCGAATGGCCGAAGACCGGAGACGCCCGTCGGATCAGCCGGCTGGAGCACACGGCCGTAGAAGCGGCCGACACCCTCATCGTGGTCAACCAGCAGGTGCGGTACCAGGTGGAGACGCTCTACCACAGTCCGGACTGGAAGACCGCCCTGATCTACCAGGGCATCGACCTCGACCCGTTCGACCGCGACGCATCCGACCCGGGCGACGTCAAGCAATCCATCGGCCTCGACCCCATGGCACCCATGGTCCTCTTCGTGGGGTCCCTCGAATACCGCAAGGGCCCGGACCTCCTGCTCGAAGCCACCCCCGCTGTACTGGAAACGAATCCCGAGGCGCGGTTCGTGTTGGTGGGAGAAGGCAGGCTGCGCGAGCACCTCGAAAAGGAGGCGGATCGCTTCGGCGTACAGCACGCCGTGCGGTTCGTGGGCTGGAAGCCTTTCCACGACCTGATCGCGCTCTACCGGAGTTGCGACCTGGTCTGCGCACCCAGCCGCACGGACCCCTTCGGCATCGTTCCCCTCTCCGCCTGGGCGGCGGGCAAACCCGTGGTGGCCTCTCGCGTCGGCGGGGCCGCCGAACCCGTCCTGGACGGGACCAACGGATTCCTGGTTTCCCTCGATCCTGAAGCCGTGGCCGCAGCCATCCACGGGCTCTTCGAGGATTTCGACCACCTGCGGTGGATGGGGCGCAATGGCCGCGTGGCTGCGGAGACGGCCTTCACGTGGGATGCGGTCGCCCGCCAGACCCTGGCCGCGTACGCCCGCAGCCGTCGGCTTCAGACCGCATCGCAGGAGTGATTTTCCGACCGCAGACAGGAGGGAACCCGTCATGCCCATTCCGTACGACAACGGCCCGTGCCTCCACGAGGACGACTTGGACGACTTCAGCGCCTGGCACCACGAGGGCGTCGGCGAACTCCAGCCAGCTCCCGATGGCGGCATGCGCCTCCACTGCTTCGCCAGCCAGCAGGGCGGACGCGGCTGCATGGCCTTCTTTCGCCACGATCTGCCCGACCCGGTCTGCGTCGAGTACGACGCTTGCATCCGCAGCCACGGCGGCCTGATGATCAATTACCTCGCCATCCGCGGCCTGCAGGGCGAGGATCTGATCGAGGACCGCGACCGGTTGCCCGAGCGAGAAGGCATCATGCGCAACTACTTCTCGGCCGACTGGGGTCTACAGAGCTACCACGTCTCGGTCAGCCGCTTCAACGACAAGGGCGAACACACCGAAACCTCGAACTGGCGGCGGAACCCCGGGGCGTTGCTCGTCGGCCACGGCATCGACCCGTGCTGTGAGATCCATCGCACCTATCATCTGCGCCTGATCAAGGACCGCGGGAGTCTCCAGCTCTTCGTGGACGGCACCTACGCCCACGGCTGTATCGACCGCGACACGTCCGCGTACCCGATTCCAGACACCGGCAAGTTCGGCTTCCGCCTGATCGGCTCGGACGTCATGGCGGACATCCAGCGTTTCCGCGTCTTCCGCATCGAGCCCAACGAGCAGATCTGGAAGCCCTGGTCCTGACGGAGCGCGCCTGCGTCCCGGCGCTGCCGCGTGGATCCAAGCGAGGAGCCTCCTGTGCGCCTGGTCTTCCTGGGAAGCGACGCGTTCGCCGTGCCCACGCTCGAGGCGCTCCTCGCGAGCGACCACACGGTGGCGCGCGTGTTCACGCAGCCCGACCGTCCGGCCGGGCGCGGCCGACAGGAGCGCGTGACCCCGGTCAAGCACTGCGCCCAAGCGCACGGCTTGGATCTGGTCCAACCGGCAACCCTCAAGCGGGGCGCAGCCACCCCCCTGCTCGAGGCGGTCGAGCCCGACCTCGCCGTGGTCGTGGCCTACGGCCATCTGATCCCGCCGGATATGCTCGCCGTGCCCACGCACGGCTGCATCAATGCGCACGCCTCCCTGCTCCCCAAGTACCGCGGGGCCGCGCCCGTACCGCACGCGATTCTGGCCGGCGAGACCGAAACCGGGGTGACCGCGTTCCGCCTCAACGAACGCTTCGACGCGGGCGAGATGCTCGGCCGCCGCGTCGTGCCCATCCAGCCGGACGACACGAGCGGCGCGCTCCTCGATCGCCTCGCCCCCGTGGCCGCGTCCCTGGTCCTCGAGGTGGTCGCCGCCATTGCCGAAGGCCGGGAATGCCCCCTCCCCCAGACAGAAGCGCAGGCCACCAAGGCGCCCAAGCTCAAAAAGGAAGCCGGGGAGATCGACTGGTCCGCGTCGCGCGCTCACATCGATCGCCGCGTTCGCTCGTTCCAGCCCTGGCCCCTCGCGTATACCTTCGTGCCCGCGCCAAAGGGACGCCGCCGCCTGACCGTGCTCGCGGTCTCCCTGCCCGACGCCGCGGCGAACGAATCGCTGCTACCCGGAACCGTGGTGCGCGCGGATCCCAAGCAGGGACTGATCGTCCAGTGCGGAGATGGAGCGCTCCGGCTGGATGCGGTCCGCCCAGAAGGTCGGTCGACCATGACGGGGCCCGCGTTCGTACGCGGCGCCAACCTGGACGCGGGGACACGCCTGGGATGAGTCCGCATCTCTACATCTCCACCGGCGAACTCTCGGGCGAAGCCCACGCCGCACGCCTGCTCGGCGCCTTCCGTACGCTCGCGCCAGACACGCGCGCCACGGGCATGGGCAGCCAGGTGCTGCGCGATGCCGGCGTCGAACTTCTGGTCGACACCACGGACCACCAGGTCATGGGCTTCGTGGAGGTGCTCGAACACGTGCCCTTCTTCTGGCGCGCAGCCCGCCGCGCGGTCGACCACGTGTGCGCCAACCGTCCGGACGCCGTGATTCTCGTGGACAATCCCGGCTTCCACCTCCGCCTGGCCCGGGCCATCAAGCGCCGCGCGCCTGCGTGTCCCGTGCTCTACTACATCGCCCCCACGGCCTGGGCCTGGCACGAGAGCCGCGTGCGGCAGCTAGCGGCGTACGTGGACGAACTCCTCTGCATCCTGCCGTTCGAAGAAACCTGGTTCCGCGAACGCGGGGTGCAGGCCACCTACGTGGGACACCCCACGCTCGACCGGCTGCGCGAAGCGCCCGACGGATCCGCCCTCCGTGCGGAGCTGGGTCTGGCCCCTGCCGACAAGCTGGTGGCCCTGTTTCCGGGCAGCCGACACAAAGAGCTGCGCCGCCATCTCCCGCTCATGCGCGAGACCCTCAGCCGACTCGCGGACACGGACGCCCGGTTTGCCCTGTCGGCCGCTCCCGGCGTTCACCGAGAAGCTTTGGCTGCGATCGCGGACCTCCCGCCGGAGCTTCCGATCATCGAACAACGCAGTCATGAGCTCCTAGCTGCGAGCGACGCGGTCCTCGCCAAGAGCGGTACCACGACGCTCGAAGCCGCGCTCCTGCAGAAGCCCATGGTCGTACTCTATCGTACGAACTGGCTCACCGCCAAGCTCGCACGCGCCTGGGTCCGCGCTCCCTGGTTTGCGCTCCCCAACCTCATGGCCGGGCGCGAGATCGTGCCCGAGTTCTTCCAGGAAGAAGCCGCGTCCGTCCGCCTGGCCGAGGAGATAGGCCGGCTCCTCACCGAGCCGGACCACGCAGCCGCCATGCGTCAGGATCTGGCCGACCTTCGGAGGACCTTCGGCGAAGGGGACGCGAGCGCGAATGCCGCCCGCGCCGTGCTCCGCTTTCTCGGCGGCGACAGCCACGCGCCTCCGGGCCCGGCCGACGCACCGGCGCCGTCCGCGCCCCGCTGATCCGGCGGCTGCCCGGCCGCAGCCGCCTCCGCCCCCAAAGGAGACCGCATGCCTCTCGACCACGGCCCCATCCACCCCAAGTGCCCCCACATGCTCCACGGCGGCGACTACAACCCCGAACAGTGGATCGATACGCCCGGCGTGTGGGACGAAGACATGCGGCTGATGAAACTCGCCGGGTGCAACGCCATGTCCGTGGGCATCTTCTCCTGGGCCATGCTCGAGCCCGAAGAAGGCGTCTTCGCCTTCGACTGGATGGACCGGGTCATGGACAACCTGGCGGCGAACGACGCCTATGCCGTGCTCGCCACGCCGAGCGGCGCCAAGCCCGCGTGGCTCGGCCATACGTACCCCGAGGTGCGGCGGGTCACGCCCGAGGGCCGCCGCCAGCCCCAGGCCGGCCGGCACAATCACTGCCCGACGTCGCCCGTCTATCGCGACAAGATCACAGGGATCAACACCCGCCTGGCCGAGCGGTACAAGGATCACCCCGCCCTGCTCGTCTGGCACGTCTCCAACGAATACGGCGGCGAGTGCTTCTGCGACCTCTGCTGGGCCGCCTTCCGCTCCTGGCTCCAGGCCCGCTACGGAACCCTCGACGCGCTGAACCGGGCCTGGTGGACCACCTTCTGGTCCCATCGCTACACCGACTGGGAGCAGATCGACACGCTCGACAGATCGGTTCACGGACTCATGCTCGACTGGAAGCGGTTCGTCACCGACCAGACCGTGGACTTCTTCCGCTGCGAAAGCGCGCCCCTGCGCCGCATCACGCCGGACATCCCCGTGACGGTCAACATGATGGGGCTCTACCCCGGGCTCAACTACTGGAAGTTCGCGCCGCACGTGGACGTGATCAGCTGGGACAGCTACCCGCGCTGGCACAGCCAACCCGACGACAGCCAGATCGCGTCCTCGATCGCATTCGTGCACGACATCAACCGCTCGCTCAAGCGCGGCAAGCCGTTCATGCTCATGGAGTCCACCCCCAGCATGACGAACTGGATGGCTGTGGGCCGGCCCAAGCGGCCCGGCATGCACCGTCTCAGCTCGCTCCAGGCCGTGGCCCACGGATCGGACACGATCCAGTACTTTCAGTGGCGCAAGAGCCGCGGATCAACTGAGAAATTCCACGGCGCCGTTGTCGATCACGTAGGGCATGAACACACGCGCGTCTTCCAGGACGTGGCCGACCTCGGCCGGATCTTGGCCCAACTGGATCCCGTGGTGGGCACGTCCGTCGCCCCCGAGGTCGCCATCCTCTACGACTGGGAGAACCGCTGGGCCCTGGAAGCGGCCTGCGGCCCGCGCAACCAGGACAAGAACTACCCCGAGACCTGTATCGCCCATAGGGGATATCCACTTCACTCTCGTTGGGACAGATAGGTCTTGTGCAGCCCCA
>CAZBZG010000134.1:0-11992 GCA_964496245.1 uncultured Planctomycetaceae bacterium | reverse complement strand
GTTCGATGTATCGCGCGGCTGCCAGCAAGCGGTCCTCATCCAGAGGAAAAGGATGCAAACCGCTCCTGCCATCGATGACCCCGCCAGCCCTTGCGGACGTTCACGGCTCGCGTGTGCCGGCAATGTGCATCCGCTATGGCGCCACGCAAGCCATCGACAGTGGCCGGCACCACAAGCAGGTGCACATGATTGGGCATGAGGCAGTACGCCCACACCTCGGCCCGCGCCGAGCACATTTTGCAGCAAGCAGGTCCAGATAGAGCCGAGAATCGCCATCCTCAAAGAACGTCGTCTGGCGGCGGTTGCCGCGTTGCGTCACATGATGCGGAAGGTGAGGAGCCACGACCCGTGCGATACGTGCTATGAAGGCAGCATGGCTGGACAGAGCGATGCAGTCGAATTAAATATACTGTCCCCGGAACCCGCGTCCGGAACCCGCGGACGGAACCCCCGGAACCCGGAACCGTCTGCGGAACCGTGTCCCCGCGGCTCTTGGGTGCGCAGTCCGTTGGCATGCTCGCGCTCCGCGCAGTGCCGAGGTGCAGGGCCCCTGAGGACAGGGACCGCCGCACCGGGGACGCCGGACGCGTTCTTCTGCTGACCGCGCGTGCGGGGGCTGCCTGCGCCGGCTCCGCGTTTTGGTTTTCGGTTGCGGGCGGGATATAGGGCTTGCCAGGCGGGAACTTCTGTCCTATGCTCGGCGCTGCAGGAGACTTGGCGCGTTCGGGACGGATCAGCCAGGGGAATCCGGCGTATGGCCCGCTGCCCCCATTGCCAGCAGGAACTGCCCCAGCCCAGGCCGCCGGGCGGCACGTGCCCGGCGTGCGGCTGCGTGCTGGCGACCGGCGGCAGGGGCGGCAAGGCCGACGCCCCGAAGCCGCCGGAGGATTCCACGGATTCGTTTGCGGAAGATGGAGATGGCTTCCACGGAGAAGCCTTCACCCCGGCCGCCAGCGACACCGGACCTGCGGCGGAAGCGGACGAGGGCCTTCACCGGCCGGGCACCAAGACGGCCACGGCTGATGAGATCAAGACCCTGTGGGGCGAGCACTTCGCGGACGACTCGCGGCCCGACGGACGCATCAAGCCGGCCTCCTCGGTCGAGTCCGTCCATACGCACCTGCGCGTGACCGAGAAAGCCATCAGCCAGCCGGGCGAGGCGGCGGCTGCGCCCGCGGACTTCGAAGTCCGGTCGCTGCTGGGCGAAGGTGGCATGGGCATGGTCTACGAAGCCCGCCAGGCTTCGGTCGACCGCATCATCGCGCTCAAGATGATCAAGCCGCATCTGGCGACCCACCCCCAGCAGCGCACCAAGTTCCTGGCCGAGGCCGCGGTCACGAGCGACCTGGATCACCCGAACATCGTGCCCATCCACGACCTCGGCGCCGGGCCCGAGGGCCGGCTGTATTACGCCATGAAGCGGGTCCAGGGCACGCCCTGGAGCCAGGAGATCCGCAGGAAGAGCCTGCAGCAGAATCTGGAGATCCTGCTCGACGTGGCCGACGCCGTGGCCTACGCGCACGCCAAAGGCATCATCCACCGGGACCTCAAGCCCCACAACGTCATGCTCGGCGCCTACGGCGAAGTCGTGCTCATGGACTGGGGCCTGGCCGCGGCCGTGCGCGAAGGCGCCAAGGCCGAACCCCTTACCCGCGCGACAGCCGCCGGCGGCACGCCCGCCTACATGGCGCCCGAGATGGCGCGTGCCGACGCAGACCGCATCGGCACGTGCAGCGACATCTACCAGCTCGGCGCCATCCTCTACGAGATCCTGAGCGGCCGCGCGCCGCACGGCGGCGACCAGGTGATCGGCTGCCTGGTGCACGCAGCCAACAACCGCATCCGCCCCACCGAGAAAAAGGGCGAACTGCTCGACATCGCGCTCAAGGCTATGGCGACCGACCCGGCCGACCGGTACCCGGCCGTGCAGGACCTCCAGCAGGCCGTGCGGAGTTACCTGGACCACGAGCAGAGCATCCGCATGGGCGAGCTGGCTGAGGACGCCTTGAACCGTGCGCGCACCAGCGGCACGTACGATGACTTCAGCGAAGCGCTTTACGGCTTCCGCGAAGCGCTCAAGCTCTGGGACGCGAACGAGCGCGCCCGCGAGCACCTGGCTGTGGCCCAGCTCGCGTACGCTGAGAACGCGTTCGCCAAGGGCGACTACGACCTGGCCGGATCGCTGCTCGACGCCGACCGCGCCGATCACGCCCGGTTCGCCCACCAGATACGCGAAGCCCAGCAGGAGCGCGAGGCCCGCCTGCGGCGGCTCCGAGTCCTCAAACGCACGGCTGTGGGGCTTGCGGCCGCGATCATCGCCATCCTGGCCGGCGCCTGCATCCTGATCTACCAGGAGAGCATGCGCGCCCGCCGGGCCGAAGCAAAGGAGCGGCAGGAGAGCCGGCGGGCCCGGTCCGCCGAACAGGTCGCCCGCCAGGAGCAGCGCCGCGCCGAACGCGAGGCCCTGCGCGCGCGGCGGGCCCGCGAAGCCGAGGCCGAGCAGCGCCGCGTGGCCGAGGTCGAGCGGGAGAAGGCGCGGGCTGCCGAGGTCCGGGCGGTCGAGACCCTCGAGGCCCTGATGCGGGCTGAGTCGCGCGAGGAACAGGCCACGGCGCGCGCCAAGGCGGCCGAGCTCATGGCTGCCGAGGCGCACGACGAGCTGGCGGAAGCCGGCCTCTTGCGCGACAACGCCTGGTGGACCTTTGACGCGGATGCGGCGCGCAAGCGGCAGCAGCAGGCGGCCGCGCAGCACGGACTCCCGGTGCGCCGCACAATTTCCCTGAACGGAGATGTCGAGCTCGCGCTCGTGCTGGTCCCGCCCGGCGCGTTCGTCATGGGCAGTCCGCCCGAGGAGACCGAGCGCGCGGGCACCGAGTACCTCCATCGCGTCAAGCTGACCCGGCCGTTCTACCTGAGTCCGCGCGAGATCACGGAAGCCGAGTGGCATGCGGTCACGGACACGCTCCCGCGCGGCGAAACGCCCGGGTCCGACGCGGCCGAGCAGCCCGTGCGCGAAGTCTCCTGGCACGACATCCAGGAAGCGTTTCTGCCCAGGATCAACCGCCGGGCGCCCGAGGGCTTCCGGTTTCGCCTCCCCACCGAGGCCGAATGGGAGTACGCCTGCCGCGCGGGCACGGCCACGCCCTTCTACACCGGCCGCACGACCGCGGACGTGGCGCGCGCGGCGTGGTATCTCTTCAGCAGCGGCCGCCGGGTGCACCCGGTCGGCCGGAAGGCGCCCAACCCCTGGGGGCTGTACGATATGCACGGCAATGTGTCCGAGTGGTGCTGGGACGCGTTCGACCCGAACTTCTACCTCGAGGGGGACTTCGAGAATCCCTGGTGTCGCGCGCCAGTCGGCCGGCGGGTGATCCGCGGGGGTGGCTGTCTCAACCTGGCCGAGCACTGCCGCTCGGCCTACCGCAGCTGGGCGCACAGCAAGAACCGGTACAAGTTCCTGGGCTTCCGCCTGGCCTGCGTGCCCGACAGGCAGACCACGGCGCAGGCGGGCGGGGAGTAGGATGGCGATGCTGCACAAACGGTCGCTGAGGCACGGAGGGGCGCGCTTGTGCGCGTCCACACCGCTCGCAGCGCTGGTGCTGACCGCCCTGCTCGCTGCCGGGTGTGGCGAGCGCCTCTCGCCCGAGGCGCTGCGGCAGCGGAACGTGGGTCGCGACCTCGAGTTTCAGGCCGCACGCGCGGATCCGCCGCCGCGGCCGCTCACGTACGACGGGGCTGTGCGCTACGCGCTCGCGCACAACCTCGCGGTCTGGGCAGCCGAACAGGAACGGAGGTTCCAGGAAGAACTCGCCACCCAGGCGCGGCTCGACATGCTCCCCTCGCTCATGGTGAACGCCGAAGCCAGCCGGCGCTCCGAAGTGCCGGCCCAGCAATCCAAGGATCTCCTGACCGGCCGGCTCACCAACGAGGTTTCGGTCTCCTCGGAAAAGACCACGCGCCGGCTCCACGCGTCCGCCCTGTGGAACCTGCTCGACTTTGGCGTGGGATTCCTGCGCAACCGCCAGGCTGCGGACGAAGTGGCGGCCGCCCGGATGCGGCTCGCGCGCGCGCGTCAGAGCCTCGTGCTCAAGGTCACCCGCCGCTACTGGCGCGCGGCCGCAGCCCAGGCTGTGGCCCGCCACGCCGAACAGGTCGACCAGGCCATCCTAAAGCTGCTCGGACAGGTGGATACCGCGCGCGAGAAGGGGGCGATCTCCAAGGTCGAGGCGCTCGAACGCGAAGCGCCCTTGTTGGAGTATCGCGTCCGCCTGGAAGGCGCGCGCGAGGAAGCCCGCACCGCGGTCGCCGAGCTCGCCGAGACCCTGGGCGTGCCGCCCGGCGCGCAGATCGACCTGGCCGCGTTTCCCCTAAACGGACCGCTCCCCCGCCTGGAGACGCCCCTCAAGCAGCTCGAGGCCGAAGCCCTGCTCAAGCGGCCCGAGCTGCGCGAGAAAGACCTGGCCGAGCGCATCTCGCGCGAAGAGGCGCGCGTGGCCCTGGCCGAGCTCTTCCCGAGCCCGGCTGCGTTCGTGCGCTACGACACCGACCGGAACAAGTACCTCTACTACAACGACTGGTACAGCGCGGGCCTGCGCGCGAGCTGGAATCTGTTGGCCATCCCCCAGCGCCTGGCCGAGCGGCGCGCGGCCAGGCTGCGCGCAGAACTCACCGCAGGCGAACGGGCTGCGCTGGCCGTGGGCATCCTGAGCCAGCTGCACCTGGCCGTGATCGAGTACCAGAGCCAGGAGCGGCAGCACGCGCTCATCCGCACGGTCGCGCAGAAGCGCGCCGCGCTCGCCCAGGCGGCGCGCGATGCGGCCGAACAGGGCAAGGCGCATGGCGGCAAGGTGATCGAGGCCGAGATCCGTTCCTTCCTGGCGCGCAGTCGCCACCTCAGGACCGTGGCCAATGCGCGCACCGCCTACGCGCGGGTGCTGCACTCGGTGGGCCGCGGGTGGGAGCCGCCCGGGGCTCGCGGCGAAGCGTTTCCGGACGACGGGATCCCGGAGCTCGAAGAGCCCGAAGGCGCCGAGCCGCCGGAACCATCCGTGGACCCCGACCGGGTCGGCGCGCAGGCGCACCCCGTGGTTCCCGTGCCGCAGCCTTGACAGGCGGGAGTCCCGGCCCACAATACGATCGCCGAGGGGCGCCCGGAAGCTGCCGGAGGCGGCAGCGCAGGTCCGGGTGCGAGAGGAGGGAAGCGGCTCGCGCCAGCAGCGGGCCGCACAGCACAAGGATGCACGCATGATCGGATGCCATCTCGGACGGCTCTTCCAGGTGACCGTTTCCGGCGGCTCGTACCAGAACGGCCTGAGCGCCACCCTGCAGGGGGTGCCGCCTGGCCTCGAGATTCGCGAACGGGAGATCTACAGCGATCTGTTGCTGCGCAAACCGGGCGCGGACGAGCTCTCGAGCCCCCGCAAGGAACCGGATCTGCCCGTGGTCTACTGCGGGGTGAACGCGGCCGACACGGTCGAGGGAGGCGGCAACGCCGGGCTCACCAATGGCACGCCCCTGACCGTGCTCATCCCCAACCTCGATCGGCACTTCATCCACATCAAGCAGTACCAGGACACCAACCGCACCCCGCGGCCGGGGCACGCGAGCTACGCCACCTTCCAGAAGTACGGGCCTGCGGACGACGCCATCGGCGCGGGCATCTTCAGCGGCCGCTATACCAGCACGATCGTGGCCGCCGGATCCGTGGCCCGCAGGATCCTGGCCAAGTGCGGCATCCGGGTCTTCTGCTTCATCCGCGAGGCCGCGGGCGTGCGCTGCCCCGAGGTCGACCTGGAGGCTGCGCACACCTCCTACGAGAACTACAAGCGCATGCGCTGCGACCACGATCCGTTCTTCCAGGAGATCTACGTCAAGGGGCGCATCAAGGACGAGATGCGCTTCCTGGAGAAGATGCGGGTGCTGGCCGAGGTGGAGCAGGAGATCGAGGACATCCGTGCCAAGACGCCCGCATTCGAGCCCGACGCCATCCGCGAACAATACGGCGTGCATCACGTGGTGAACTGCCCCGATGTCGATGCAGCCCAGGCCATGCTCGACGCCTGCAACCGGATCACCGAGACCGGCGACTCCTCGGGCGGCGTGGTCGAGGTCGTGGCCCTGGGCGTGCCGCCGGGCCTGGGCGAACCGGTCTTCGCCAAGCTCGACGCCGAGCTCGGCCGCATGCTCGGCATCGGCGCGATCAAGGGCGTGGAGGTGGGCGCCGGGTTCGCGGTCAAGGACATGACCGGGTACGACTCCAACGACCGCATGCACGCCGAAGACGGCCGCGTGGTCTTCGACTCGAACAACGCCGGCGGCATCACGGGCGGCGTGTCCACGGGCGAGCCCGTGATCGCGCGCCTCGCGGTCAAGCCGACCCCCACCATCGACAAGGCCCAGACCACGATCGACAAGTACACGCTCGAGAACACGGAGCTGTCGGCCATCACCCGGCGCGATCCCACCATCGTGGGCCGTATCTGGCCGGTGGCCGAGTCCTTCACCGCGCTCGTGCTGCTGGACAACCTCATGGCCCACTACGGCTTTCAGGCGCTCATGGACCGCGTGGGCAGCCGCGAGGGGTGAGGGGGGGGGCAAGGGCGCCCGCCGAGGGCAACAGCCGATCGGGGTCGGGAGCGGGACCGTCGGGTTCGTTCCGGTCCCGATGCCGATTCCAATGGATGGCGGAGGGTCCTGTTGCTGCAGGACCGCGACAGACCTTCGCCGGATCCGCAGCCGCCGTCGCTTCCGGCGATGGCGGGCCAGGCAAGGAGGTTCCTCAGCAACCCCACCGCGGGCTGCTACGCCTCGCTTTCCAGCTTGGCCACCGCGTGCCGGGCGCGCATGCGGCAGTTGATCTCGGTTTCCTGAAGCGCAGGCCGCACGGCTGCGAGCGCGTCTGGTCCGCCGATGCGGCCCAGCGCCTGGCAGGCCGTGCTGCAGACCATGTAGGGATCGGTGTTGTCCGCGATGATGCGGCCGAGCAGGGGCACGCTCTCGCGGTCGCCGAGCCGGCCGAGGGCTGCGACGAGCGCGGCCTTGAGACGCCATCGCTTGGCTTCAGCTTCGCCGCCCTCATCGAGCGGCGGATACAGGGTCTCCGGCGGGACCGCGTGCTCGGCTTCGAGCCGCTGGCGCAGAGCGGGGGCCGCCTGCTTCGCGTCCACCAGGCCCAGCGCATCTGCGGCAGCAACCGCCACGGGCCAGTCCCCGCGTTCGAGTTCGCGAAGCAACAGGTCGATGTCCGGCTCGGCCGCCTTGGTCTGGGCGAAGCACGCGTCCTCGCGCGCGAGCGCGGATGCGCCGCCCGGCGTCTCGGGCGCGTTCCACGCGACTAGGCGCGCGAGCGCCGGGTCCTGCAGGTCGCGGTCCGCGGTGATGTCTTCACGCTCGCCCACATCCGGCCGGCAGTCTACGGGCGCGCTGGCAGAGAGCTCTATGCCCTCGTACACGAACGCGGGCGCGTTCTCGAAACGTTCTACCGTGAGCTCATGCGTGCGGCCGTCGATCGTGACCGTGACCGCATCGCCTGCGCGGGAGATCGACGCGGTTGCGGCGCCCGGTGCGATCAGGAAGGCGAACTGTACGGCGCTGCCTCGCTGCGTGAGGTCGAGCCGCTGGCTCTTCTCCTCGTACCGGTTGGGAAAGCCGGGCTCGTCCGTGACCGAGACGTCGGGGTCGCCGTCCCAGGCGAAGCGAATCTGCGGGCCGTCGGGAATCGCGAGCCGCGCGCCCGCGCCCTCCACCGCCACGAAGGGCCGCAGGTGGAACTGGCAGGTCCAGGCGTGCCCGGAGTCGGCCTCGATCGTGTCCAGGATCAGGCCGAACCCGTCCGGCGTCCAGAGCGAGGTCCGCCGCATCCGGCGCACGTCGTAGCGCGGTCGGTAGAAGGCTGCGCTGTCGGCGGTTACGGCCTGGAAGCCGTCCTGCGCAGCGTAGAACTCGGCCCGTCCCACGCGGGAGGCGCCCGGGTAGTGCCAGGTCTCAGCGTCCACGACCACGCAGTTGGCCGCGCACGGCAGACCGGGCGCCATGCCCGCGATGAAGCTCGTCCAGTCGAAGCTCCCGCGCGTGGAGCTGCAGTAGTGCGCGTGACGTTTCTTCTCCTCCTCGCCGATCGTGGCCAGGATCTTGTCTTCGGGAAGGGGCCACGGGTTCTGGCCCTTGGGCGGGACGCCGTCCTGGAACACGGGGTGGCCGCCCACGTCGAGCATCACGTGGTTCGGATTGACCTGGGCGCGGCCGAGGCCGGCGATGGAGTCGGCGCACGCGTCCCAGACCTGCATGAGCCGCGCGCGGCGCTCGCAGTCGTCGAGCGCCGCCCCGGTCTTGGGCAGGAACCAGCCGAACAGCTCGGCCGGCAGGTCCCCGTCCGGGTGGTCCTGGAATGCGTCGGGCCACCAGATCAGGGTCCACATGGGGTCGTCCTTGCCCCAGGCGAGCCCCCCCGGATCGGTCCACGTGTCGAGCGCCTCGATCAGCGAGAGATACGCCGGGTCGCCCGTGAGGCTCGCGAGGAGGCTGAAGGGGGAGACGTTGACCGCCGGCTGCCAGCCATAGTGGTCCCACGGCGCGAGCAGTCCGCCGGGGCTCACGAGGTGGAGCTCCATCTCGATCAGCCGGCGCAGGGTCGTGCCGTTGGGGGCAAAGGCGCGTTCGGAGGCGTCCTCGCCCAGCATCTGGTGCAGGAACCGCGCGGTCCAGCAGGCCAGGCTCGTGTTGACGTGCGAGGTGTAGGTCGAGCCTTCCCCGCCGTAGCCGTCTTCCGGGAAGAGGCCGACGATGTCGGGCAGCCGGCCGAGGCCGATGTCGAAGAGATGCCGGGCGGTGGCGTGCGCGGCGCGCTTGTGGCCGAAGACGAAGCCGGTGACCGCGCAGTTGAGCGACATGGACCAGATCTGGTTGTCGCTCGCCCGGCGGCGGGAGCGCATGACCTGGAGCGAGTGCTTGAACGCGAAGCCGACGAAGGCTTCGGCCGCTTCCTCCAGGTCGGCGTCCGACCACGCGCCTTGGTGGGCGAGCCAATCGAAGAAGGCTACCCGGCGCGTGGTGCTTCCGCCCCGGCACCACGTGTGGAATTGGCTGACGTTGGCTGCGTCGCCCTTGGCGAGGTTGCGCCAGAAGTCCCGCAGTGCGTCTGCAGCCTCGTCGACCGCAGCCGGGTCGAGCAGGGCCTGGAGGAAGAGCATGTCCGCGCGCTGCTCCGCGTCTGCGAGGATGCGGGTTCTGTAATCCTCGTAGTACGCCTTGAGCAGGCCGCCGGCGTTCGTCAGCTTGGTCTGCAGCGCGGGCAGGTCGAGGATGTAGAGCGGCTGTTCGAACGCGGCGGGATGGAAATGCGTCACGGCGGTCCTCCTGGATCGAGCGGATGGAAACGAGTAGCACGCGCAGGATCGTCTATTGTGGACGGCAGCCGGCCAGGGTGCAAGGCTTTTCGCTCGGATCGCCGCGAGGACTGTGGCGATCCCGTTTTGGAGGAATCATGGAAACCGCGGCCAAAAGGCGTATAACAGGGGCCGCATGCTAGGGCCGCAGCCGAAGCCGGTGTGCGTGTCCTGGGCCACGGCACCGAGCGGCGGACGCGCGGAACGGGGAGAGCACGAGCCATGCTGCGCGAAACATGCCTGAACGCGAGCGTCGTTGTGCTGGCCGCGATCGCGGCAGGGGGCGCGGGAGAGGCAGCAGAGGACGGCCAGAGCGGCGCCCGCGCGCCGGCTGGCTCTCTGCGTGCACGCGCGCAGGCTTCCCCGGCTCCGTGCGGGCCGGGTCTGCGCGTGGTGGCCACGGTCTCGGGCCGGGGCACGGACTGGCAGAACGCGCTCAACCGCCTGGCCGCGCGCGTGGCCGACGCCCTGGGCCGGAGCGAACACATCTCGGTCCACGGCCTGGCTGACCTGGTGCGCCAGGTCGAAGCGCTGACCGGCCGGGACGGGCGTGGCGGCGCAGAGGCGCACGGCGCGCGGCCCGGCCGCGGATCGGACGGGGTCCACACCCTCAGCCTCTGGGCGCACGGCCATTTGGGCCGGGTGTCGCTCGGCCGCGACGCGCTGGGGCTGGCCTTGCTGCGGGGCGCGCCGCATCTCGCGTGGGAGTGGGACACGACCGTGCCCCCGGGCTGCTGGCGGGTACGCTATCTCAGCCGGGAGACGTTGGCGGAGCGCCTGGCGCTCCTCGACCGCCTGGCTGCCTGCCTCTGCGCCCGCGGCAGCCGCCCGCCCCGCGTGAACCTGGAAGCCTGCAGCGTGGCCCTGGGCGACCAGGGCAGGGCGTTCCTCTCTGCGCTCGCCAGTCGGCTGGATGCGGAAGTCTTTGGCGTGACCGGAGAGCACCTGGGCATCATCCGCTTCGGCCGCGAAGTCAAATGTGGGGACAGCGCCCACCTTTCCACCGCCCCCGCGCCCAAGACACGCGATCCAGCGCGCGCGTTCGCCTTCTACCAGCAACTGCTCGACTACGAGCCCGCACGCAAGGACAAGCGCGCCGGCGTGGTGCTGCGCGTGGGCGCGTGGCGGACGGCGCGCGCGCGCGAGGGCTTCTTCGGAACGAACTACCTCGTTGCCGCCGGAGCCGACAAGGCCGAGGCCGCGGTCCACTACCGTCCCTTGATTCCCGTGGCCGGCCGCTATGCGGTGGAGCTCCGGCATCCGGTTGGCGACGATCTGGCCGGGCGCGTGCCCGTGACCATCCGGCATGCCCGGGGCGCGACCGAGGTCCGGGTCGACCAGACCCGGGGCGGGGGCGCGTGGAAGCGGCTCGGCGTGTTCCGATTCGCAGCCGGCATGTGGGCGACCGCATCGATCGTGATCCGCGCCCGCGCCACGCGCGCGCCCGTGGTGGCGGATGCGGTGCGGCTGGTGAACGAGCTCGAAGAGACCGAGGTGTACCAGGCCAACCGTCAAGCCATCGAGGCGGAGATCGCCTCCCGCGGCCTCACCGGCCCGGACGCGCGGCAGGTGCGCGAGAGGCTCGTGGGCACAGCCCGCGGGTACGACCCCACCCACCCGGATGCGGGCAAGCTCGAGGCCGTGCACCTGCGCGAGAACCGCGCGTGCGCAGCCAGCCAGGCCTGGCGGTCGGGCGAGCTCGATCGGTTCAGCCGGAGGAGGGGCAGGTGAAAGGTCCATGGCCAGGACCGCGCGCAAGACAGCCACGACCCGGCCGGCTCGCCCTGGCGGCGACGGTCGCGCTGGCCGCCTTTGGCTTGGTCGCGCTCGCCGGCTGCAGCCAGCGGCCTGCGAGCACGCAGCCGCTCGCGCGCAGCCTTGTGGCCGCGCGCATCGGCCTGGAGCAGGCCACGCACGCGCTGAGCGGTCCTGCGTTCGTGCCCCAAGAGCTTGCGGACGCGCGCGTGGCCATGGACCGGGTCGCGCTGTCGGAAGCGGACAAGCAGACCATCGGCCGCGACCTCGCCCGCCTCACCTGGCGCACGGGCTGGCAGCCCGTGGACCTGCGTGCGTGCCCCATGGGCGCGTTCTGCCGGTACTACGATGGCGACAAGCCCTGCGGCCCGTGGCTTGTGGCGTTCGTGCGCGAAGCCGGCCGCCGGAGCGCTTGCTGGCAGCTCACCGCTTTTCGCAAGACAAACGGCCGCCTCGAGGCCCAGACCTTCGGCACCTTGCCGCGCGCGCCCAGGCTGCTCGGCGCTGCTGCGGACGGCGAACGCGACCAGGCGCGTGGCAGGCAAGCCCTGCCAGACCAGCCCGAATCCCAGCCCGTGCCCCGCGAGGTCGAAACCGTCTTCCCCGCCCCGGCCGAGCGCTTCCCCTGGCCGGTTACGCCTTCGGCCAGCGGCGAGGCAAAGGAGCGGAAGCGCGACTGACGTTATGGTATGGCGTTACGACGCATCTTGTGGACCCTAAGTGGAATGGCCAATCCGCACGCATGGCGGGCAACAGGGGACGGGTAGTAGGGGACGCCACTCGATTTCGGCGCAGGCTTCTTCCGCGCCCGTCCGCCCTTCTGCGGGCGCAGCGTCCGCCCCAGCTTCCGCTCC
>CAZBZG010000133.1:11008-12000 GCA_964496245.1 uncultured Planctomycetaceae bacterium | reverse complement strand
CTTCGTGCTCTTCGTGTCCTTCGTGGTTCTGCCTGCGCGTTGCGGCAAGGACGAGGGAACAGCCTCCTCTCTGCCGCCACCTTTCCTGCCACTCGGCACAACTTTTTCGTAGCCGCAACACGCCCAGATCCTCCAGATACGGTGGCAAAACGCCTTGAAAATACCAGATATGGGGGTCGCGCCCATGGGCAGCCTGTACGCCCCAATTTCACGGAGATTTTGCTTGCGCAGGTCAACCGAAATCGTATATTAGCACGCGGTAGCAGAGATTCACTTAGAATAGCATTGGATAGTGAAGCTCGCGCCTGGCCAGCCTGCTCAGAAAGGACCAGCTGCCTTGTCCGCGTCTCGCCCCTTCTTCTACGGCAGCTCCAAACACCGGCTCAATGCCAAGGGCCAGATCGCCATGCCCAAGCGCTTCCGAACGGTGGTCGGCGAAGAGGCCCCGGAAAAGGGCTTCGTGCTCGTGCTGGGCGAACGCGACTGCATCTACATGTACACCCATCAGCAATTCGGAGCGGTCAAGGAACGCGTGCGCGTCATCGCCAAGGAGGAGAACGACCAGGAGTTCTTCCGGGCCTTTCTCGAAAGCGCGCATGCCGTCGAACTCGATCGGCAGGGGCGCTTCGTGCTGCCCAGCACCCTGCGCAAGCGCGCCGGCATCAAGGGGCCGGAGGTGCTCTTCATCGGCATGGACGACCGCATCGAGATCTGGGCCCCGCACAAGCGCGAGGACCAGCGCATCGACATTGCCGCCTACGAGGAACGGCGGCAGGTACAAGCCCGAAGGATCTTCGGGATCTAGCCTCGCCCGGGGGTAGGGGACCCCTCCGGGCGAGGCGCTTTTTGGGGGAACGATCGCAGGCAGCGGACCGTGTCTTCCCGGGGGGGATCGATTCTTGGACACGTTCCTTTTGCCAACGCCAGAAGGGAGGGGGTAAATATTATGAAAAAAAGAGATTTATTGTGTTTAGCTAAAAAAAGAGAAGAAG
>CAZBZG010000133.1:0-10998 GCA_964496245.1 uncultured Planctomycetaceae bacterium | reverse complement strand
GAGGGGGAGCCATGAGAGGCATACGTGAACCACGCCGGGGAGCGACGCCGCTCGAAGCGCGGGGCGGTGACGAACGCAGAGAGGGCAGATCCGCGTGCGCAGACGCCGCACCGGCGGACTGCGGCCAGCCCCTCTTCGCGGCCCGAGACTTCTCGCCCCGCCGGCGCAGCGCACCTTCTAGCGAACGAAAGGAGGTGCACGCATGAGCGCCCAACAACAGCCTCTCCATGCCGGCTTCTCCTCCTTTGACAACGTCAGCACCTGGCTCTGCGAGAGCGGAGAGGGAAAGCCCATTGCGGGCGAGACGGCCACACTCGCAGCAGACGTGCGTGCACTCTCCGACCGGGTCAGGCGCGTCCGGTCGCGCTCCACGGCCTGTGCCGGCATCGAGCTCTCGCCCTACGTCAAGAGCCTCGCCAAAATGGTGGGCTCCATGGACATGATCACGCCTCCTTCCGACCGGTCGCCCTACACCTCCTGAGGCGACCAACTAGCCCCCTCCCCTCCCTGCGGGGAGGGGGCGCCCCGTTCTTTCGCGCTGCGCGATGCCGCGGATGTGCGCCTTGCGATCGAGCGGCCCCCCGCTACAATCCACTGTCCGGACGCCCCTCACCTCGGAGGTGCCTCCCGAAGACAAGACCGCCCACAAGGAGATCGCATGGACTGGCGCATTCTGACGAGCACGTTCGTCCTCATCTTCCTGGCCGAGCTCGGGGACAAGACCCAGTTGGCCGCACTCGCGACCGCGGCCAGCTCGCGCTCCACGGTCTCCGTCTTCTTGGGCGCCACCCTGGCTCTCGTCGTCTCGACCCTGATCGCCGTCCTGCTCGGCGACGCCTTCCATCGGTGGGTGCCCGTATCCACGGTCAAAATCCTCGCCGGCTGCCTCTTTCTGCTCTTCGGCGTTCTGCTCCTGGTCTCGGTCTGGCGCGCCCCGGCTGAAGAGGCACGCGCCGCTCCCACGCGCGGCCCTGCCAACCTCCTGGTGCGCGCGGCCATCGATGCGGCGCTCGCGTTCGAAGAAGACGTGTTTGCAGTCTATGAGGATCTCGCCGCAACGGGCGCGGACGAAGCCACCCGGTCCCTCTGCCACCGACTGGCTGCCGAGGAGCGTGAGCACCTCGCCCATCTCCGGGGCCTCGGCGATGCGCACGGCCACGCCCCGATGGGAACCGCCGAGCTGCCCGCAGGGCCTGCCGTTCCCCCGGTGCAGTCGCCGGACCGCGTCCCGCCTTCCGAGGCGCTCACAGCTCTCCTTACGCACGAACGACGGGCCGCCGCCTTCTTTCATGCGCTCGCACGCAACGCCACTCTCGGCACGTTGCGGGAAGCGTTTGCGCAACTGGCCACGGAAGAGGAAGTTCACGTGCAACGGCTGGAGGCACTGCTCTCCGAAACGCCTTGAGCGCAACCGCACCGCGCAAGGGTGACGGCCTCACCGCTGATAAGCCGGCAGCACGTGGCGCTCCACGGTGAGGGCCAGGAGCGCCATGCACGTGGTGTAGACCGTGCCGTGGCCCCCCTCGTTGTTGCCGGGCGGCGTGGGCCAGGTGCCGTCCGCCTTCTGGTGCTCGAGCAGCACCTTCTCGAGCACGGGGCTGTAGGCGGCCCACGCCTCGGCACGCGCGCGGCTCATGCCCATCGCGTCGTAGTAGACCCGGTAGAAGAACCACTGCCCTTGCCAGCGAATCGGATTCTGTTGGATGCGCCCGGCGATGCGGTCGATCACCTCCGCCTTCTCCTGACCGCCGATCACGAAGCAGAGCATGCCGAGTCCGCGCAGGGCGGCGCTCTTCTTGCCCGGCTGGTAGCCCACGTGCCCGTCCTTGGTCGTGCAGCGATCGGCATAGGCCACAGCCCGCTGGATCACCTCCTCAGGCACGGTCATCCCCACCTGATGGGCGGCATGCAAGCTCATGAGCTGCCACCCTGACAGACTCATGTCCGCATCCTTGGACGTGGGCTGATACCGCCACCCGCCGGCGCTCTTCGCATCCTTCTTCACCTGCGCCGCCCGGACCGTGAGCCCGACCGCGGATGCCAACGCTCTACGAATGCGCTCCTCGAGCGCCTCGTCCCGGGCCATGTCGAACGCTTCGGCCAGCATGAGCGTGGTCATGCCGTGCCCGTACATGCGGCTATTGTCCGCCTTGCCGAAGTAGCCGTCCGCCTCCTGCTGCTGGAGCACGTACGCCAGGCTCTTCCGAAGCCACGTGCCGTGCTCCGGATCGTCGAACATGATGCCAGCCGACAAGTGCGCCATCACGGCCAGGCTCGTCATGGCGGTCGGATGCTTCGCTCCCACGCTCCCGTCTTCCTCCTGTTGTGTGCGCAGCCACGCCAGGGCCTTGCGGATGGCCCGGTCCCGCGGATGATCCTTGGTGAGGCGCTCGAGCACCTGCTGGTCGGTCAGCTCGCCCGCATCCACGCGCGTGCCCGCAGACCAAGCCACCAAGCCAGCGATCAGGCAGACAAGGCCCGTCCGGGCGAAGCGCCCGCCCACCACGGCTCTCGGAAATGCACACCCTGCCTTGGCCGTCATCGATCCTCCTCTCCGAGCCGGCGGAAGTAGGCCCGGATCATCTCCTGGTGCTCTTCTGCGAACTGGTGTACCGCGCCACGGCGGATCTGTGTACGCAGGCGTTCGGGAAGCCGCGACCAGTCGGCCTCTTGCGCGGCGGCACCTGCCGCCTCCCCGGCGGGCGGCAGAGATGTCACGTCCCCGGCCGGCCCGCGAGCGGCCGTGCCGCCCCCGCCCTGCCCGGCCGGGGCGGACGCCTGCGCGGGAGACGAGGCTCCCGAAGACGCCCCCTGGCGGGCCTGCGCTGCACCACGGGCCAGAGCCCGGGCGGCTTCCTCGTAGGCATGCGCATCCGCTGGCGCGGATTCCACGCGTGCGAGCGCCTGCCCCGCCGCCTCGCCGGCTACGGCTTCCTTTGCAGCCGCGGCGCCACCACTGCCCCCTGGCTTGCCAGCGTGCGCAGTCTCATCCGCAGCCTCCCCTGCAGCCGGTCCCTCAGTCTCGCCCCTCAGCGTCTCCTGCAGGCCGGGCATGGCGCTTCGCGCCACTGCCTGCGCGGCGGCCTTTCTGGCTGCAAATGCAGCTTGCTGGAGCCGCGCGCGCAAACGCTCGGCCGCCAGGTGCTGCCGGCTCCGTACTGCCTCCAGACCCGCAGCTGCCAAGCGGCGGTTCTTGGCTGCCTGGGCGTCGGGCTCCCCTAGGGTCAGGGGTCTGCGGGCCGGAGACGCGGAATGATCCAGAGTTTGCGAAGCGTTGGTTCGGGCTTGCGCCAGATTGCGGGCGGCCCGCTCCAGCGCCTGAAGCGCGGGCCGGGCATCCGGAGCCTGCCTTCGGAGAAGGTCCAGAGCCTCCTGCTGTGCTTCCAGAGCCTTCGTCTGCGCCTCCACGGTCTTCTCGCGCAAGGCCCGAGTCTGCTGGGCGGCTTCTGCAGCCTGCTTCTCGGCGACTGCCGCCTGGTCACCCTGCGCACGCTCGGCTTCCTGCGCAAGCTGGGTTGCGTGGCGCTGCCCGGCTTCAACGGCGCGGGCAGCACGGTCCGCCTGCTCCTGGCTTCGGTCGGCCTTGTGCTGGACCGCTTCCGCGTCTGCTGCCAGCCCGCGCTGGGCCTGCCTTGCGATTCCTCCGTGTCGGGCCGCGGCCCCCTCCAACCGCTCGACGCGCTCGGCCATCCGAGGCAGCACTTCGGCCAGCGTGTCCTGCAGTCGGCTCCGCCGCTGGAGCTGCGCTTCCAGCGCCCGGACCGCCTGCTGCTGGGCTGCCGCCAATGCGGCCAGTCGTCTGCCAAGGGCGCCCACGGCCCGCGCCCCTTCCTCTTCTTCGAGCTTCCGAGACGCGCTCCGGAAGGCCTCGGCCAGAGGCTGAGCCAGTCCATCCCGCAACCGGTCGGCCTGCGCACGGGCGGCTGCAGCCAATTCGACATCCAGCACGGCTCTGGCGTGCCTCGTACTGTCCGCCGGTTTCCGCTCGAGGCGTTTCAGGGCCTCGGATGCCAGCCGGTCGGTCTGTTCGGCCAGCGCGCTGTGGGCGGAGGCCTGCAGTTCGCGCTGCTCTGCGCTCTGCCGGATCGCTTTCTCCATCCGCCTCATCGCTCCCCGCATCGCCGGCGATGCGGCATCCGATTGTTGACCGACCTGTTTGCGGACGCGCCAGGCCCAGCGCGTCGCCTGCTCCGCCCGGGCCAGGTCCTCTGCCGTCCCGCCTACAGCCTGGCGGAGCGCGCGCACGCCATTCTCCACGTCTTCAGCAGCAGCGTCCTTGTCGCCCGCGCTGCGGCGCAGAGCTTCGAGCAGGCGGCGTTCCTGTTCGAGCGCCGCCGCCCGGCGCTCGGCCACCGCCTGTTCGGCCACGGCCGCGCGTTCGAGCGCGCGCGCGGCCTGCGCGCGCATGGCCCGTGCCTCTTGCCTCCGGTCTCCAAGCGCCTGTTCCGCAGCGTCCTCTCCGCGCGCAGCCCGCTCCTTCTGCCCCTGGGCTTGCTGGGCCTTCTCGGCCGCCTCCCGGACGGCCCGTTCGGACTGTTGCACGCGCATCTCCGCCCAGACCTGCTGCTCTCGCAGCCGCTCGGTTGCCGCCCGCTCGCGGTCTGCGAGACGTCGGGCGCGGCCCATGCGCTGCTCGCTGAGCCGCGTGGCTTCAGCCAATTCCCGGACGCCAGCCAATGCCTTCCGCTCGCCGGCCGGCAGCGTGCCGGCGAGGCGGGCCGCATACCGGGAGAGAAGCCCCGCACGCGCCGCGTGTGCGGACGCTTCTGCTGCGCGTGCGCAAGCCCGGTCCAGGGGCTGGGCAGGCGGAACGCCAGGGATGGCCACGGCCCGCCGGTCGGGGGCATCGTTTGCAGCATCTGCCGCCCCTTCCTCCGGCTCAAGCGCGCGCAGGGCTTGCGCGGCCGCGGTCCGGGCCCGTTCAGCGGCCTGGCGCGCAGCCCTCACCACCTCCAGGGCACGCTGGGGCGTATCGTCCCTTTGCGGTTTCCTGTTCCGGGCCATGGCTTCGGCCTCCCCTGCAGCCTGTTCGGCTGCGCGGGCCACGCGCTCGCGAAAATCGCCGGCCAGGCGGGCAAGCCGTGCCTCGTCCTGCGCGGACGCAGACACGGCAAAGCCTCCGGCGCGTTCGGCGAGGCCCTGGATCTGGTCGCGGACGGCCTGCGCGCCATCCTGCTTGCGCCCGGCCTCCGCGCGTAGTGCCAGACGCGCCCTGTCTTCGATCGCGCGCGCACGTTCGGCCAGCACCGCGGGCGCAATGCGGACCTCCGTCCCTTGATCGGCAGGCGCAGCATCCGTTCCCTCGGCTCGCGGCCGTGCGCGATTCCGGATCGCCTGGTCGCCGGCCGCAGCCAGCGCCAGGGCTTCCCGGCCGAGGGGGGCAAACTCTGCGGCCGGTCCATTTGCCCGGCCCGGGTCTGCGGATCGGCCACGCGCACGGGCCGCACCCTCCGCGTCCAGCGCCTCGGCCACGAACCGATCGCCAACGTCCGTTTCGGCCAGCCGCTCCTCAGGCGCGCGTGCGACCATCTGCCTCGCCGCCTGCTGGAGGATCTCTGCAGCGCGGGTCACCTGTGCCCGGGCTGCGTCACGCTCTGCAGGCGCCTGCGCGTCTCGCGAGCCGTGCGCAAGGTCCTCGAGCGCGCGGCCGAACACGGCCGCCCGGTCGGCCAGACGCGCGAACGCCTGTTCGCTCCGGTTGCCGACTTGCACCTGCTGCAGGGTGCTGAGCGCCTGCTGCGCCGCCTTCGCCAACGCCAGGGCGTGCGTGAGCCGGTCCTGCTCCCTGTCCTCGGGCACGGCCGCGGTAAGCCTGTAGCCCTCCTCCAGGGTTTCGCGCATGTGCACCTGCGCAGCAGCCAGACGCTCGGCTTCCGCCTCGAGTCGTTCCCGTACGGCCCGCTGCCGTCGATCCCATTCGTCCTGCGCCCGTTCCCGCGCTTCATCCGCTCGCGCCACAGCGTCCGCGGCACGTGCGCCGGCCTGCTTCGCCTGGCTGGCGATCGCTTGCGCCTTTAACTGCGAAGACCGGGGACGCGCCTCGGCCGCTTTGGACGCTGCCCGGTCGGACGCCTCGCCGACCACGCCTGCTTCGCGCGCCCACACCGCCAGACCTGCAATGTTCTGGGCCGCCTGCGGGATCTGTTTGCGCACGCGTTCCAGGGTATGTTGCAAGGGCGCGTTGTGCCGGGCCTCGGCCTGCTCGCCGAACGCTGGGGCCAGAGCTTGAAGCTCCCGGCTGATCCGCTCTTCGGCCTCGGCGAAGCGGGCGCGCGCGGCCTGCATGTCGCGGCCCGCCTCCTGGAGTGCGCGCGCGAACGCGGCCAGGGCTTGCTCGTCGCGCATGGCCTGCTCCACGAGTCCGGTCATGGCGGCAGCCTCTTCGAGCGCGCGGGCGGCCGCAGCATCCTCTTCCGCCCGGCCCACGAGCGCGCGCAAATGCGCGGCGAGCGCAGGTCGCTGCCGTGCATCCCGCGCACCTGCTTCCGCGTGCCGACTGGCTGCGTCGAGGGCGCGGGCAGCCTGCAGCCGGCCATCGGTCTCGGCGCGTTCGGCCTCCCGCACTTCGGCTGCAGCCAGGGCCTGCTCTCGCCGGCCACCGTCCTTGCGGTTCTCCAGGCTGGCGATCCGTTCGGCCAGGGGCACGAGCGCCTCGGGCGTCAATGGTTCGGGCTGATCCAGGAGCGCGGCCAGGTCTTCGGCCGTCTGGGCATACACGCGTCCCTCTGCAGGCCGGCCGTGCACGTGCAAGGACGCGGCAGCAAGATCGAGCTTGAGACGCGTGTCCGCCAGCGCCTCCTGCACCGCCCCCGCGGCCTTCGGGTCGCGGAGCTGCTCGGTGCGCGCGTCCAGTTCCCTGCCCATGCGCCAGGGGTTGGACTTGGGCGCCGCGCGGAGCGGTTCGGACAGAGCCTTGCCGAGCGCATCCGGCCGCACCACATCCGGGCTTTCTCCCAGGGCCCTGCGCAGTTCGTCCGCGTCCTGGAAACGACCGCGCTTCTGCCAGGCTGCTGCCAAATCCTGCACGCGCTTCTGCAGGTCGTCAAAGGCTGCGTGCGCGGTCAACGGGTCGGCGCGCCGATCCGCGCGGGCGCGTGCAGCCTGTGCCCGTGCAGCCCGGCCGGCCAGAGCCGCCTCCCGGCTCTTTTGCGCATCCGCCTCACGGGATCCGGCGGTCTCGAGCGCGCGGTCGAGCGCCTTCAGCGCCTGCGCGCGACGCTGGCCGAGCTGTTGGGGATCCGCACTGTCATCCCCGGCCGCTGCCTGCGCTTCCGCCACAGCCGTACGCACGGGATCGGCCAGCTGCCGCGCGGCTGCAAAGGCGGCCTGGCGTTCGGCAAGCGGGCGCCTTGGATCTGCAGCGCTTGCACGAAGCGACTGGCGCGCATCGTCTGCGGCCCTTTCTACATGACCGAGCCCAACGGCCAGGACCTGCCGCTCGCGCTCCAGGAGCGCCTCCTGCTCTGCCGGGGAGCCCTGCTCTACGCGGGCGGGAAGCCGCTTGGCCCGTGCCGCCAGATCCTTGACCGCATACCGGAGCCGGTCGACACGGCCGACGGGCGCCACCAGACCGGCGAGCGACCGCTGCATCGCCTCGTCCAGGATGTCGCGCGCGCGCCGGGCCTGGCGGGCGAGCGGCGCCGCGAGCTGGCTGGTCCGCGCGAGCGCCCCAGCCGTCCATCCGCCGGCAGCTGCCTCTTCGACCGCCTGCGCCATGCGCTTGGCGGGCTTTGCGCTCTGCCACGCGAGTTTGCGGAGCTTTGGATTCCTCGCGTCTTCGGCCATGCGCGCGATGGCTTCGGGCACGGCGCCCAGCAGGCTGTAGTCACGGCTGAGCCGCGTGGCAGCGCCCTCGAGGACATGACGAGGGAGTGCGGACATCTTGCGTGCCAGGGCAGCGCGCTTGGCCGCGTCTTCCTCCCAGGGCCCGAGGGGCTCGCGCGCGTGCCAGCCCCAGCCGTGGAATCCCTGGAGCACGGCGACCGTACGCGCCTGCCGCTCGCGCGCGGCTTGGGCCTGGACCACCAGGCCCTTTGCCTCCAGACGCGCGACGAGCAATCCGGTCTGGCGCGACAGGCCGCGCAAAGCGCGGGACGCTGCTTCGATCAGGTCCCGCGTGGTCGCCAGAGGAACCGCATCCTTCCGCCTTTTGCGGCACGCCTCTCTGGCAGCTTCAGACAACACAGCCCCATGGCGTTCGGCCCACGCCGCGAGCATCTCGGACAGCGCAAAGGCCGAAGAACGGAAGCCAACCTCCAGGCGCGGAGCTTCGCGCCCCATGCGCTCGGCGATGCGGCCCACGGCCGCGGTCGACTGCTCGAGTTCGTCCCGGTTCACGAGCAGGGTGCCTCGTTGCGCATCCGGGTCTTCGGGCCGGAAGACCCGCACCAGCTCCGACCAGTCCCGGTGCTGGCGCTCCAGGCGGCGCTCCTGTCGGCGCAGGGTCTCCAGGACGCGCCGCAGGCGCGCAGCTGCCTGGACCGTGCCGGCGGGCACGCCCTCGGTGAGCACCAGTTCCAACGGTTCGGAACGGGCCGCCTGGCCGCCGAGGTCCCGCGCCGAGAGCACGAGCCGCACGGTCTGCTGCGGCGCCAGAACCAGCGCTGCGAGGTCCACGGCAGCCGCGCGCTCCAGCCTGCGCGGCCGGCTCTTTCCCACCACCAGGGACCGGATCCGCGTCTCCACGCCCTCCCGTTCCAGCAGGATGTCCACGTTGCGCAGTCCCAGGTCGTCCTCGGCCGCGAGGTCGAGCACGAGTGTTTCGTCGTGGCCGGCCACGCCCGCTTCGAGACCGGGGCCGGTGAGCCGCACCACGGGCGGCGCGTCCGGGGTCACGCGCACGCACCACTGCTGCGGCGGTTCGGCCGTGAGACCGTCGACCCCCACGAGCCGCAACCGATACCGCACCGTCGTCTCCGCCTTCCAGGAGCAGGTCGCGCGGTCTCCCTTGATGCGCATGGCGATCCGTCCGCCCGGCTCCCGGAGCAGGCTGGCCGACACCGCGCCCGGCCCCTCGAGCGCGGCCACGATGCGGATGCGGCTGCCGGCCAGCACTTCGGCATCGCCGCCGCTCACGATCCGCGGCTCCCGCTCCGTGTAGGCGGGCGGCACCACGCGCAACTGGACGCCGCGCAGGCGGGGCGGTCGCTTGAGCGTGATGCGATAGTGCCGGCTCTCTGCATCGCCCGCGTGCACGGTGTAGGCGAACCCTTGCATGAGGGCGGGGAAACGCAGCCGGAAGCGGCCGGCCTCCCCCGTGGCGTGCATGCGCAGCGTTTCGGACAGGCCGTCTTCCCACGCCACGCGTATGGTTGCCGCCTCGGGAGCGGGCGCGGCTGCGGCGCGGATCGTGACGGGCAGTCCGGCTGCCAGCGCCTGGTCCTCGGGTTCCACTTCCAGATGCGTGGCACTCGGTCGCGGCAGGTTGATGCCGGGCAGCAAGGCGCGGAGGACCAGGGGCCGCACAGGGGGCAGAACGAGCAGCGCGAACAGCGCGATGAGCAGCCCTCCGGCCACCCGTGCCCGCCGGCGCACCGGCCCGGTCTCGATGAGACCCGCAGGATCCAGCCCCGCGAACTCGCGCGCGGCCAGGGCGATGGTTCGGTCGATCATCCACGCACTGACACCGGGGGGCGGATGCTCGGCCAGCTCCAGCGCAGAGCTGAGGCGCTCTTCGGTATCGCCTTCCAGTTTCCGCTCCACTTCGCGCGCCAGAGCCACGTGCGAACGGCGACGACACGCGAGCCAGAGCCCGCGCCACGCCAGAACCAGGCCCGCCAGCACGTAGACACCCGTGCCCGCGCCGACCTGCACCCAGGCGTCGGGCTTGACCGCGCCGTCCACCGCCGCCACTGCGATCAGGCCGGCGATCAGCACGGCCAGCGCTTCGAGCGCACCCCGCTCGAGTTGCGCCCAGCGCTGGCACCGGCGGTAGGCAGCCAGACGGCGCAGAATCGCCCCGCAGGCCTTGGTCATGCCCGCTGGTTCACGCATGCGTCGTCATCCGTTCGGCCATCGTCCAGCCTCCTGCGGCTACGGCAGACCGCAGCGCTTGCGCCACACCCATTCCGTGGCCAGCAGACCCAGCGCGACCACCACCACCCAGTACCCGTCCCAGAGGGTGGTCGTTTCCATCTCGATCTGGCGCCGGGGCTCGAGATCTTCGAGCAGATCCTCCACAACGCCGGACGCCTCCGCAAAGCCGCCGGCCCGGTGGCCGCCGGCTGCGGCCAGCCGCTCCAGAGCCGCGCAGTCTGCGGTGAGTTCGGCCCCCTCCCGTCCTGGCGGCCGCCGCACGTGGAGCTCCCGCTCCTCCACGAGATCGGCCAGGTCCGGATGGTCGGCCGTGAAGCGGACGCGCCATCGTCCCTCGGCCAGCCCCTTGAGGGGCGCGTGCTTGATCTCCGGGTTGCCGGCGACCGGCGCCAACTCGATCCGCCTGCCCTCGCCGGCCATCGGGGTTCCTGTCCGGTCGAGCCTGTCCACCTGCGCGAACAGGCGCGTATCGAGCGGGGTGCCGTCCGCACGCGAGGCACGCGCGCGCAGTTCGGCGCCTTCGTCCGGTGCCATGAGGCTCCGATTGACGCTCGCTCGCAGGCGGCGGTCCCGCCCCCGCAGACGCATGCCCAGCCCCCAGCGGAAGACCTGGAGCCAGAACGTCTGGTGGATGCGGTCGCCCAGGCCGTCCCGCCACCGCCACGATGTATCGATGCCCAGGTAGAAGACCCGGCCCGCGCCGAACCGCAGCAAGGCGGCGACCGGGGTATGGCGTGCGTCCCCGGTCTCGAGCAGCACCCGCGCGCTTCGCTTGGCGCTGACCTGACGCGCCACCCAGAACGCACCCGGAAGCGCCGGCCACAGTTTGCGGTTATGCGCGGGGGCGTTGAGCACGGACGTGACCGGATGCTCGAAGCCGCCTTTGGCGAGCCGCAGACGGACGGGTTGCTCCGCCGTCGCAGCCTCCTGCGCGGGCAGGGAAGACGCCCCGCTCACGAGCTT
>CAZBZG010000132.1:0-12016 GCA_964496245.1 uncultured Planctomycetaceae bacterium | reverse complement strand
CGTGCCCGCCGCGGCGGCGCGTAGCCGGCGGTTGAGGCGGCAGGAGGAAGACATGGGGACGCCCTCGTTTGCGCACCTGCATCTGCATACGCACTATTCCATCCTGGACGGCGTCTGCCAGGTCGAGGCGATGCTCGACCGGGCCAAAGAGCTCGGCATGCGCGAGATGGCCATCACGGACCATGGGGCCATGTTCGGGGCGGTCGAATTCTACCAGGCTGCCGAGCACCGTGGCATCAAGCCCATCATCGGGTTCGAGGCCTATGTGGCGCCCGGGTCCCGTTTCGAACGGGATTCGCACGGCATCCGGGACGCGAGTTACCACCTGACGCTCCTCGCCAAGGACCAGAACGGGTACCGGAACCTGTGCCGCCTGTGCAGTCTGGGGTACACCGAAGGGTTCTACTACCGCCCGCGGATCGACAAGGAGAGCCTACGCGAGCACGGAGAAGGCCTCATCGCGCTCTCCGGGTGTCTGTCGGGCGAGATCAGCCGGCATTTGCTCGGCGGACGGGAGGACGAGGCCGAGGCAGCGGCCCGCGAATATCGGGAGATCTTGGGGGAGGAGAACTTCTTTCTTGAGATCATGAACAACGGACTCGAGGAGCAGGACACGGTCCTGCCGCGGATGGCCGCGCTCTCGGAGCGGACGGGGATCCCGCTTGTCGCCACCTCTGACGTGCACTACATCCATCCCGAGCAGGCCCGCGTGCAGGACGTGCTCGTCTGCATCAACACGGGCAAGAAGCTCGACGATGAGAAGCGCATGCGGATCGAATCCGAGGACTTCTTCCTCAAGAGCCCGGAGCAGATGCGATTGGCCTTCAAGGGATACGAGGAGGCCTGCGATCGCACGGTGGAGATCGCCAGCCGCTGCAACGTGGAGTTCGATTTCGATGCGTTCCACCTGCCCAGGATCGATCCGCCGGAGGGGATGAGCCTGTCGGCGTACCTAGACCGGCTCTGCCGGGAGGGTCTGAAAGAGCGCTACGGCGACCCCCTCCCGCCGGCCGTCCAGGAGCGGTACGAGCACGAGATGGGCGTGATCAACAAGATGGGGTTCCCGTCCTACTTCCTGATCGTCTGGGATCTCGTGGCGTCCGCGCGCAAGCGCGGGATCGCGGTCGGGCCGGGCCGGGGTTCGGCGGCCGGCTCGATCGTCTCCTATGCTTTGGGCATCACGAACCTCGATCCCCTCAAGTACGGCCTGCTCTTCGAGCGGTTCCTGAACGAGGGGCGCAACGAGATGCCGGACATCGACCTCGACTTCGACAAGGAGCGGCGCGGGGAGCTGCTCGAATACATCATGGAGCGCCACGGACGGGACCGGTGCGCTCAGATCGTCACCTTCGGGTGTCTGTCGGCCAAGAGCGCGGTGCGCGACGTCGGGCGTGTGCTCGGCGTTCCCCTCCACGAGGTGGACGTGATCGCCAAGATGATCCCCGACATGGTCAAGCCCAAGGAAGGCAAGAGCAGCATCGACGTCTCCATGGAGCACAATCCCGATCTGCGTGAGCTGCACAACAGCGATCCGCAGGTCAAGGAGCTTCTGGACATCGCCGCGCAGCTGGACGGGGTGGTGCGGCAGACGGGTACGCATGCGTGCGGCGTGGTGGTGGCCGACCGGCCGCTCCTCGAGTACGGCCCCCTCGCCAAGCGTGGCGATGAAATCACCACCCAGTACGAGCAGAAGGTGCTCGAGAAGATGGGGCTGTGCAAGATCGACGTGCTCGGGCTCGAGACGCTCACGCTGCTCCAGAAGGCGGCCGCCAACATTGAACGCACCACAGGCGAACGAATCGACCTTGAGGGCATTCCGCTCGATGACGCGGCGACCTACGCCATGCTCCAGCGAGGCGAGGCGCGCGGTGTCTTCCAGTTCGAATCCGGCGGCTTCCGCGAGCTGCTGACGAAGCTCAAGCCGGACCGCTTCGAGGACTTGATCGCTGCCGTCGCCATGTACCGCCCGGGCCCCCTGGGAGCGGGGCTGGGCGACACCTACATCCGGTGCAAGCACGGCGAGGAGCGGGCGCAGTACTACCATCCTGCGATGCAGCCCATCCTGGAGGAGACCCACGGCCTGATCCTCTACCAGGAGCAGGTGCAGGCGCTGGCGCAGGAACTGGCCCACTTCACTCTGTCCGAAGGCGACCTGATGCGCCGGGCCATGGGCAAGAAGATCAAGGCCATCATGGACGACTATCGCGAGAAGTTCATCGCCCAGGCCAAGGACACGGTGGGCGAGGAGGTGGCCGAAAAGGTGTTCGAGCAGATCGACTACTTTGCCGGCTATGGATTCAACAAGTCGCACTCCGCCTGCTACGCCTACATCGCTTACCAGACGGCGTATCTCAAGTGTCACCATCCAAAGGAGTACATGGCGGCACTCTTGACCATTCACCGGGGAGACTCCAAGAAGGTCGTGCAGGACATCAAGGAATGCCGCCGCCAGGAGGTCGAGGTGCTGCCGCCTGACGTCAACGAATCGGACGCTTATTTCACGGTGGTCGGCAGCTCGATCCGTTTCGGCCTGGCCGCGGTCAAGGGCGTGGGCGACAAGGCGGTCGAGGGGCTGGTGGAGGAGCGGCAGGCCAACGGGCCGTACAAGGGGCTCCACGACTTCTGCACGCGAGTGGACTTGCGGCTGCTCAACAAGGGGAGCATCGAGGCCCTGATCAAGGCGGGGGCCTTCGATTCCCTGGGCGGATATCGCGCCCAGACGGTGGCGGCGCTCGAGTCGGCGCTGGCGGTCGGAGGCGCTGCGCAGAAGGATCGCATGACCGGACAGATGGGGCTCTTCGGCGCGGCCGGCGAGGCCCCGGTGCCTCCGCTGCCCGACGTTCCGCAGTGGACCGATCCCCATCGGCTGGCCATGGAGAAGGAGGTGCTGGGGTTCTACGTCTCCAGCCATCCGCTGGCGCGGTATGAGAACCAGCTTCAGGCCTTTGCGACGGCCACCACCAGCGAGTTGGCCCATTTGGAAGACCAGGCCACGGTGACCGTGGGCGGGCTGATCGCCGGCATCCGGCTGCGGACCGATCGGAACGAGAACCGTTTTGCCCAGGTCGTGCTCGAGGACATGGACGGCGCGGTCACCGTCATGCTGTTCCATCGCACATACGAGCGAGTCAAGGGCATGCTGGAGGAGGATCGAATCGTCTTCGTCCAGGGGCGGCTCGATCGAAGGCAGAGCGAACCGTCGGTCATCGCGGACAATCTGGTGCCGCTCGAAGCAGCCGAAGAGCAGCTGACGCAGTATGCGGTGATCCAGCTCGCGGGCGCCGGTTTGGACCAGACCCAGGTCGAGGAGCTCGGAGCTTTGCTCGAGTCCCACCGCGGAGACGTGCCGCTCCAGTTCCGCGTCCAGGCGGCCAACCACTGCGAGGTGAGCATCCGGGCGGGTCGCCAGTATGGCGTGCGGCCGTCCCGCCACCTTGTCAGGGACGTAACGGATCTCTTGGGCGAGGGGCATCTGCTCTACAACGGAAAGACCGCCATCTGAAGATGTGGCGCGTAGCGTGCGTTTGTGCTTGACTGTCGTTGGCGCCGACGTAGCATACCTCTGGAAGGGCGAGGATCCTCCGGCCCGGGCCGGCCTGTAGCCGCGCCCGGCGGTAGGAGTGGAGGGACGCATGCCGCCCGCGGGCTTGTTCGAGACCATGGCGGAGAAGCTCGGTGCCCCCCACGTGGCCGTAGACGACGCGGGGCGGGTGACGGGCATGAGCCCCAAGGCCGGGGAATGGCTGGGCGAGGATCCCCAGGCGTGTACGGGACGGAGCGCGGCTGAGGTACTCGGGGCGCACGACACGGAGTTTCAACGCCTGCTGTCGGACGTCCGATCCGGTAGTGCCCCGATCTCCGCCTGCTTCGCGGTCTCGCACTGCAAGGGCCAGCGCCGCACCCTCGGCATCGGGGGCTGCGCGTTTCCGGTCGACGACCCCCGTGCCGGACAGGTCCTCCTCTGGCTGACCGACGTGACCGATTCCTGCGTCGCGTTGCTCAAGGCCGCGCAAGCCGAACGCATGGTTGCCGTGGGCATGCTGGGCGCCGGCGTGGCGCACGAGTTCAACAACATCTGGGCGAGCATCCATGGCTATGCCGAACTCGCGAAGAACCATGACAAGTATGCCAACACCCTGGTTGATGTCGCACTCGAGCAGGCCGAACGCGCGGCCGAGATCATCCATGCGCTACTCACCTTCTCGAGCCTGCGCGCCGAGCTGCACCCGGGTGTACGTCTGGGCCCGATCCTCCGCACCATTGAGCGGCTGGTCGGCCTGGAGATGTGCGCCAAAGGGATCGAACTGGCCGTCGAGATCGAGGCGGATCCGCCGGTGGTGGGGAACGAAGGCATGCTGCAGCAGGTCTTCCTGAACCTGGTGGTCAATGCCTACCACGCCATGACCACGAAGGGACGGATCGGAATCCGCCTCTTCGCGCGCGAAGGATGGGCCGCCGTGGAAGTCCGGGATACGGGCAGGGGCATGAGCGAGACGCAGCGCGAACACATGTTCGAGCCGTTTTTCACCACAAAGGGAGCGCTCGGCGGTTCGGAAGAAGCCGACGGGCGGGGCTTGGGCCTGACTCTGACCTACAACCTCGTGAAGACGCACGGCGGACGGATTGAGGTCGAGAGCGAGCCCGGCAACGGCAGCGTGTTCACGGTGCGCATTCCTGTGTGCGAGACAGCTTTCGAAGCGGAGGGAGAGGCGGGAAGGTCGGACACGGACCCCCCGGAGGTCTCGGGTCTGCGGGTCCTGGTCATCGATGACGAAGAGGCTCTGCACAATGTAATCCGTAACCTGCTTTCGCGACAGCATGTTGAATCCGTGGCCTCCGCCAGCGAAGGCCTTGACAGGCTTGCGGAAGGTTCGTATGATGTTGTTTTGTTGGATCTTTTGCTCGGTGGAGAGATGGATGGTTTCGAGGCGTTCGACCGGATGACCGAGACCTGCAGGGACATGCCGATCGTGCTGCTGACGGGGCGGGCCGAGGACGAGCGGCTCAGGCGGTATGCGGACCGGGCGGCCGGCCTGGTGCGCAAGCCCTTCACCGCGGACTCCATTCGCCGGGCCATTGCCGCGGCCGTGGGAAGCCCGGATCCTCCGTGAGCCGGCTTCAGCCGGCTGCCCTGATCCTTGCGACCGGGTATCTGTCCTCCGATCGTCTGCCATTTTCCTGCACACTCTGAGACGGGTCCCGGGCGCGAGGCAGAGGCGGCTATGGCGGGGCGCGAACGGCGGAAGCGATGTCGGAACGGGAGTGCGGGGCTGTCGAAGTCTGTGACCTGTGAAGGCCGGTGGTGGCAAGGACAGGAGACGATAGGCGATGATTGAAGCCAAGGAACTCTGCATGGAGTACGGTCCGGTGAAGGCCCTCCAGAACGCTTCCTTCCGGGTGGCCAAGGGCGAGATCGTGGGCCTGCTCGGGCCGAACGGCGCGGGCAAGAGTACGGTCATGAAGATCCTGACGACCTACATCATGCCGACCGCGGGCACCGCCACGGTGGGCGGTCATTCCACGGTGGACGATCCCATTCCGGTGCGGCGGCTGATCGGGTATCTGCCCGAGGTGCTGCCGCTGTACGAAAACACCGAGTGCGTCGAGTACCTCGAGTTCGTGGCGCGCGCGCGGGGACTCTCCGGCGCCCGCCTGCACGAGCGTCTGACCTGGGTGCGCGACCGCTGCAAGCTGGGCCCGGTCTTCCGCCGGCCCATCCGGGAGCTCTCCAAGGGGTACCGCCAGCGCACCGGGCTGGCCCAGGCGTTGATCCACGATCCGGAGATCCTCATCCTCGACGAACCTACGAGCGGATTGGACCCGCGTCAGATCCTGGACGTGCGCGGTCTCGTGCGGGAGCTCGCCCAGGAGAAGACCGTCATCCTCTCGACCCACATCCTCCAGGAAGCCGAGGCCATGTCCGACCGCATCATCATCATCAATTGCGGTTCGATCGTGGGGCAGGGCACCATCCAGCAGCTGCGCGACAAGGCCCAGGAGACCGCGCGGGTGCGGCTGGCCGTGCGGCTCGACAAGGACGAGGCCGACAAGGGCTTGGCCGAGGTCGATTCCATCCGGCTGCGCAAGCTGGTGGAGGAGAAAAAGGGGGTCAGCCGGTTCGAGCTGTTCGGACCGGATGACAAGGCCATGGTGGCGAACGTGGGCATGCTCGCGCTCAAGAAGGGCTGGCAGATCCTCGAGCTCACGCAGGTGCCCTATTCGTTGGAAGAGACCTTTCTCGCGCTTACCGAGTCCCAAACCGAGCGGCAGGGAGGTGCAGCATGAGAAACATCTGGGTGATTCTTCGGCGGGAGACGCTCGCCTACTTCACGCGGCCGCTGGGGTACATCTACCTGGTGGCGTTCATCCTGTTCACGAACCTGCTGGGGCTGTTCTTCGTGCAGCCGGGGTTCTTCGAGTATCCGGTGGCGGACATGCGGCGATACTTCCATGTGTTCGCTGGCGTGGCCGCGTTCCTGGTGGCCGCGAGCAGCATGCGGCTCTGGGCCGAGGACCGGGAGAGCAACACGTACGAGATGCTGCTTACGCTGCCCATGCGGGCGAGTCATCTTGTTGTGGGCAAGTTCCTCGCGAGCCTGGCCTTCTACGCGGTTGCCCTGGTCTGCACCATGACCGTGCCGCTCATGATGATCGTGCTGAGCCGGTCGGGGGCCGGCGACGTCGCGGAAACCGGGTTCTTCGGCATGCTGGACATACAGGCGACCCTGAGCGGGTACTTCGGCGCCTTGCTGCTCGGGGCGTTCTTCATCTCCTTCGGCCTCTTCGTCTCCGGCCTCTGCCGCGACCAGATCGTTGCCTTTGTGCTGACTGCGCCGGTGTTGTTCGTGGCCTACTTCCTGGGCGTGGATTTCATCCGGAACGCCCTGGATTCGGCCCTGGCCTTCCTGGGAGAAGGCATGGGCACGACCCTCGGCGACGCGGTGGGCATCTTCTGGCACTTCGACAACCTGGTCCGGGGCCTGATCACGGGCGCGGACATCCTCTTCTTCCTGATCTGGACGGTCATCTTCCTGGTCCTGAACGGTCTGGCCATCGAGCGGCGCCATCGCCCACACGCCACGGAGATGTATGTGGTCTCGGCCCTGCTCCTCTTCGGTATCGGGCTCATGGGGAACTACATTACAGCCGATTTCACACTGGGCCGGAAGGACGTCACCGAGGACCAGATCTTCACCGTGGACGAGGTCTCGCTCCGCGTGCTCACGAAGCTCAAGGATCCGGTCAAGGTGCGCTATGTGGTGTCGCCCCAGAGCAGCCTGCCCGGCGAGCTCCAGAACCTCGAGCGGGACGTGCAGGACAAGCTGGACGCCCTGCGTCTGGCTTCCGGCGGCATGCTCCAGTACAAGATCATCCACCGCGAGCCCATGCAGGCGTTGAAGGAAGAGGCGGAAGCGGCTGAAGCCGAGAGCGAAGAGGAGTCGATCGAGAAGCGCATCCTCAAGAACATCAAGCCGTTCAGCGTAGAGGTGCTGAGCGGGGGCAAAGAGACGGCGCAACTCGTGTACTCGGGGCTCGAGCTGTCCTACCTCGACAAGGAGAGCGAGGTGATCAGCCCGCTGATGCCGCGCAACCTCCCCCAACTCGAGTACTTCCTGATCAAGTTCATCCACAAGATGACGCGGGAGGAAGCGCCTGTGGTGGCCCTGGTGGCGCCCAAGCAGGAGATTCCGCCCCAGCTCGCCCAGCTCTACCAGCAGATGGGCAGGCCCGTGCCGCCACCCATGGATCCCTACGAGTACCTGGAGGCGTTCCTCAAGCAGGAGAACTACCAGGTGCAGCGGGTCAAACTCACGCGCAACAGCCCGCTGCCCGAGTCGTACGACGTGTTGGCCGTGGTCGAGCCGCAGAACCTGAACGAACGCCAGCAGTGGGAGCTGAACCGGGCGCTGGTGAACGGCAATGCCGTGTTCCTGGCTGCGCAGTCGTGTGCCTTCGACTACCAGGCCCGGCGCGGGGGACTCGAAATTCGCAAGCAAGAACTGAACCCGGGCATCAACCGCGTGCTCCTATCGAGCGGGATCCGTCTCGCCGAAGGCGTGCTCATGGACCCGCGCGGAGAGACGATCCAGGTGCCGGTCCAGACGCCGCTCGGATATCTCCCCCAGACGTTCCCCGAGCTGCCGCTGCACGCGGTGATCAAGCCCGACGGCATGAACAAGTCCTACCTGGCGCTCCAAGGCGTCGACACCTTCCGGTACTATTGGGGGTCTGCGCTCAAGTTGGACGAGAAGCTCCTGGAGAAGAACGGGATCGAGATGACGCCCCTCATGAAGAGCAGCCGGGGCAGCTGGACGCGCGAGATCGCGGGCCAGCATCTGAAGAACGAAGACATCGAGGCCTCGCACAAGAAGACGGCCGAGCGCCTGCTCGTGGCCGCACGCTTCGATGGCCAATTCCAGGACGCGTTCGCCGACGCGGAGCCGCCCGAATGGCCGGACCCCAAGCGCCCGCCCATGCCGGGCCAGCCGCCGCCGCCGGATGCCGACCCCGGACCGATCGAGCCGGCGCCCGGCACGCTGGTCCTGGTCGGCAACGCCAAGGTCTTCAGCAAGCAGTTCATCAGCCGCAGCGAGCTCAACTTCTTCCTGAACTGCATGGGCATGCTCGGCCTCGACGAGACCGGCCAGGCGATCCGAGCCTTGCAGACCAAGACGCAGCCTTTGCGGGCCATCGGCGCCTTTTCGCCCGACGATCCCTTCTGGCGCAGCGACCAGTTCTGGAAAATCATCCAGGTGCTCGGGCATGCGGTGATCCTGTCGCTCGTCGGCCTGGCGGTCTTCCTGCATCGGAGCCGGCGACGGGATGCCTATGTCCCGCCCGAGGGATCGAAGTGATTGGTGCGGTGCGTGAAGGTACTATCGTCTGAAACGTACGGACACAGGAGAGACCAACCGTGAAACCCAAGCACTTGATCGTGTTGGCAGGGATCCTGGGGGTGTTGCTGGTGGTCGGCTATCTGGCGAGGCGTCCGCAGGAGGCGCGCCCCATCACGGCCGAAGTGGGCTACGTCAAGCTGATGCCGGACAGCGTGGTGCCCGAGGCGGTAACCGCCATCGCATTCGCGCAGGGCGGCGAGACCGTTGTGAAGCTGGTGAAGAAGAAGGGCGACTGGGTGATCCAGACCGAGTGGGACGCGCCCGCCAAGGAAGAGAAGGTCGAAAAACTGCTGGCCGACCTCAAGGATGCCATGGGTACAGTCGCCTCGGAAAACGAGGAGCTCCACGAGACGTACCAGGTGAGCGAGGACAAGGGCATTCATGTGCGCCTCTACACGCACACGCCGGACAAGCCCGCTTTCGAACTCGTGCTCGGCAAGAACAAGGGCTACGAGTACACGTTCGTGCGGTTGGCCGGGCAGAAGAAGGTGTACGAGAGTACCAAGGATGTGCTGGGCCACTTCAACGTCTACGGCGACGACAGGAAGCCCAAGTACAAGCCGTGGCTGGACAAGGTGGTGCTCAAGGCGGACAAGGACGAGATGACGCGCGTGGAGGTGCGCTATCCGGACCACACGCTCGTGTTCGCGCGAGAGGCGAAAGAGAAGACCGACGACGAGGAAGGCGGGGCGGAGGCCGATCCCGGGAAGACCGAGGGCGAGACGCTGGGCGACTGGCAGCTGGTCTCGGGCGGGCCGGGCGTGTCCGTGAAGAAGGACAAGCTCAAGGATTACATCGGCGATATCGCGGAGATCGAGGCACGCAACGTGGTGGCGCCGGGCAAGAAGAAGGAACTGGGCCTGGACACCCCGTCCTTCCGCCTGACCGTGCAGCTCAAGGAGGAGGAGCGCAAGGCGCTGCTGGGCGCCGGCAACCCGGACAGCGCCGAGCAGACCCACGTGATGGTGCCCGGGTCGGACCTGATTTTTGGCATGGCGCCCTGGACGTTCGAGAAGATCTTCCCCAAGGGCAAGAAGCTCTTTGACCTGAAGACGCCCACCGTGGACAAGAAGCAGGTCCGTTCTCTGGTGCTGAAAAGGGGGAAGGCGGTTGTGAAGCTCGAGCGCAAGGATGCGGATGCGGATTGGACCCTGGTCGAGCCGCAGACGGGCTTCCCTCTGGACGAGAGCCAGGCCAAGCAGATGGGTGAGAAGCTCGCCGAGTGGGAGGCTGAAGACTTCGCCGATCCGGACGGTCTCGTGAGCTACAAGCTGAACATGCCGGTCTGCGAGCTGACCGTGGGTCTCGCCGAGGGCGAGCCGCGGCGGTTCCTGCTCGGTGCCGAGCATCCAGCCCAGGACGGGTCGTACGTGGCCGAGGTGCCGGAGAAAGCGCCGGAGCGGGTGTACGTAATGGCGAAGCGGGACGTGAAGAAGGTGTTCCCGGATGTCGCGCGTCTGCTCGACCTGTCGTCCGTGCTGGACGTCAAGGCGGACGCCATTCAGTCCGTGCGCGTGGCGCAGCCGGGCGAGGCGGCTTTTGTGCTGGCCAGGCGCGAGAAGCCTGCGCCCGAGAAGGAAGGCGGTGGGGAGAAGAAGGAGGCCGCAGAGGCCGAGGACGCCCAAGAGCAGGACGAGGACGAGGGCGCACAGGACGGGGAGGCGGCCGCGGACGATGGCGCCGAAGAGGCCGAGGCTGCGGAATGGGTATGGGTCCTCACGCAAGAGGGCACGGACCTGCCGCTCGCCCAGGACAAGGCGGAGGCGTTCGTCAAGCGCTTGGCCGACCTCGAGGCTGAGGACGTGCTTCTCAACGAAGCCGCGGCCGAAGCGTTTCCGGAGAAGGAGACTGCGGTCTGCGTGGTGAAGCACGAAGGCGGCGAAATTGCCCTCAAGATCGGCAAGGCCGTCAAGGACCGGGGGCGGGCCCTGGAGGCATCCAACCGCAAGTCTGCGGTGCTGATCAAGACCGAGACCGCGGACAAGTTGCTCGTGAGCCCTTCGGACCTCGCACCGCCCAAACCGGAACCAGCTGAGGCTGAAGGGGATGCAGGAGAAAGGCAAGGGCTCGAGGCTGGCTCGCGTGCAGGAGAGCCCAAAAAACCTGCCCCGGCGAAGGATGCTCGGGATCCGGCCGACAAGTAACGGCACGGAAGGGACGAACCCGCATGGATCGAATCCGCAACAGGTGGCGCGGTCTTGTCGCCGGGTGTCTTCTGCTGTTCACGCTCTCCTGCATGGCAGAGGCGCCCATCACCGGCCGCCGGCAGCTCGCGCTCGTGTCGAGCGCCTCCCTGAATGTGGCCGCTGACAAGCAGTACGACGACTTCCTCCAGCAGCACAAGCTCAGCCAGAACCAAGTCCAGACCGCGTTGGTGAAGCGTGTGGGCGGGCGGATCCAGAAGGCGGTCGAGGGCTACTTCCGCGCAAAAGGCGAGGCCGGGCGGCTGCGCGGCTACGACTGGCAGTTCAACCTTGTCGAGAGCAAGGAGATGAACGCCTTCTGCATGCCGGGCGGGCGCGTCGTCATCTACACGGGAATCTTGCCCGTCACGCAGGACGAAGATGGCCTGGCCGTGGTCGTGGGCCACGAGATCGCCCACGCGGTCGCGAATCATCACAGCGAACGCATGAGCCATCTTCTGCTCGTACAGCTCGGCGGCGCAATGCTCAGCCAGGCGCTCAAGGACAAGCCGGAGAGGACGCGGGCGCTCCTGATGACTGCGGTGGGCGCGGGCGCGAGCGTGGGGTTTGTCCTCCCCCACAGCCGGCAGCAGGAGGCCGAGGCCGACGAGTTGGGGCTCATCTTCATGGCCATGGCCGGGTACGATCCGGGCGCAGCCGTGGGCTTGTGGCAGCGAATGGACAAGCAGGGCAAGGGAAAGCGTCCGCCCGAGTTTTTGAGCACCCATCCCGCGCCCAAGACGCGCATCCGCGCCATCGAGCGCATGGTGCCCCGCATCCGGCGGAAGTACTACAAGAAGCCCAAGGCCAAGCCGGCCCCGCCCAAAGAGGGCGCAGTCAACATCTGACCGACCCGCCCATTCGTCGGGTGCCATGTCCACCCGCAGGTGGACATGCCGCACACGCGCAGCCGTTCCGCAGCATGCCCACCCGAGG
>CAZBZG010000131.1:0-12040 GCA_964496245.1 uncultured Planctomycetaceae bacterium | reverse complement strand
TCCACCACGAAGATCTCGAAGAGCACGAAGAACATCTGGCCTGGTTCAGGTCTGGGTAACACCTGAACGGCGCAGTTTGTAGCACAGGCACTCCTGCCTGTGCAACGCTTCACGTGTGCCGCCCCAGGCAAGCGTGCCTGGGCTACATTCTGCTTTGCGCCGCCGCCCCCGGGCCGCTCAGAACCCGATCATCGCGTCTTGCACGGGGAACGGCATGTCCGCGGGGCCGAGGGCCTCCTTCACCGAGAGACCGTCGTCGGCCAGCAGGTCGACCCGCTCCGGAGCGGGCAGGAACCGGTTCTCTGCATCCGCGATCACAGCCACCACGGGCTTCATGTAGTCCTCGGGGTTGCTCGCCACAACGCGGCCGACCCGCCCGTCCGATAGCCGCACGAACGAGGCCACGGGGAACATGGCGTTGCAGGCCAGGAAGCTGCGCACCACCTTGGCGTTGAGCTCGCGCTTCCCGCACATGAGCACCACCGCCTCCACCGCCTCGTAGGGCGTCCTGGCGCCGCGGTAGGGCCGCTCGGCGCAGACCGAGGAGTAGATGTCGGCCACGGACACGATCTTGGCGAACGGATGGATGACCACGTCCTTCTTGCCGCAGGGATAGCCCGTACCGTTGGCGCGCTCGTGGCTCTGGTAGACGATGTAGGGCACCTCGATCGGAATCCGCCGCACGTTCTGGAGGAGATCCAGGCCGTAGGCCGGGTGGCGCCGGATCTCCGCGTGCTCGCGCGGCGTGAGGTGGCCGGTCTTGTCGAGGATGTTCGGCGGGATCCGCAGCAGCCCCACGTCGGCCAGAATCGCGCCATAGGCGAGCGACTTGATCTGCGCGGCGTTGAATCCCATGGTGGTACCCACGTTCACCGACACCACGGCCATGGCCAGGGAATGGGCCGCCAGGTAGTCGCCCTCGCGCGGACGCGTGCCGCAGAGCATCAGGAGTTCGCGATTCTGGATCATCCCGCCCAAGACACGGCTCGCGACCCGGTCGATCGTGGGCAGCGTGCTCGTGGGGTTTCCGTTCTGCAGGTTCTTGAAGATGGTGCGGATGTCGTCCAAGCTCTCCCCGGCCGCGTACAAGAAGCTCTTCTTCTCGGCCGCGGACGCGGGCGCTGTTTTGCGGGTGTCGCGCACCTGGTCGGCAAAGGCTTCGCCGGTGGGCGTGTAGTCGATGGCTCCGAGCTTGTCGAGCTTCTTCTCGAATGTCCGGGCGTCGAGGTCGTCAGCCTCGGCTTCCTCCAGCTCGATCTGCTGGATGTCTTCCAGCGTCTTGGGATCCACGACCTCCTGCTTCTCGGGCTTGCCCGCCAGCAGCATCTCGATCCGGGCCCGCGCCTTTCGGCCGGCTTTGGTCTTGAGTTCGGATTCGGGCCGCTGGAAGTAGATCGTCTTGATGCCGCGCCGCTCGAGCGAGGCGCCGAAGTTCTTGGGGATCGCAGCCCCGGCCTCCAGGAGCAGGCGGCCCTGGTTGTCGTGGACCGTGCGGGAGAGCGTATCCCCTGGATTGAGCTTGGAAACCTCCATGGGGATGTGGGTGAGGCGCATCCGGGCTTCGTCCACGCGTTCGTGCGGATCCACGAAGTACACCATATCGGCCTGGGCCTCGCGGAGCAGGTCGATCCCCTCTGAGGTCAGCTTCTCGCCGGGCTGGAAGAGCGGCACGCCCGAGGGATGGAGAAGGGTCGCGGGAACCGCCCCCAGGGGCTTCAGGCTGGCGACAGGAATCTTGCGCATGCGCTCTCTTTCCGGGGCGTTCCGGGGCATTGCGGGCTGGCGAACGAATCGCCGACGGGCGCATAAGCCCTGTCCGGCCGACAGCTGCGCATCTTCGCGAGGCTGGAAAAGCAGGGATGGTCCGCAGCCGCAGATGCACGCGCCGGTTCTAGGCCCGGTACTTCACCTCCCCCTCGACCACAGTCGCGACCGCTGCGCCACGCAGGCGCCGGCCGCGGAACGGGCAGTTCCTCGATTTGGAACGGAACGAAGCGGGATCCACCTCCCACGCCCGTTCCAGGTCGATCACCGTGACGTCGCCGGGCTGGCCCGGCTGCAGACTGCCGCGGCCCAGCCCCAGAATCCCGGCCGGTGCCTCGGTCATGGCACGCACCACGCGTTCGAGCGAAATATCGCCGCCCGCAACGAGCTCGGTCAGCACCACCCCCAGGCTCGTCTCCAGGCCGATCACACCGCAGGGCGCGGCGCTGAATTCGACCTCTTTCTCCTCGGCCAGATGGGGCGCATGGTCCGAGGCGATTGCGTCGATGATACCATCCCGCAGTCCAGCCACGCAAGCGCGAACATCGGATTTTGTTCTCAGCGGAGGGTTTACCTTCACATCCGGGTGGTAGCTCCTGACCGCTTCGTCGGTCAGCACCAGGTGATGCGGCGTGACCTCGGCTGTCACCGCAATGCCCTGCTCCTTGGCCCGCCGGATGAGCTCCACGCTGCCGGCTGTGGACACGTGCTGCACGTGCAGCCGCGCGCCCGTGAGCTTGGCCAGGGCCAGATCCCGGGCCACCACGATCTCCTCGGCCTCGGCCGGGATCCCCGGCAGGCCCAGCACGGTGGAGACCGGCCCCTCGTTCATCACGCCCTCGCCCGCGAGCGACAGGTCTTCGCAGTGTTCCAGGATGGGCCTTCCCAGCATGGACGCGTAGCTCAGCGCCCGGCAGAGCAGCCCGGCCGTGGGCACGGAATGGCCGTCGTCGCTGAAGGCCACCGCCCCGCCCCGCGCCATCTGGCCCATCTCGGCCAGTTCCGCGCCCGCCCGGCCGGCGGTCACCGACCCCACGGGAAAGACCCGGGCCAGCCCGGCGCGCACAGCTTCCTGACAGACGAAGCTCATGGCCGATTCCGAATCCAGGGCCGGCTCGGTGTTGGGCATGCACGCGACACTGGTGAATCCGCCCGCCACAGCCGCAGCCGCGCCCGAGGCAATGGTCTCTTCCTCCTCCATGCCGGGCTCGCGCAGGTGGACGTGCATGTCGATCAGGCCGGGCGTGACCACGCACCCGGCCGCGTCGAGCAGCTCAGCGTCCGCGCCCGCCTGCTGGCGGAGGGCGGCCGGCTCCCCCACGGCCACCACCTTGCCTGCGCGGATGAGCACGTCCGCCAGCCCGTCGAGGTCCTGCGACGGATCGAGCACGCGGCCGCCTCGGATCAACAGGTCGGGCATGGTTGGATTCCTCTGGGGTCAACGCGTATGGGCACGCAATGTCGTGTCTGCCGTCAAAGGCACGCGCTCCTCTGCGTCTGCAACGCTTCACGCGCGCGGCGGTCCGGCAGGAGCCGGACCCTCCGAACACCTGCCGCGCTTAGCAGCGACCGTTCTTCGGAGGGACGCGCTTCGCTGCGTCTGCAACGCATCCTCTTGGCAACCCCGCCTCACTCCTCCACCCGGGCCACGAGGAACAGCACGGCCATGCGCACGGCCAGGCCGTTGGCCACCTGGCGGAGGATTACGCTCCGCGGGCCGTCCGCGATCTCGGGCGCGAGCTCGATGCCCCGGTTGACGGGACCGGGGTGCATGATCGTCAGATCCGGCTTGCAGTGCTTGAGCCGTTCCCGGGTCAGGCCGAAGAGCTGGATGTACTCGCGGATGCTCGGGAACGGCGCGTATCCGCTCTGCCGTTCGAACTGGATCCGCAGCATGTTGAGCACGTCGCACGTGGCCACGGCCCGGTCCATGTCCGTGCATCGCTCCACGCCCATGCACTCCATGTCGCGCGGCAGGAGCGTGGCAGGGCCCACGACCAGCACGCGCGCCCCCAGCTTGGTCAGGCCCCAGATGTTGCTGCGCGCTACGCGGCTGTGCGCGATGTCGCCCACGATCCCCACGGTCAGGCCCTCGAAGCCGCCCTTGACCTCGCGGATGGTGTAGAGGTCGAGCAATGCCTGGGTCGGGTGCTCGTGCTGGCCGTCGCCGGCGTTGACCACGCTGCAGCCCACGTTCTCCGCCAGCAGGCGCGGGGCGCCCGCAGCCGGGTGGCGCAGCACCATGACATCCACGCCCATGGCCTCGATGTTCTTGGCCGTGTCCACCAGGGTCTCGCCCTTGGAGACCGATGTGCCGGACTTGGAGAAGCTGAGCGTGTCGGCCGACAGGCGCCGCGCGGCGAGCTGGAAGGACAGGTTCGTCCGGGTCGAGGCCTCGTAGAACATGTTGACCACGGTGCGGCCCTGGAGGGCCGGCACCTTTTTGATGGAGCGGGTGGACACCTCCTTGAAGGTGTCGGCGGTCTCGAAGATGTGCGTGATCTCTTCGGCCGACAATTCCTCCAATCCCAGGAGGTGCTTGCGCCCCCACTTCATGCCGGCTCCTCCTCGCCCGCGCCCACCACGTACACCGCGTCTCCGGGCGCGTCCACCTCCGACAGCTTGAGGCGCACGTACGCGCCCGCGGGCACGTCCACGTGCGCGCCGCTGAAGTCGGGCTGCACGGGCAGCTCCCGCCCGCCCCGGTCGAGCATCACGCACAGCCGCACGCACGCGGGCCGGCCGTAGCTGAAGAGCGCGTCCATGGCCGCGCGGATGGTCCGCCCGGTATAGAGCACGTCATCCACCAGGATCACGGTCAGATCGTTGATATCGAACGTCAGGTTTGAGCCCTGCAGGGGCTTGAGCCCGCTGCCCGTATGCAGGTCGTCCCGGTGCATGGTGGGGTCGAGCGCGCCCACCTGCACGGAGCTGCCCGCCTCCTCGAGCGCAGCGCCCAGGCGCGCGGCCAGCACCGAGCCGCGCGTGGGCAGGCCCACGAGGGCCCGGCCCCGGCCGGGCGCGCGGTTGGCATGGATCTCGTCCGCCAGGCGCCCGACGGTCTCGCTCACCCAGTCCGCGTCGTAGAGCTTGGTGGGCATGCCGCCGCTCCCTCTTCTCCGAGGCGTAGCCTACCGCTCGGCACCAGCCGTGTCAACGGGAAACGTTGACACCCGGCCACGACCCCCGGCGACCGCATCCACTCTGGTGGGTGGCGCAGCCGTTCACGCCTGCGCCACCCCTCTTGTCGGGATCGGGATCGGGATCGGGCCTGGTTCAAGAACACGCGGATCCGGGTCACACATGGCACACGGAGCAGTATGTAGCCCAGGCACTCTTGCCTGGGGCGGATTCCCTGAGGCGCTGCACAGGCAGGAGTGCCTGTGCTACAAACCGCTCTCACCGAGTGTTACCCGGAATTGGACCACGCCCGAAATCGGGATCGAATAGGGCACCGGTCGATACCGATCCCGATTTCGATTTCGATCCCGTGGGGGGCGCAGACGCCCCTGCAGGGTCCACGGGGTCTACCGTCCCAGCAGATCGCGCACCGCGGGCGACGGGTCCGCCCCCTGCGCGACACACGCGCGCACGCGGCGCAGGCCGTCGGCCTGGTGCGCGGCAAAGGGGATGGCCTCGCCCGTCCACAGCCCGCCCAGGGCGGCGGTCAGGAGAGGCGTTAGTGCGGGCGCAGGGTCGCCGGCTGTGCAGGAGACCCGGCACCGGGACGCGCCAGGCACCAGGTCCCCCGCTGCCTGCGGGTCGAGCCGGGCGGGCAGATCGTCCTTGTTCTCCACCACGACCGCGGGAGGACCCCGCCCCACGGTCCTTGCTGCAGCGCGGTCGGCCTCCGCCAGCGGCCGGCTGGCGTCCAGGACCAGCAGCACCGCATCCGCGCGTGCGAGCGCCCGCCGGGCGCTTGCCTCGATTGGATCGCGTGCACACGCGCCCTGCAGGCCCGCTGTATCCATCAGCCGCACAGCATAGCCGCCCAGATCCACCCACGCGCTCACAGGATCGCGCGTGGCCCCGGCCTCGGCATGCACAAAGGCGCGGTCGCTCGCTACGAGCCGGTTGAGGAGGGAGCTCTTGCCCACGTTGGGCGCGCCGGCGATCGCGACCACACGCGGACGCAGCAGACCGGCGGCCACCGGCCACTGGGCGAGCAACGCATCCACAGCAGCCACGCCCTGGCCTGCTGCGCAGACCATGCGCTCTGCGAGCGCCGCACGCGCTGTGAGGAGCAGGGCCGCCTGCGTGGCTGTCCGGCACGAGGGAAGCCGGTCGGCTGCTTCGCGGGCGATCCGGTCTGTGCCGGGTTCCAGCACTGCGCCCGCGCCCAGGGCAGCGGGTGTCTCCACAGCCCCGCACGCGCGCACGTACCCCTCGAGCGCGCGGCACGTGGCTGCTCCGCCGTGGCCGGTAAGGAGACGCAGGCCGCGGCGCGGTCTGGCGAGCAGCACCTCGTCCAGCACGCAACCCTGGCTGTCTGCGAGCCGGCCGTGCACCACCCGTCCCAGGCCGAGGGGCTGTCCGGCCCGCAGGCCCACGGCGCGGTCGATGCGCGCGAGTTCCTGCTCCGTGCCAGCCAGCCACAGGCTCGAGAGCCCTCCGGGCGTGCGGGTGGTGGCCAGATGCATGCGCATGGCCGGAAGTCTACGGCCGAGCTGCTGCATGTCAAGCAGCTCACCCGGCAGCGCGGGTAGCGAAGCGGCACAGGGATTGCTGCTTCCCCGTGGGTTGCAGTGCGTCCGCCACACAGACGCTCTGCAGGTCGACTGTGTAACGCTATGGATTGACGCGGGCTGCGTGCTGGCGTGGGCTGGCGCAGCAAGGACAGAAAGGCGAATGGGAGCAGCAATGGCATGTCGCATATTCCAACATACGAAGGAAAATCCGACAGGCTCTGGAGAACGCAGCACGCCTGGGCGCCCCCTTCTCAGCCGTGTTGCCATACAGGACGCCTGCGTGAAGCCCGGACCGCGCGTGCAGCATGATTCGTACGCATCCGGACGCGGTTGGGCTTGACTTAACCCACCGTTCGGGATAGACTTAGGAATGGAGATCTGCGTATGAACGCGCCTCAGGACCGGACAAAAAACCAGAGAAGCGGTCAGGCGCTGACCGAGTACGTGCTCATCACCTCGCTGTGCATGCTCGTGGTGCTGGGCGTGATGGCCGTGTTTCTGGGATACGTGGGAAGCTTTTACTTGAACCTGTTGAAAATCGTGTGTCTCCCTTTGCCGTAGCGATCAGGAGGAATTAGCGATGAGGACGTGGATGAACCGGGTCCAGCGCAGAGCGGCACAGCGTGGGCAGGGCATGACCGAGTACATCATCATTATCGCGGTCGTAGCCATTCTCTCGCTGGCCGTGATCATCAAGTTCGGGGACAACATCCGGGAACTCTTCCACACCAGCGCCAAGGAGATGGTGGGCGAGGACGAGACCCTGGATGACCACATGGACGAAGACCCCGAACGCGACCTGGACGATCTGTAGCGCCAGCCGTCGGCGCGCGGACGACCGCCGCTGGCACGCGAGTTGCTCGGTCTGGTTTTGGATCCATGCGGGTCAAAGGACCAGACGGAGGATTCGCCATGCAGACGCAGCAGCACCGCACGCGCGGCCGTGAGCGCGGCCAGGGCATGACCGAGTACATCATCATCGTGGCAGTCGTGGCCGTGCTCTCGCTCGCCGTGGTCACGCAGTTCGGGAACAACGTGCGCGAACTCATCCACGACGCTGCCAAGGGCTTGATCGGCGACGAGAGCGAACAGCTCGAAGATCGCATGAAGACGTCGCCCGAACGCACGCTGGACGATCTGTAGCATCCCCTGCAGGAGGATTCGTGGAAGACCATGCCGACCGCATTCTGGAGGCCCTGTCCCTGGCGCAAGGCATGCTCTTCTTTGTGTTGCTCTTTGCGGGAGCCGCGTTCGACCTGCTCCACGGCAAGGTCTTCAACCGCCTGTGCTGGGGCGGGCTGGCCGCCGGACTGCTCCTGTCGTTCGCCCGCGGCGACGTTGCCGGCGGACCGGTTTCGCTCACGAGCAGTCTGGCGGCTGCAGCAATCGGCTCCGGGGTCTTCGGTCTGTTCTATTTGTTCGGAGGGCTGGGTGCAGGCGACGTCAAGCTCATGGCAGCCGTGGGCGCTGCGAGCGGGGAGTGGCGGTTCATGCTCTGGGTGCTCGCGCTCACCGCGTTCGCGGGCGTGCCCCTCGCCCTGGGCGTGCTCGTCTACCGCAGGGATGTGAAGGGAGGACTCAGGCGCAGCCTCAGGAGCCTCTTCCGCTGGCGGTACACGCGCGAGCCGGCTGCGGCGGACAACGCGCCGGCGCCTGAGACGCCTGAAACGGATCCAGCGCCAGCCAGCGCGCCACCGGCCGCCTCCCCCGTGATCCAGGTGCCCTATGCGGTGGCCATCTGCCTGGGCGGAATCTGGACGGTCTGGCTGTACGTCCACCGTGGCATGGCGCTGCCGTTTCTCTGACTGGTTACGCCGCCGCTCGCCGGAGTCGGCGACCGGGCGGCCGGGAGTGCGACATGGACCTGCGACGCTGCTGCAAGGCACTCGGCATTCGCCTCCGCCGCTTCCTCGGCGACGAGGGCGCGGGCGGCGACGCGCAGGCCGTGGTCGAGTTCGCGATCGCGTTCCCCCTGCAGCTGTTCATCACCTTCGGCATCATGCAGATCATCCTGCTCTACATCTCCACGCTCATGGTCAATTTCGCCGCGTTCCGCGCGTGCCGGGCCGCCGTGGTCGGCGAGGATCCGCGGGCCGCAGCCCAAATCGTGCTCGCGCCCCTCGCCGGCACGCACATCGACCCCGACGACCGAGACGCGAGCCCGGACGTCACCATCCCGGGCTGGGGCGAGCTCTACCACGCCGACATCGCGCACGCCAAGACCCTGGCCTACGAAGTCGAATACGAAGAGGAGGAGAAGAAGAAGGACCTCACCGTGATCGTCGAGTTCGACCAGGAGCTCATGTTCCCCATCGTGGATCGCCTCTTTGCCGTGTTCTTCCAGCGGGACGATTTCGCGGACGACGAGGCGGTCTTCGGCCGGGTGGACGGATTGATCGGGTCGGGTGCGTACCGCGACCGCGATCCGGCCTACGACCCGGAGACCAAGCGCCTCAAGGAAGGCCGCGGCTACATCCGCGAGATCGGCGGCGCCTATCACTTCCTGGTCGTGCGCCAGAGTACGCTCTACCGCCAGCACGCGGCCAACTACGCCAAAGGCGGGGAGATCGACATAGGCAAGCCCGTGGTGCCCGTGCCCTGAGGGCCACGCGTTCGGTCCGGACCTACGCGCCGGCCGCGCCCGCGAAGGCCCGGCCACGCGGGAGAAGACCGTGAGACAGAAGACCGTGAGGCAGGAGACCGACATGAAGCGCTGCTCGTTCGCTCGATTCGCACGCGACGAATCCGGCCAGTCGCTGGTGTTCGCCGCGCTCACGCTCTTCGGTCTCGTGGTCATGGCCATCATGATCCTGGGCGTGGGCGAAAACACCAGCATCCAGATGCGGTTGCAGAACGCGGCTGACGCAGCCGCCTACTCGGGTGCGCAGATCCAGGCCGACTGCCTCGCCCAGATCGCGTGGATGAACGAGGGCATGGCCCACATCTACCACGACACCATGCGCCACTGCGTGGACACGGCCACGCTCGCCACCCTCATGGAACTCAAGGACTGGGAGTTTGACGCGAGCAACCTCGACGAATGGGAGCCTCTGGACAGCTTGAAGCCGCCCGCCGCCGAGGCCGAGGCCATCGTGGGCATGGCCAATGTGGAGGCTGCGTATACCGAGGCCTACAAGCAGGCCTCCGAGTGGGTGCCGCGGGGCGAGCAGTGGCTCATGCGCCTCAGCCAGCTCGAGCGGGGCATTGCCGCGCTCGGCCCGGGTCTGGTCGAGCACCAGGTGTATCACACCGCCGGTGCCAACGGCGCGGACCGCATCTGCTACTTCCCGGGATTCGAGTTCCTCCCCGGCGGGCCGAGCAAGCACGAGGTCAACATCGAGAAGGTGGGCGAGACCGCCCCCCAACCGTGGGCCCCCAACGGGTGGAACGCCTGGAGCGAGACGGCCAACTTCGATCTGTCGGCCATGCACCAGCACCACGCCGGGAGCATGAACGACGTGTGGAAGGAACTCGAGAAGATCGACATCCTCCAGGACCTGGCGCTCTTCTACGCGTGGCAGCCGCCTGAGTCACACGGCTGGCACGAGGCCTGGGACGTGGACCTGACCCGGGGCGCCACCACGCGCATCATCCAGGTGCGGGCGCGCTATGGCGAGTTCGGCAAGCGCAAGCCCGCCGACTACTACATCTACGTGGAGGAGACGGGAGACCCTGTCGTGATCGAGGAGGCCATCGCGCACGTGGACGAGGAAGGCAACGTCACCGTGCTCAAGGGCAGCATCTTCGACCAGGTCACCGGCTCGGACGACAAGGGCGACTACAAGGTCTCGGTCACGCCCGACGGGTGGATGCAGATCGAATACAAGGACGGCACCACCGCCTGGCTCAAGTACGACAGCGACGGCCAGCTCTGCGAGTGGGACGACCAGGACGGCGACGGCACGCGGGAAGACGATGAGTTGAAGCCCATCCACGAAGAGAGCGGCCTCGAGATCAACGGCCACAAGCTCCCCTTCGACTTCAACCCGAACATCCAGATCGGCGGCGTGTCGATCAACATCAACGACCCCATCCGGATCCGCCTCAAGGGCCTGACCATCACCCTTACCAATCCCCTGCGCATCGACTACCACACCCCTGTGGGCTGGATGCGTTTCCGCGACGACCGGGCCACCATCAACGGCCTCTCCACCAAGTCGGCCGACGGCAAGTGGCGGCGCGTCCATCACGGCCGCGAGAACCAGGACCAGGACCGCATCCGCCACCGCATGCTCGAGCTGGCCGAAAAGGCATGGCTCTACGAGTGGGTCCGCGTCGGGCCCTACCTGGCCGAGATGAAGGGCGCCCACCCCAACGCGGGCGAGGAACCCTCCCTGCTCGACCACAACCGGTTCCTCCGCTTCGGCTTCCACAGCTTCATGGACCGGGACGAGGATTACATCGCCAAGGCCGGCATCGACCGCTGGCGCTACCCGGAGAAGGACGACGACATTGAGTGGGCCGACTTCGGCACAGACGGCCGCACCCAGTGGAAACACCTGCCCGTGTGGGCGCGGCCCTTTCGCGAGGCGGACGAGACGCTCCCCCTGGAAGAGCGGCACTACGGCGGCTGGTTCGACATCGGATCCGGGGCGCCCTACAAGACCTACCCGCCCGGAGGCAGTGCAAAGGCCCCGCCCCACGGCTGGTCGTTCCACCAGACGCGGGTCTGCTGGTACTGCGGCCGCGCGGGCGACACCACCTATCCCGCGGACACGGCCACCCACCTGGTCGACTTCCGGCTGGCCGACGACCCGTCCGACCCGGATTACAACAAAACGTTCCTGCGGCCCTCAGGCTTCTACCACAAGACCTTCCCAGACGCCGCAGCCCTGCAGGCGTACCTGACCACCCTCCCGCCCAATGTGCAGGCCCGCTGCCACGTGCGGCTGGAGCGCTACCTACAGATCCCCTGCCCCCTCGGGTGCAAGCACGACTTTCTGGAAGCCGAAGGCCACAGTCCGCCGCACACCTACTACCCCGCGGGGTTCGACGAGACGCAGAAGGTCACGCGCGTGCGGCGGTACCTCTACCACGCCTTCGGCCGCTGCGGCCAGACCACCCTCCCCGACGACTGGCGGGCCGAGAACGCCAAGACCCGGATCCTGGACAAGGCGACCGATCCATCAGAGGGGCGGGCCGGGCTGCGCGACTTCTTCGCCCTGACGCGGGATCCGGCCGAGCAGTTCTTCGCGCCGCTCGAGCTGACGAGCGAACTCTTCCGCAACAGCCTGACCGTGCTGACCTACGCCCCCCGCGCCGAGGCCGAGGTGTGGGACAACATGAGCCTGGACGACGAGGACGCGGACAAGGAGCAGATCGGCATCCTGAATCCGCTCGAGAACCCGGACTGGGGCCACTACGCCATGGCCACGGCCCGGCTCTTCGTGGCCAAGCCCGACCTGGTGGACGGACAGGAGAAGCTCATGACGAACTTCTCCTGGGACGGCCTGCCCATCGAAGGCGAGGACGACCTGGACGTGATCGACCGCCAGAAGAACTGGAACCGCCAGCGCTGGCTGCGCGGCAAGACCTTCGACACGACCGATGCCGAGGGCAACCCGATCACCGTGGACGCGGGCAAGGGC
>CAZBZG010000130.1:0-12047 GCA_964496245.1 uncultured Planctomycetaceae bacterium | reverse complement strand
GCAGGTCGTTCTCGAAGAACCGCCGGATGTCGTCCACGCCCAGGGTCAGCATGGCCACGCGCTCCACGCCCATGCCGAACGCAAACCCGGTCCATGTCTCGGGGTCGTAGCCCACGGCCTCGAAAACGTTCGGATCGACCATGCCGCAGCCCATGATCTCGATCCACCCGCCGTGTCCGCAGGCCTTGCAGCCGGCGCCGCCGCAGAGCGTGCAGGAAACGTCCATTTCGGCCGAGGGTTCGGTGAACGGGAAGAAGCTCGGGCGGAAGCGCGTCTTCGCCTCCTGGCCGAAGAGCGCCTTGGCGAACATGCCGAGCACCCCCTTGAGATCGCCGAAGGTCACGTCCCGGTCCACGGCCAGCCCCTCGATCTGGGAGAAGCCGTAGTGGTGCGAGGCGTCGACCGTGTCCGGCCGGTAGACCCGGCCCGGCGCGATGATGCGGATGGGCGGCCGGGTCGTCTCCATGACCCGGATCTGCACGGTCGAGGTCTGGCTGCGAAGCGTCCCGGCCCGGCCCGTCTCGCCGAGGAAGAACGTGTCGGCCATGTCCCGCGCCGGATGGTCGGGCGGGATGTTGAGCGCGTCGAAGTTGTGGAAATCGTCCTCCACCTCCGGCCCCTCGGCGATGGCGAAACCGAGGCGCTCGAACACGCCGCAGATGCGCTCGCAGGTCTGGGTGAGCGGATGCACGCGCCCGAGCGGCTGCGTCTCTCCGGGCAGCGTGGGATCGGGAAGCACGGCCGCCGGGGCCTGCTTGGCCCCCAGCCGCTTCTTCTGCGTCTCGAGGCGGCTCGTCAGCGCCTCCTTGACCTCGTTGGCCTTCTGTCCGACCGTCTTGCGCTCGGCCGCGGGGACTTCCTTGATGCGGCTCATGAGCGCGCGCACCGTGCCCGAGCGGCCGAGATACGCGATGCGGATCCGCTCGAGCGCATCGGCGTCTTTGGCGTCCGCGATCGCTTGCTCGCCTTGGGTGCGTGTCGTCTCGAGGTCATCGAGCAGGCTCATGGTGACCGACCTTCCATAGGGCAGATGCTGTCGTACCGTTGTTGCCAGCGATTGCGCCTGTACGACGTGTAGGCCATCGGATGCAGATGCTCACCACGAAGAGGACGAAGGGGACAGACCCCCGGGTCGCCCCGATCGTCCTGCAGACGCGGTCCGGCGTGGCTCGCCGTTCGGCCGGACGAAACGCGCCAAACCACAGAAGGTTTCATGGAGCAACACGCTTCGCGTTCTTCGTGCGCTTCGTGCGCTTCGTGGTGCACGCGTCCTTGCGTTGCGGTCCGACGGGCCTTGCACGTCACGCCGCCTCGAGGGCGGCCTTGGCCTTGTTCACGACCTCGGCGAAGGCCTCGGGGTTCTGGATCGCGAGTTCGGAGAGCGTCTTGCGATCCAGATCGATCGAGGCCCTCTTGAGGCCGTTCATAAATCGGCTGTAGGACAGGTCATGGGCGCGCACGGCCGCATTGATCCGCGTGATCCAGAGACGGCGGAACTCGCCCTTCTTCTTCCGGCGGTCGCGCGTGGCGTACGCCTCGCCGCGCAGCACGGCTTCCTTGGCCGTGCGATAGAGCTTGCTCCGTCCGCCCCGATAGCCCTTGGCCTTGTTGAAGATCTTCATCTTCTTGCGATGCCGGGCGGCGCCGTAGGTGCTGCGTGCCATGATCGGCTCCTTTCGCGTGTCTGCGTCGCTGGGGCCCGGCGCGGGCCCGGTCCGGCGGTCTGCCGGCCCGGCGCGCGCGGGCGGACGCCTACTTGTACCCCAGAAGTTCCTTGGCCTGCCGGGCCGCCACCGGATCCAACGGACGGTTCCGGCGCAGACGGCGCTTGCGCTTCTGGTTTTTGACGACCTTGCGGTGACCCGAACCGCTGGAGGTGCTGACCACCTTGCCGTTCTTGGTCACGCGGACGCGCTTGGCCACGCCCTTGCACGGTTTGTACTTCGGCATTTTGTTCCCTTCCGATCCTCGAACCCATCGATATGTCCGCGGTCCGCGCACGAGCCGGCGGGCGAAGCGGAACCACACGGCCCCGATCCGCCGGTCCGGGTCTACAAGATGCGGGCGACGCTTCGGCTCACTCGTGTTCGGCGGCGCCATCGGCGGCCGCTGGGCCGGATTCGGCCTCGCCTTGGCCTTCCGCCGCTTCCGCAGCCTCGGCCTCCGCCTTCTCTTTCCGCTTCCGCTCCTTCAGGATCTGCTTGAGGTTCGGCAGCGGCGCCAGGGTCATGGTCATGCGCCGCCCGTCCTTGCGCGGCGGGGACTCGACCTTGGCGATGTCCGAGAGCGGTTCGGCGAACTTCTCGAGCAAGACCTGCTCCCCGAGATCCGCGTGGCTGTGCTCGCGCGCGCGGAACATCAGGGTGAACAGCAGCCGGTGCCCGAATTCGATGAACTCGCGGGCCTTCTTGAGCTTGATCCCGATGTCGTGGGGATCGATGCGGAAGGTCTTGATGCGCAGCTGCTTGATCTCCGCCGCATGCTGCTTCCGCCGCTGCTCGTGGAGCCGCTTCTGCTGCTCGTACTTGTACTTGCCGAAGTCCATCATCCGGCAGACCGGCGGCTGCGACATGGGGCCGACCTCCACCAGGTCGAAGTCGCTCTCTCGCGCACGCTTCAACGCATCCTCGAACGGCACGATCCCCACCTGCTCGCCCTTCTCATCCACCAGGCGCACCTCGTCTGCTTGGATCATCTCGTTCATCCGCAGACTCTTCTTCTTCGCGATGGCTCTTCCTCCTCAACAGAGAACGACAACGCGCCGCGCGCGCGCACACGCGCGCAGGCGGCTTTCGCTTTCATGCGTCCGGCGCCGGCTGCAGAGCGCGGCCGGCCACCTCCTCGGTCAAGCGCGCGACAAAATCCTCCACGCGCATGGCCCCCAGATCGCCGGCGTGCCGCCGCCGCACGGACACGCTCTGGCTCTGGATCTCCTTGTCGCCCACGACCGCCACGTACGGGATCTTCCGCAGTTCGGCGTCGCGGATCTTGGCGCCGATCTTCTCCCCGCGCCGGTCGAGCGTGGCGCGCAGCCCCGCATCCTTGAGCGCCCCCAGCACGTGCCGGGCGTAGTCGAGCTGGGCGTCGGTGATGGTGAGCACGCGCACCTGCTCGGGCGCGAGCCAGAGCGGGAAGTCGCCTGCGTAGTGCTCGACGAGCACGCCGATGAAGCGTTCGAGCGAGCCCGAGACCGCCCGGTGGATCATGACCGGCCGCTGGCGCCGGCTCTGGGCGTCCACGTAGTGGAGGTCGAACCGCTCGGGCATGGCGAAGTCCACCTGGATGGTTCCCATCTGCCAGGTCCGGCCGATGGCGTCGGCCAGATGGAAGTCGATCTTGGGGCCGTAGAACGCGCCGTCGCCGGGGTTGAGCTTGTAATCGATGTCCATGTCCTCGAGCGCGCCCTGGAGCGCGCCCTCGCCCGCGTCCCACATGGCGTCGGACCCGATGCGCTTCTCGGGCCGGGTCGAGAGCTCGATGTGATCGAAACCGAGGCCCACGGTGGTGTACACGTCGAAGATGAACTGGATGCAGTGGCGGATCTCGCCCCGGAGCTGGTCGGGCGTGCAGAAGATGTGCGCGTCATCCTGCGTGAACCCGCGCACCCGCACGAGGCCGTGGACCTCGCCGCTCCCTTCGTAGCGGTGGACGTGGCCGAACTCGCTCCACCGGAGCGGCAGGTCGTTGTGGCTGTAGAGGCCGGCCTTGTAGAGCACGAGGCAGCCGGGGCAGTTCATGGGCTTCACCCCGTACTCCCGGCCGTCCTTCTCGCACACGTACATCTTGTCCGCGTAGTTCTTCCAGTGGCCCGAGGTCACCCAGAGATCCTTGACCAGGATCTGGGGCGTGCGGAATTCCTCGTACCCGTGCTGGCGGCACAGATCCCGCAGGAATCCCTCCAGCTGCTCGTAGAGGACGACCCCGTGGTCGCGCCAGAAGGCCATGCCCGGCGCCTCGGGATGGAACTCGAAGAGCTTCAGCTCCTTGCCGAGTTTCCGGTGGTCGCGCTTCTTGGCCTCCTCCATGCGGTGGAGATAGGCCTCGAGCTCTTCCTTCGTGGGCCAGGTCGTGCCGTAGACGCGGGTGAGCTGCTGCTGGTCGGCGTCGCCGTGCCAGTAAGCGCCGGCCAGACTCATGACCTTGAAGTGGCCGATGCGACCGGTCGAGGGGACGTGCGGGCCCGCGCACAGATCCTCGAACCCGTTCTGCGTGTAGAAGCTGATCACGTCGCCCTCGGCCCGCTCGATGTTGTCGCGCTTGTAGGGGTCGTCCTTCCACTTCTCGAGCGCCTCGGCGCGGGAGAGCTCGTACCGGTGGAGCCCGCGGTTCTGCTTGACGATCCGGCGCATCTCCCTCTCGATCTTGGGGAGATCCTCGGCCGTGATGGTTTCCGGCGGGTCCACGTCGTAGAAGAACCCGTCTTCCACAGCCGGGCCGTAAGCCAGCTGGGTCCCGGGAAACAGCTTGCAGATGGCTTCGGCCATGACGTGGGCCGCGGAATGGCGCATGAGCTCGAGGCCCTCGGGGTCGCTCGCCGTGAGGATGCGTACGGACGCATCCTGCGTGACCTCACAGGAGAGGTCGCGCAGCTTGCCGTCGACTTCGCCCGCGAGCGCGTCCTTGGCGAGGCGTTTGCCGATGCGGCCGGCGATCTCCGCGACGGAAACCGGCCCATCAAACGCGAGCTGGTTGCCGTCGGGCAGCGTGATGCGGATCATGACCTCTCGCTTCCGTACAACGATGCGGCCAACCCGACCGACAGCGCCTCAGCGCCATCCGCCGCGTCTTCACGCCCTCGATTCTCGCAGACGCAAACCCCAGGCAAGTCCCGGCCCGGACCCGTGGTCCAGCCGGGCAGCACCGGCGTGTCTGCGCCCTTTCGCGTTTCCAGCATCACCCCGGAAGGGAGGGCGCTCCCACCGGAGAAAGCTGCGGCTCTTGGCGATTCGCTGTTGGCTTCTGGCTACCGCAACCGCTTCCGATAGCCAACAGCCTTCATGGTGGGCGATGCTGGACTCGAACCAGCGACCCCCAGCTTGTCGAGCTGGTGCTCTAGCCAACTGAGCTAATCGCCCCCTCGGTCTCGCTGTCGCGCCAGCCTGCAGGCGCGGAACCCATAACTATAGCCGGACATTGCAGTTCGTCAAGCCCGAATCCGGGGGTTTTGGGCCGGCTGCAATGGAGAGCGAAGGGGGGGGGCCGCGACCGGCGCAGCTCCCGATGCCGCTTCCCCTGGGTGGCGCAGGCATTTCCGCCTGCGTGCGCCAGCACAGGGAGTCCGGGGAACAGCAGATGGCGACCGCAGACCCCCTGCGCTGCCGCGCACGCCCCCGCCTCCTGCGACTGCGGCGCGCAGACGTAAACGTCTGCGCCACCCGGGATCGTGGGGTTCGATCCCTATTCCGGGCCGAGCACGCTGCGGCGCGGGCCGATCTTGCCCAGAGGGATCTCGGCGAAGCCCAAGGCACGGCCTGGCGCGTCTTTGCGCAGGCGGAAGCTTCCCGCCTCCAGGCCCGGAGCCATCGACAACGCCGAAGCCATCGCCGCCGTGGAGAGCGCGGACGCGATGTTTCTCGGTCCGGACGGCCTCATGTTGCGCCGCGGCTTTGCCATGGACGCGCCCCGCACGCCGGAGACGCGGGGCTCGGACATGGAGGCGGTCGCCCACGCGTGCCGCGCCCATGGCAAGTTCTCGGTCATCGTAACGCACGCGCCTGAGATGATCGGCCTCTCCCTGTCGCTGGGGTTCCACATGATCGTCTCGGGCGGGGACGTGCCCTTCCTGGCCGCCGGATCGGCCGAAGCAGCGGCGTGCGTGCGCGAGATCGTGGCCAAGCACGCAGATGGCTGACGGCCGCCGCATCGCGGGTGGCGCCCGACACCAGACGCATGCCTGGCAGTCTTCCTGGGAGCGCCGAGCTCGAGCTCGGCGCTCCCAGGCGTTGCGGCGATCCCCGATTCGTGCTGACGCGGCGTAGCGCCATGGCGCGTGTGCAACCCGCACCACCTCGTTTTTCGGTTGACAACGCCCGCCCGCCTGGCAGGCTCTCTACCGGACGATCCGAAACCACGCACTTCCTCGAGGAGCATCCAAATGGCACTTCGTGCAGCTGTCGTCGGGTGCGGGGCTCTGGCCAATGGCGCCCATCTTCCGAACCTGGCCGCGTCGGAACAGTTCGAGCTGCTGGTCGCCTGCGACCGGCGTCAGGAGGCGGCCCAAGCAGCGGCCGAGAGGTGGGGGGCAAAGGAGACCAGCGAGGATTGGCACGAAGTGACCGCCCACCCGGACGTGGATCTGATCGTGCTCTGTACGCACACGAACCTCCGCGCGCCCGTGATCACCGAGGCTCTGCGCCAGGGCAAGCCCGTGTACACCGAGAAGCCGCTGGCGGCCACGCGCGCCGAGAGCCTCGAGATCCTGCGCGCGTCGCGCGAGACGGGCGTGCCCGTCTGCGTGGGGCACAACCGCCGGTCGAGCCCGGCCGTGCTCGAATTCCGCCGGCTGATCGAGACGGCGCGCGCCAAAGGCGCCGACCGGCCGGCCAGCATCGACCGGAACACGGGCAAGCGCGACGCGCTCGCCGAAGAGGCATCCACCCAGCTCCTCCTCCGTGTCAACGACGACATCCGCACGTGGAAACTCTGGATCTTCGAGGACGACGAAGGCATCATCCTCGCCGAGATGGTGCACTTCATCGACCTGGCCCTCTGGCTCGTTCCGTCGCCGCCGTGCGAGGTCTATGCGAGCGGCTCGCCGCGCGGCAACTTCACCGAACTCATCCGCTTCGCCGACGGCTCCCAGGCGACACTCCAGCACAGCATGGTCGGCAACTTCGACTATCCCAAGGAGCTCATGGAGGCGTCCCTCCGCAACGTGACCATCGCCATGGACCACCACCTGGAGGTGCGCCAGCGCGGCATGGAGACCGAGCCGTTTCGCACGTACTTCCCCCTGGGCGGCGCCGAGGACCTCGCGGACAAGCAGGGCATCGAAGCGTTTCACGAGGCGTGCGACAGACTCCGGGACCGGCGCCAGGCGGGGGACACCGACGTGCCCGCCATGGTCGGCGTGAACAAGGGACACGCCGACCAGCTCGAACGCTTCGGCCGGCACATCCAGGGCCAGGGCGAGAACCCCTGCCCCGTGGAGAGCGCGGTGGTCGTCAACAACGTCGCGCTCAAGCTCCTCCAGAGCGCCCGCCTCGGCCTGCCGGTCAAGGTGGGACCCGAGGACTACGACCTCGTCTACGCCCAGCGGGAATAAGGAGCCCCCCATGCCGCCCAGACACCCCTACGGCCACATGGTCCAGGAGTACTACGTCGACCGCGTGCGGGAGATCATGGCCGCGCGCGCGGATGAGCGAAAGCGGGTGCGCACGCACGCGGACCTCGAGAAGCTCGTGCAGGCCACCCGGCGCAAGATCCGGCGCTGCTTCGGCTCCCGTCCCAAGAAGACGCCGCTCAAGACGCGGAGCACGGGCACGATCGAGCGCGACGCCTACATCATCCACAAGCTTCTGTTCGAAAGCCGACCGAACTTCCCGGTCACCGCCAACCTCTACCTGCCCACGACCGGCACGCCGCCTTTTCCGGCCGTGCTCGGCACCTGCGGCCACTCGCCCGAAGGCAAGGCCGCACCGCTCTACCAGGCCTTTGCCAGCCACCTCGCCCGCATGGGCTACGCCGTGCTCATCTACGACCCCATCAGCCAGGGCGAGCGCATGCAGTATTTGCGTCTACCCAAAGCCAAACGTCCGGGGGGCCTCTGCGCCGATCACAACATGATGGGCAACCAGATGCATCTCCTGGGCGGGTTCTTCGGCATGTGGCGGGCGTGGGACGGTATGCGCGCGCTCGACGTGCTGCTCGCCCGGCCCGAGGTGGACCGCACGCGCGTGGGGCTCACCGGCAACTCGGGCGGCGGGACCATGACCACGTGGCTCACCGGACTCGACCCCCGGTTCACCATGGCGGCGCCGAGCTGCTTTGTCACGCGCTATCTGAACAACCTGGAAAACGAGGAAGCCCAGGACGCCGAGCAGATGCCACCGGGGCTGCTCGCCGCGGGACTCGACATGGCCGACTTCTTTGTGGCGCGCATTCCCCGGCCCACGCTGCTCCTCGGCAAGGCCAACGACTTCTTCGACCGCCGGGGGCTGGAGGACGTGTACGACGAACTCCGCCGGCTCTACCGCATTGCGGGCGCAGAGAGGAACGTCCGGCTCTTCATCGGGCCGGGCGACCACGGGTACCACGTGGAGAACCGGGAAGCCATGTACCGGTTCTTCAATCGGCACGCGGGCGTGCGGGCTGACGCAACCGAGCCCTGCCCGCTGCGGCCGGAGCGGGCCGAAGATCTTCACGCCGCCCCCCGCGGCCAGGCGCACCATCTCAAGCCGCGGGTCGTCTTCGATTTCACGCGGGACGCGGCCAACCGGATCGCGGCGGAGCGCGGACAGGTCCGGGGCAAGGCGCTCCGGCGCGCGATCGTGCGCCAGCTGGCGCTCCCCGCCCGCGGCCGCGCGCCCCACGTGCGCGTGCTCCGGCCCGCAGGCCTCCAGCTCACCAAGACCCGCCGCCTCACGCACAACCGCTTCGCGATCGAGACCGAGCCGGGCGTGCAGGCCGTGCTCCACGCCTTCTCCGGCAAAGCGTACTACCAGGTGCCGGCGCCAGAGGAAGCCATCCTGTACGTGCCGCACCTCTCCGCGTGCGGGGAATTTCAGAAGCGCAAGACGCCCGCGGCCGATCCCCTCCTGGCGCTGGATGTACGCGGTATCGGCGACCTGTCCGTTCTGGCGTGCCACATGCGGGACGTCTTCGCCGCGTACGATGCGGACTACATGTACGGCACGTACGGACAGATGCTCAACCAACCCTACAGCGGCCGGCGCGTGCACGACCTCTTGCGCGCGCTGGATCTCGTCGCGTCCGGGGGCACGCGCACGGTGCATCTGGTGGGCCGGGGCCTGGGCGCGATCTGGGCTACGTTCGCCGGCGTGCTCCACCCGGCGGTCAAGCACGTGACGCTCCACAACGCCCTGCTCTCCTACCACGAGCTGACCCAGAGTGCGACCTACGCGTGGCCGCTCTCCTCGCTCGTGTTCGACGCGCTCCATCACTTCGACCTGCCCGACTGCCTGCGCGAGCTGGCCAAGCGCAAGCAGTTGACCCTCGTCAAGCCGTGGGACGCTCAGATGCGGTCCTGGAAGGAGCGGGACCTGCGGAGGCACCTCAAGGCTCTCGGACTGTCCGGGGTTGCCCTGGAGCGGTGAAACCCGGAGGGACGCGCTCCCGCGCGTCCGCGAACGCGGGCTGTTGCGCGGCGGCGCGCCTCAGAACCACCGCCAACCCATGCCACCCACGGGCTGCTTGCGCAGGGCTTCGCGGTCGAGCGGGCTCCGGGCGAACGCGTCGCCCGCCAAGAGATCCGCATCGCCCATTGTTTCGGCCTGGCGGCGCAGTTCGGCCCGCAGGGCTTCGAGACGTTCGGCCGCAGCCGGATCCTGCACGCGGTTGGTGAGCTCGGCCGGGTCTTCACGCTGGTCGTAGAGCTCCTCGGTCGCGCCGGGCTCGGAGTAGATGTACTTCCACGCGCCGTCCGTGACCATGGCGCTCTGCTTGGGGCTCTCCAGGGTCTGGGCGTAGTACCAGTCGCGCACGGGTGCTGCAGGGTCTGCGAGCACGGGCGCGAGATCGCATCCGTGCACCGCGGCCGGCAGATCCGCGCCGGCGGCAGCCGCGAACGTGGGCAGAAGATCCTGGAGCCCCACGAGCGCCTTGCTCGCCTCGCCCTGGCGCACGCCCGGACCGGCAGCCAAGAACGGCACGCGCACCGAGCCGTTCAGATGGTTGGCCTTGAAGAACGAGCCGAAGTCGCCCAACAGGTCCCCGTGGTCTGCGGTGAACACGATCAGCGTCTTGTCGAGCAGCCCCTGTTCCTCCAGGCGCTTCAGCACGCGGCCGATCTGTTCGTCCAGCCACGTGACGCACCCGTAGTAGTGGGAACGGATGACCTGGAGCGCGGCCGGGCTGAGCGTGGCGATGGCATGCGTGTGGCGGATCGATTCGATGTTGGCGAACCGGTCGGTCAGGTGCTCGACCGAACCGAAGGGCGCGGGCACCTGGCGGGGATCGTAGAGCGTGTCGTACGGCCGGGGCGGGTCGTACGGACTGTGCGGCTTGGGCGAACTCATCCACATGAAGAACGGTTGGCCGGAGCGCTCCTCTGCGTGCCGATCGATCTGGCGGATGGTGCAGTCCGCAATCCAGTGATCGACCGTGTGCTCGGGCGGCAGGGGCGAGGGGCAGGGCCGCACGTCGTTGTTGCCGATGCCGTGCGCACGCGAGTACCCGTCCCATCCCTTCTCGCGCAGGTAGTCGATGTAGTCTTCGAGTCCCGTACGCTTGCCCTCGGGATCGTACTGGTTGTGGATGCGGCCGCTCTCGGTCAGGTCCACGTGCTCGAATCCGTGGACCAGGCGCGGCTCGCCCGGCGGCGCATAGGGCACGAAGTGCAGCTTGCCCAGGGCATAGGTGCGATAGCCAACGGCCTTCAGGACCTCGGTGAGCAGCGGCTGGCCGTCGCGGATGCGGCCGCCGTTGTTCTTGGAGCCCGTGCACACGTGGGCGTAGTTGCCGGTCATGATGCTGGCCCGCGCGGGCACGCAGATGGGATTGGGCGTGAACCCGTTGGCAAAGCGCACACCCCGCGCGGCGAGCGCATCCAGATTGGGCGTCTGGATCACGTCGTTGCCCGCGCAGCCCAGGCAATCCCAGCGCAGCTGGTCGGCTGTGATGAGCAGGATGTTCGGCTGGTCGGGCATGGGGGCTCCTTGGCGCCTTTGGGATGCCGGTGAATGGAGAGCGGGCGGCAAGCCGACCCGCACCGTCCATCCTATCCCTCCCCTGCCTGCCGTCAAGGCAGACGGCCGATCCGCCGGCACGCACGAGCACAAGACGGTGCCTTTCGCACTGGCCCTGCCTGCTGCGGACCGGTACAATCCATTCCATGACAGACGCACCGCCCAGAAACGCAATGGTCCGCCTGCTGGCCATCGGCCTGCCTGTGCTGCTGGTGGCCGTGGGCCTGGTCGCCGGCTACGGGCTGGCCGTGCTGCCGATGCGGTCCCAGATCCAGCACCACCGGCGCGGCGAACGCCTGGGCTGGCTGGTGGACGAGCCCGACGAACGCGCAGCCCTGGCCCTGGCGTATCAGGACGTTGCGCGCGTACCCGAGGCGATCGACGACTACTGCTGGGCCGTGCCCACCACGCTCGCGCCCTTTGTGGGGCATGGGCCCCGGCCCGGCTTGCACGGCAACGCCACGATCAACGCCCGGCAGTGCCGCGACAAGCGCGCGGTCACCATGCCCAAACCGCCGAACACGTTCCGCATCTTCGTCACAGGCGGCTCGGCCGCGTTCGGCTCGGGCGCGCCCAGCCAGGACGCCATTCTCGGAGCCGTACTCGAACGTCTGCTCAATCGCGCGACCGGCCGCGAGCGGGAGCGGACCTACGAAGTCTTCACCCTGGCCTCGCCCGCCTGGGCGTCCACGCACGAGCGCATCCTGATCGCGAACCGGCTCTCCGAGCTCGCGCCCGACCTGGTCCTCTCCTACTCGGGCGTGAACGACATCCACTGGGCCGAGAAGGGGCGGGACATCCTCTGGTTCCGCTCCTACGCAGACGACCACTACCGGCGTCTTGTCAACACGGCCCGCCAGCGCTCGGGCTTCGCGCGCCTGCCGGACGTGATCGCGATCGACAAGGACAAGGTAGCCCCCGCGCGCGTGGCCGAGCGCCTCGCCAAGAACGTGCGCCTCGCCCGGTACGCGCTCTCGCTCGAAAGGGCGACGTACGTCTTCGCCCTCCAGCCGTCGCTCTTCACGACCGCCAAGCCGCTCACCGAACGCGAGCGGGACGAACTCCGCAGCAAGTCCAAGCCGTATTTCATGTCCTGCACCCGCGCGATCGACGCCCGCCTCTCGGCGTTCGACCTGGAAGGCTTTGCGTACGTCAACCTGTGCGACGTGTTCGACGCCAGAC
>CAZBZG010000129.1:0-12080 GCA_964496245.1 uncultured Planctomycetaceae bacterium | reverse complement strand
GTAGTAGATCTTGCCGATCTTGCCCCGGTACGGCTTGGGGCGGCGGCGGCGCTGGGCCTGCACGAGCGCGTTGTTGACCGCGCCGGTGCGCACCCGGCGGGCGGCCTGGCTGGCGAGCTGCCGCGCGTGCCGGACCAGGTTCCAGACGTTCGTGCCGTCGGCCGCGCTGACCGCGGCCAGCGGACAGAACCAGAGGCCGCGCAGGTGCTCGTCCATGTAGTCCCGGAAGGCCTCCACGGAGATGTCGGGCTTGCGCTGGCGGGCGAGATCCCACTTGTTGAGCGTCACGATGCACGGCTTGTGCTCTTCGGCGATGAGCGATCCGATGCGTTTGTCTACGCGGCCGATGTCCTGCGTGCAGTCGAGCATCAGGATGACGACGTCTGCGCGCCGCACCGCGCGTTCGGTGCGCAGGTGCCCGTAGAACTCCATGACGTCGTCCACCTGGCCCCGCTTGCGCACGCCCGCGGTGTCGATGGCCACGAAGCGTTCGCCCTCGCGCTCGATCGTAATGTCGATCGAGTCGCGCGTCGTGCCCGGCTGGTCGGAGACGATGACGCGCTCAGAGCCCGTGAGGCAATTGATGAGACTGGACTTGCCGACGTTGCGGCGGCCGACAAAGGCGATCTTGAGCGTCTCGCCGTGGACGCTGCGCAGTCGGCGGCCGGTTGTCGCTGCCTCTTCCGGCGCCGCCGCGTCCACCGGCGCGCGGTCTTCCGGGGGCGGCGGGCCGAGGGCCGCGCAGATCGCCTCCTCCAGGTCGCTCAAGTTGCGGCGGTGCTTGGCGCTGAGGGGCAGGGCATCTCCGAAGCCGAGCGCGTGGAACGACGGCAGCCTGTCCTCCAGGCCGGGCGTGTCGACCTTGTTGGCTGCGAGCAGCACGGGGATGTCGAGGCGCCGTAGACGGTCGGCCACCTCCCGGTCCAGCGGTGTGACCTCGTCGCGCGCATCGACCAGGAAGATCAGGAGCGCGGCTTCGGCGATGGCCACGTCGATCTGGTTCTCCACGAGGTCGGAGAGGTCCTGGGTGTCCTGCATGCCGATGCCGCCCGTGTCGATGAGATCGACCGTGCGGTCTTCCAGCTGCAGGGGGTAGAGCACGCGATCCCGCGTGACGCCTGGGAACGGCGCTTCGATAGCGATGCGGCTGCCCACGAGCGCGTTGAAGAGCGTGCTCTTGCCCACGTTGGGTCGGCCGACAATGGCAATGGAACAATGCACGTGGCGCTCCCGCAGAATCGATTCCGGACAAGACGGTAGTCTACCGATGGCCGCATTTCAAGAAAAAGCTGGGTGGCCTGCCACCGGGCAGCGGCCGGCACGGGCGGGAGAGAACGCGGCTTCGCCTCACCGATTCGAGACCTCGACCAGCCTGTCGAGCGTCTGCTGCGCACGGCCCTCGTCGATCATGCGTGCGGCCACGTCAGTGCCGGCCATCATGTCCTCGGCCTTGCCCGCCACCACGATCGCGGCTGCGGCGTTCAGGATCGTGATGTCCCGCGCCGGTCCCGTGGTGCCGGAGAACATATCGCGGATGACGGCCGCGCTCTCCTGCACGTCCTTGACGCGGAGCTGATCGAGGGGCGCGCGCGGCATGCCGAAGTCGTCCGGTGCGATCACCGCTTCGGTGACCGTGCCGTCCTTGAGCTCCGCCACGGTGGTCTCGTCAGACAGCGTGATTTCGTCCAGACCGTCGTGGCCGTGCACCACCATGGCGCGTATCGAGCCGAGGGTGTTCAGGACTTCAGCCATGACGGGAGCCAACTCCGGCGCATAGACGCCGAGGAGCTGGCGTTTGGCGCTGGCCGGGTTGGTGAGGGGGCCCAGGATGTTGAACACCGTGCGGATGCCGATCTCGCGGCGGGGAGCGATGGCGTGCTTCATGCTTGCGTGCAGGCGGGGGGCGAAGAGGAAGCCGATGCCGGCCTCTCGGATGCACGCCTCCACCCGGTTGACCTCGGCTTCGATGTTGACGCCGAGTTCCTGGAGGACGTCGGCCGAACCCGAGGACGAGCTGACCGATCGGTTGCCGTGCTTGGCGACTCTGACCCCGGCCGCGGCTGCGACCAGGGCCGCGGCCGTGGAGATGTTGAAGGTGCCGTGCGCGTCGCCGCCCGTGCCGCAAGTGTCGATGACATCGGCGCCGCCGTCGATGGGCGTGGCCTTTTCGCGCATGACCGCGGCGAATCCGCTGATCTCGTCCACCGTTTCGCCCTTGAGGCGGAGGGCTGTAAGAAAGCACCCGATCTGCGCCTGGGTGCAGGCGCCGGACATGATTTCGTCCATGACGGCCTTGGCTGTGTCGCGCGTGAGATGCTTGCCGTCGATCAGCTGCTGGATGGACTCGCGGATCATTTGGGGCCCTCCGAGGGGGGCGCATCCGCCCCGTCGCGGTCGGGCTTGCGACCCAGATCTTCGTTGAGCTCCGGGGAGAGCTCGGGGGTCGGGGTCGGGGCGGGCGGCGAGAGCTCGCCTTTCCACCAGGCCACGACGTAGAAGTAGAGCGCCAAGAGCAGGGTGAGCGCGATGATCGTGAGGAGCGTGAGAAGGATCAGGGCGATGGGCGTAAGGATTACCCATGCGGCGTAGTAGAGGAAGCCGTGCGCTTCGGTACCCGAGACCGCAGCGAGGCGCATGGTGGTGCGCGGCGGTTCCTCGCCGCCGCGGACGGTGAAGACCCAGCGGCCTTCGGGCTGGAGGCGATGGGTCTGCTCCTTGTTGAAGATCGATGCCCACATCGTTTCGCCCAGGAAAAGTTTCTTCACGCGGCTCTCGACCGCGAACTGGCGTAGGCGCAGACTCCGGAGATCGACCATGCCGTAGATCGCGGCCTCCTCTTCGTCCTCCACGAAGAGACCGAGGGAGGCGAGCGTCTGGTCCTGCTCGTCGGGGAGGGGGGATGCGAAGCGGATGAGGTTCTTGTCCGGCGTCAGGACAAGCCCGTTGCGGAGCGTCGTATACCACAGGGACGTGCCGTCGGTGCGCTGCACGCGCGTGGCGCGCGTCTCGTCCATGGCGGTCTGGGTCTGCATGGGCCAGAGGTCGTTCTTCAGGATGCTCTCGGCTTTGCGGACGTCTTGCACGCTGAGTACGATGATCCAGCGCAACGCCCCTGTTTCGCCCGGCGCCCACCCGATGCCGACGCTCCGGGTGAGGTGGAGCAGATCTTCCACGTCCCGCGTCCGCACGTCCCCCAGCGCCTTTGCGATGTGGTCGATGAGATCCTTGCGGAGATGTTTGGCGGCTTCTTGGTTTCTGCCTTCCTTCCAGAGAACCGGGCTGTGTGCGAGCGCGTCGAGACGCTCCAGGTCCGGGGCGTGGATGCAGAAGACCGTGTTCGCGGGCAGGCAGGTGCGGGGGTTGAGGCGGGCCGGGCCGCCCCAGATCAGCCATGCGACGAACAGGAAGACGGCCACGCCGAGCACCACAGCCCCTACCCACGCCAGCTTGCTGGTGCCCTCTTCCGCCGTGTCCACCGGCGGCGGGGGCGGCGGAGAGGAAGGGGAGGTCGACGCTGCGGGGGCGCCCGGCTCAGGTTGGTCTGCCGGGGCATTCGATGCTGCGTCCGTCTCGTTTTCGTGGGGATCGTTCATGCGCGTCTCCTTGTATGGGGCCGACCGATGGACGGCTGATGCCTGGTACCGTGCGAACTGTTCCCGCCCGTCGGTGCTGCAGACAGGGCCCGGCGCCTGGGAACCGACGAGCCTCACCGGCATCCTACCGGGGGGCGTCCGGAGAGGCAAGAGGAAAAGCTTGACAGTCGATTTGGATTCTGCTTCATTCGCGGCGGTGAGCCGATCGGCAGGTCAGCACGTTGCGAGGAAGGATCATGGCGGGGGCGCGAGCGGATGTGATCGCTGCGGGCCATATCTGCCTGGACGTCATTCCGGCGTTCCGGGCAGCCAAGGGCGGGGTGGAGCAGATCCTGGTTCCGGGCAAGCTCGTGGACGTGGGGCCGGCCATCACGGCCACGGGAGGGCCGGTCTCCAACGTGGGCCTGGCCCTCCACCGGCTGGGCCTCCCGGCGCGCCTTATGGGCAAGGTCGGAGACGACAGCTTCGGGGTCGCCATCCTGGAGTTCATCCGGCAGCAGGGAGCCGATCTCGCCGACGGAATGATCGTTGCGCCTGGCGAGCACAGTTCGTACACCATCGTCATCAGCCTGCCCGGCGTCGACCGCATTTTCCTTCATTGCCCTGGCGCGAACGACACGTTCGGTGTGGAGGACGTGCCGCCCGAAAATCTCGAGGGTGTGCGGCTTTTCCACTTCGGATATCCGCCGCTCATGCGGCGCATGTTCGAGGACGACGGCGAGACCTGCGCGTCGCTCTTCCGGCTCGCCAAGGAGCGGGGGCTCACGACCTCCCTGGACATGGCCAAGCCAGACCCGGACTCGCCCGCGGGCCGCGCAGACTGGCCGGCGTTCCTGCGCCGCGTTCTGCCGTTCGTGGACGTCTTTCTCCCCAGTGTCGACGAGATTCTGTACATGGTTGACCGGCCGACGCATGATCGATTCCTGGCGTCGTTCGGCCCCGAGGAGCTGTTGGCCCATGTGAACGGCGACCTGCTCGCGCACACGGCCGAAACGCTCATTCGCATGGGCGCGGCCGTGGTCGCGCTCAAGCTGGGGGAGCGGGGGCTGTATCTGCGGACCACCGACGACGCGTCACGCCTGGCCGACACGGGCGCCTGGCAAGGAGGGGAGGCGTGGCAGGGGCGCGAGCTCTACGCGCCCTGCTTTCGGACGGAGGTGGTCGGCACGACGGGCTCGGGCGACGCCACGATCGCGGGTGTGCTCGCCGGCCTGCTCAAGGGCCGGTCGCCCGAAGAGGCGATGCGGGCAGGCCTGGCGGTGGGGGCGTGCAGCGTGCAAGTGGCAGACGCCACGACCGGCATCCCCGACTGGGGGACCGCCCTGGCGCGGTTCGGCGCAGGGGCGGATCGCCTCGAGAGTGCGGTAGAGCTGACGGATTGGGAGGAGCGGGACGGTACGTGGCACGGGCCATGCGACCGGGCGGGCGGCTGATTCAATCCTTCTTCTTGTTGCCCTTCTGTTTCTTGAGCATCTGGGCGAGGCCGCCGATGGCGGTTTTGTCGGGCACGGCCTGCTGCTTGCCGGCCGCGATGTTCTCGGCCTGGATGGCTTCGTAGATCTCTTTGCGATGCACGCTGATCGACCGCGGTGCCTGGATGCCGAGGCGGACCGTGTCGCCCTTGATGTCGACGATGGTGACCTCGACGTTGTCGCCGATCATGATGGTTTCGTCTTTTCGGCGGCTAAGCACCAGCACTGTGCGCCTCCTTGTCGTCGGATGGAGCGGAGGGCTGGTCGAACACGCGATGGCGGGCGCTGTAGTCCGGATTGACGAGCACCAGTTGCATGCCGAGGCGCGTCTCGCTGTTCATGACAATGGGGCCGAGCAGATTCGCCGTGGTCTCGGATGGATCGTCGGGGATGATGAGGATCAGGCAGACCACGCCGGCCTCGATGCTGTCCAGCTGCAGCAGGCTGCGTTCCTTCTCGCCGATCATGACTTGGTACTCGGGCACGATCAGGCTCGCCTCGCAGATGACAAAGGCGAGGTCGGGCTTGTCGCAGGATTGGAGCCACTTGAAGATCCCCTCGTCCCCGCAGTCGAAGATGACGAAGCGGGTGGCCTCGGGGAAGCCGACGATGCCTTCGGGGAAGGTGATCAGCGATTCGTCCGGAAGTTCGATCTCGCCGAATCGACTGGTCGTTACGTTCATACCGGTCGCCTCCGCGCTGGCTGCGTACACACACCACCATACAGATTATCGGTCGAGGATGCCAGGGGCTGAAGGAATTGTGTGGCGGAAAGGCGGGCAAATCGCTATAGTAAAGGGCTCGAATGAGATTCGCGACGAAAGTGGCGTCCTCTGCCCGGACTTTCCGGGAAGGAGGGGAACGTGGACGCGGAGACGGTCTTCCGCTACAGCCTGGTGGCCACGGACGGAGGCGATCTGGAGGCCAAGGGCGCACGTCTGGTGGCCCGGATCCGCGATCATGCGCTCAAGCACGATTTCGCGCAACGGATTCACGTGGATCAGGTCTCCATCGAAGCTGTGGCCGACGGATCAACGGCCGACATGGCCTTGCTCGTGCCGTTTCACAAGGAGGCATTTCGCGAGCTGGCCGTGCTGAATCGCTACATCGAGGTGCGGGCCCAGGAGGTCGGACTCGAATTGCAGAGCCTGATCCTGCCGGACGGCTCGAGCGTCCCGCTGGAGCCCCGACACGCCTGAGAGGGGGAGCATGGAGCTCGTAGGCGCTGCTGCCAGTGCGTTCGAAGACGTGTTCGCGTGTCCGCCGACGGCCTACGGCTGTGCGCCTGGGCGGGTGGAGGTGCTGGGCAACCACACGGACTACAACGAGGGCTTCATCCTCTCCGCAGCCATCGACCGGCACGTGGTGGTCTGCGGCCGTCCCGTGGACGGCGACACCGCCCGGGTCTATGCGCGGACGTTCCAGGAAGGCGAGAGCTTCTCCGTGCGCGCGCCCGAACGAACGCAGGACCATTTCTGGCTCAATTTCGTGCAGGGCGTGGTGGACGTACTGGCCAAACAGGGGCTGCGGGTCGGGGCGTTCGAGGCGCTGGTCCTGGGAGACGTGCCCCTGGGCGCGGGCCTTTCGAGCAGCGCGGCCATCGAGGTGGCCACCGCTCTCTTCCTCCAGCAGCTCTTCCCGTACGACATGAGCAGGACCGACCTCGCGCTCACCTGCCAGAAGGCTGAGAACGAGTTCGTGGGCGTGAACTGCGGGATCCTGGATCAGTTCACCTCGGTCATGGGCGCGCAGGATCATCTGGTCTTTCTCGACTGCCGCGACCTCGACAAGTTCGAGACGATTCCGCTCGGGAGCGACGTAGAGCTCGTGCTCGCGCACACCAATGCCAGCCACGATCTCTCGGAAGGCGTCTACAACGAACTGCGCGCGGAGTGCTTCGAGGCGGCCAAGTACTTCGCCGGCCGCATAGGTGGGCAGGTCACGCACCTGCGCGACGTCAGCTTGGCGGACTTCGGACAGCACAAGGATGGCCTTCCGGCACAGACGCAGCGCCGCGCGCGCCACGTGATCAGCGAGAACGCGCGGGTGCTCGAGGGGGTAAAAGCGCTGCGCAACGGGGACCGCGATACCATGGGCCGGTGCATGCTCGCCTCTCACGCGAGCAGCCGGGACGACTTCCAGAATTCCTGCGAAGAGCTCGACACCATGGTGGCGTGCGCCGAGGGGTTGCCTGGCTACTACGGCTCCCGCCTGTCGGGCGGCGGTTTCGGCGGCTGTACGGTGAACCTGGTGGAGGCGGGACAGGCCGACGCCTTTGCCGAGGCGCTGGCCACACGCTACGAAGAGCGGACCGGCCTCCATCCTGAAATGCATGCCTGCAAAGCGGTCGACGGCGCGCAGGGCGGTTCTTTCTGAACCGGGTTGACGCTCTGTAGCTGTCCACAGCGCGGCCATGCCCGCCTGCAACGTGTGGTATCCCCAACATCTTGGGCGAGGTGGTCGTCGCGACCCCAAGACCGATAACCCCGCCGCTCCAACTGCTTCCGGAAACATGATTTCGATCGAAAGAGGCGCGCGATCGGGCCGTAATAGTGAGAGGGAAGGACTGTGTTGTGCCGCTCGGAGAACGGTTGCCGACCGAAAGGACCTCCTCATGTTCGTCCAGTGCTGCGTGTGCAAACGAATCCGAGTGGACGGCAAGTACCGCCTTCCCTGGCCGGGCGAGCTTCTGGGCGAGGTGGCGGAGACCTACTGCCCGCGCTGCGCGGAAGAGACCCTGACGCGCATTCAGGCGGGCGAACTCGCCGAGCTCGCCGACCGCCGCACCCGGCGGCGCAAGGTCGTCTGATCCACGCGTCCGCGTGCCTGCGGACGTGTCCCCACCCTGACGGGATTCCCCCCCCGCCGCATTGTTCGGACAATGGTCTCTACACGACCTGTTCGGGATGCGTCTGCCGTTGACGCGCCGGGTGCATCCTGGTACACATCGACGGACGCGAATGCCTGCCGGATGGGCGGTCGTGTGTGGCACGCGCCGGTCCGGCGAGGCGGGGCCCGTCTCAGGTGGATGCCATGTCCGGTCCGTACCCGTCGGTTGCCAAGTCCACGCCCCTTCAGCCGCTGGCGTTGCGCAGCCTCACCCTGGAGAACAATCTGCTCCAGGCGCCGCTGGCCGGATATTCGGCTGCGCCCATGCGGGAACTCGTCTGGACCCTCGGCCGGCCGGGATTGCTCGCCACCGAAATGATCAGCGCCAAGGCGCTGGCCCTCGGCGCACCGCAGCAGGAACGGTACCTGGCGACCAGCCCGCAAGAGGGACCGGTCGCCTTTCAGATCTGGGGAAGCGACCCCGACGCTGCGGCCGTGGCCACCGAGCGCGTGTGCGCGCGCGCGGCCGCGCTCGTGGACCTGAACTGCGGCTGCCCCGTACGCAAGGTGCGCGCCGCGGGCGCAGGCGTCTCGCTCATGGAAGATCCCCGGCGCGTGGCGCGGATCGTCGAGGCCATGCGGAGCCGTACCGACCGACCGCTCAGCGTCAAGCTCCGCGCGGGATTGGACGCGCGCACATTCAATGCGGCGGAGGTGGCTCGTGCAGCCGTGGGCGCGGGCGCAGACCTGGTGACCGTGCACGGCCGGCACGCGCAAGAGACCTATGCGCGGCCCTGCCGGCTGGATGCGATCGAGGATGTCGTGGCTGCCGTGGACCTGCCCGTGGTCGGCAACGGCGACGTGCATGACGGCGCGAGCGCGCGGCGCATGCTTGAAGTCACGGGCTGCGCAGGCATCATGGTCGGCCGCGCGTGCCTGGGCGCGCCCTGGATCTTTGCCCGCATCCGCAGCGAGCTCGCGGGTGAGCTGTTCCAGGAGCCGCCGGCCGCAGAGGTGGGCCGCATCTTTCTGACGCATTTCGACCGGCTGGCCGCGCTCGTAGGGGAGGGCAAAGCGCTCAGCCAGTGCCGGAAGCTCGGCAGCTTCTACGTCAAGGGCCGGCCCGGCGCCAAGGTCTTTCGCGAGCGGCTGAACCGCTGCGAGCGGCGGGACGAACTCCAGAGCCTGGTGGCCGAGGTCTTCGGCCGGCTGGGTGCCCGTGCGTGAGGTCTGCTGCGGCTGCCACGCGCACGGAGTATGCGCATGAGTGATTCGCCTGTGCAGCTGTCGCAGGGTTCGACCGCTGGCGCATCTCCGCCTGCGGGGGAGGGGGCGAGCAATGGGTCCAGCCGCGTGGCCGGTTGCCTCTGCTGGCTCGGGTTCGCGTACCTCCGCAATCGGAGGGGCCGGCTCCTGCCGGCCCGCAATGACGGGATGGCGTGGCGCATCCATTGCACACGTGCTTGCTGGATCTGCCCCGCCTTTGCCCTTGCTCCGGCCTCGCCTCAGCCTAGAATGCGGACGAGGGGGCCACACCATGGCGCACACCGTTCTCGTGGTGGAAGACGAGGCTGCGATCGCGGATACGATCGCGTACGCGCTCAAGACCGATGGCCTGGCGCCCGTGCACTGCACCACAGGCGAGGCCGCCCGCGCCGTGCTCGCCGACCGCCAGGTGGATCTCGTGATCCTGGACGTGGGCCTGCCCGACGTCAACGGGTTCGACCTCTGCCGGGAGCTGCGCCGCACGTCGGACGTGCCCGTGATCTTCCTGACCGCGCGTGCCGAGGAGGTGGACCGCGTGGTCGGCCTCGAGATCGGGGCCGACGACTACGTGGTGAAACCCTTCAGCCCGCGCGAGCTCACCGCGCGTGTCAAGGCCGTGCTGCGGCGCATGCACCCGGACGCCGGAACACCGGAGGACGCATCCGCCGCCCCGGACGCGTCGGGGGCGTTCTCGATCGACGAGCGCCGCAGGATCATCAGCTACCAGGGCGAGGCGCTTGAGCTCTCGCGGTACGAGTTTCGTATTCTCGAGATCCTGATCCGCCGGCCGGGGTGGGTCTACAGCCGGGAGCAGCTCATGGATCTGGCCTGGGAGGAGCCGGAGATGAGCCTGAGCCGCACCGTGGACACGCACATCAAGACGATCCGCGGGAAGCTGCGCGCGATCACGCCGGACGTGGACCCCATCCGCACGCACCGCGGCATCGGCTACTCGTTGAGGGAAGACCTGTGACCACGCGCACCCGCCTCTGCCTCGCCTTCCTGGTGATCGCGGGGCTGGGATTCTACTTCCTGGTGGACTGGCTGCTGGACGACCTGCGGCCGCGGTACCTGGAGACCATGGAGGCGTCCATGGTGGATACGGCCACCATCCTGGCGTCCCTGGTCTCCGAAGAGGGCGCGGACGGCGGCATCGAGACCGCGACCCTGCGGGAGACCTTTGCACGGGCCAACAAACGGCGGTTCCGCGCCAAGATCTACGAAGTGCTCAAGACCCGCCTCGACATGCGGGTCTACGTGATCGACGCAGACGGCACCGTGCTGTTCGACTCCGACGGCAGAGCCGAGGGCGAGGACTTCAGCCAGTGGAACGACGTGATCCGGTGCCTGCGGGGCGAATACGGCGCGCGCACCACGCGGCAGGACCCGGAAGATCCGGAGTCGTCGGTGCTGCATGTGGCCTCGCCCATCAAGCGGAACGGCCAGACCGTGGGCGTGCTCACCGCGGCCAAGCCGTCGGCCAGCATCAACACCTTTCTGAATACGGCCAAGCGCAAGATCGTGTTCGCGGGCGTGCTGGCAGCCGTGGCTGTGGCGCTTCTGGGGATCGCGCTCTCGGTCTGGGTCACCCGGCCGATCCAGGAGCTCACCACGTATGCGCGGGCCGTGCGCGACGGCGCCCGGCCCACGCCCCCGGCGGCCGGCCGCAACGAGATCGGCGAACTCGCCGCCGCGTTCGAGGAGATGCGCGACGCTCTGGAAGGCAGGCAATACGTGGAGAATTACGTGCAGACCCTGACCCACGAGATGAAGGGCCCGCTCGCCGCGCTCCGGGGCGCAGCCGAGCTGTTGCAGGAGGACATGCCGACCGAGGAGCGGACGCGGTTTCTGGCGCACATCCGGAACGAAACCGCGCGCCTGCGCCAGATCGTGGAACGCATGCTCAAGCTGGCCTCCCTGGAGGGGCGCAAGGCCCTGCGTGAGGTCGAGCCGGTGGACGTGGCCGCGCTCCTGGACGACGTGGCTGAGAGTCTCGCGCCGCTCTTGGCCACCGAAGGGATTGCCTTGGACATCCAGGCCGCAGGCTGCCCGCAGGTCGCTGGCGAACGCTTCCTCCTGCGCCAGTCGTTCGTGAACGTGCTCCAGAACGCTGTGGAGTTCTCGCCGCCGGGCGCGCGCATCGGTGTCGTTGCCCAGGCGGAGCGGGACGAGACGGGTGCGGAGGTGGTGGCGATCCGCGTGCAGGACGAGGGCCCCGGCATCCCCGCCTATGCGCTGGGGCGCGTGTTCGAGCGGTTCTACTCCCTGGAGCGGCCTCGGACCAGCCGCCGCAGCTCGGGCCTCGGCCTCACCTTTGTGCGCGAGGCACTCGCCCTCCACGGGGGCGAAGCGCGGGCTGAAAACCGCCCCGAGGGCGGCGCCCAGATTACGCTCCGTATTCCCGTAACGCCTAGAGCGAAAGGCGCTTAGGCGCCCCCATCCGGCATTCACACCGATTTCACCCCGATTCCTCCGTGTGTTCAAACTCTCCCCACATCCGTGCGGTAGGCTGTGGCGCAGTGCATAACGGGTCGTTGTGGCTGGCCGAGCGGAAAGGAACTCCCATGAACGTCAAACGCATGTTCGCCATCATCGCCATCTACCTCCTGGCCTGCGGCGGGTGGGGGATTCTCGGCACCACCACGGCGCTGCGCAGCAGCCAGTTCGCGGATCTTATGGGCAGAGAGGTGCGGGACCTCTGGGGCACGCCGCTCGTGCAGCGCGCGCCGCGGGTCTCGGTCAAGGTGCCGGGAAGCGAGAGCGTCCGCTTTCTGATGCCGTCTGCGAACGATCTCGACGTGGACGTGCAGCTCGACTACCGCCGCAAGGGCCTTGTCTGGTACCCCACGTACAGGGTCGATTTCCGGCCTGGTTCAAATTGGGGTAACAGTTTGAGCGGACGCTGGAGATAAGCTGGAGA
>CAZBZG010000128.1:0-12110 GCA_964496245.1 uncultured Planctomycetaceae bacterium | reverse complement strand
GACCCTGCCGGCGCCTGCGAACACGCCGCCGAGGTCGGGGAGTACGACTGGCAGGAATACCTTTTTTCCAAGCAGACCTATGCGGATCGCACCACCCAGCTAGCTCTGGGTGCGGCCCGTCAGGCGCTTTCGATGGCGGGATTGTCCTTGCCCGTGGCCCAAGATGCCGAGGAGGTGGGACTCTGCTTCGGCACGGAGTGGGGGTGCGTGGACTCGGCTGCGCGCTTCTTCGCGCCCGTGGCCGCGGGCAAGGGCAACCTGTTCGAGCCCGGGTGGACCGCGGCCATCGCGCCCCTGCGCAAATCCGTCGATCCGCGCGACTTCTACACGGCCGACGAGCTGGCCTCCGGCACGGTCGCGGACAACAGCACGTCCCTGCTCCTGCGGCTGCTGCGCAATGCCTACTGGCGCAAGAGCATCGTGGACTCGGGCTACGGCTGGCACAACACAGACGCCAGCCCGGTCCGCGGCTGGAACCGCATGCACGCGCCGCCCATGCAGGCCCGCGGCCGCCAGGCCGAGCTGTCGGCCGCCATGCGCGCAGGCAGCGACGAGATCGCCGAGCTCCGCGAGGAGCGGCGGTTCGAGGACGCGCTCGAACGCAGCTCGGCCCTGCGCGAGGAACTCCAGCAGAAGCAGGAGGGCATCCGCGACAGCGTGGAAGGCCGCCGCATCAACTGGGATGATCCGGAGATCGAGGACGCGGTGCATCATTGAGGCGGTGGGCGCTGGGCCGAATCCGGCTCACCACGAAGAGCACGAAGGACACGAAGGGGACAAAAAAGCAGAAGGCCATCGGGTGCCGAGGCGATTGGCCCGGCTCCGTCGCGGTCCTGGTTGAAGCAAACCGCCCGACGGCGCATTGCCAAGATACCGTCCCTGCGCAGCACTTCGTGCTCTTCGTGTCCTTCGTGGTGAAACCGCGCCGCAAGATGCAACCGAATGAAAGGACCCAAATGCACCCCATGACCGGCATCCCAATGCGCCGCCAGCGTGGCAGCGCGGTCACCGAGCTCCTGCTCTGCGTCTTCCCCTATGCGCTGCTGCTGCTCGGGGTCATCCTGATCGGCCAGCTCTCCATCGGCAAGCAGGAGTGCTTCAAGGCCGTGGGCTGGAGCGGCCCCCGGCCGGACGAACAGGACCTCGAAGGGGACGTGGACGAGTACTTCTTCTTCGGCCCGGGCACGGCCACCTTCGGCGAGGTGCTCCCCTACGAGCCCGAGGTCAGCCAGGAGACCGAGGAGCCGGTGCTGCCCTACGCGCGCGAAGACATCGAAGCCGCGGTGAGCCGGGAGTCGGTCCACGTGAGCCATACCACGCGGATCGAGGACGGCGAGGTCGTGGTGGACGTGACCGTGAACGCCACGAACGCGGGCAAGGCGCTGCTCGAGGCCGGACTGATCGAGGACCTGGACGGCATCCTCGGCAGGCGCACCCTCGATCCCGACGACCTCAAAGACCTGTCCTTGTCGTTCCCGATCAACGAGGAGCGCTGCCAGGAAGTGTCCGACACCCTGACCTCCTGGCTCGCCTACAGCCGGTCCCACGCGGGCTTCTCCTACGGACTCGGGGGGCAGCCTCTCGCGTTCGAACGGACGCACGGCGATGCCGATTCCCTGACGCGGGCCGAGTCCTTCCGCGACGACTTTGAGATGGGCGGGGAGGACGACGACGTGTTCGCGCTCGAGTGCGCGAGCCCTGATCCGGGCGGTTTCCGCGGGTTTCACGCCTCGGAAAGCGTCGACATGGACGCCTTCGAAACCATGGGATACCAGACCGACGACGGCAGCGTCGTCGACCCGCCCGACTACCGCGACGAGTACGTCATCCAGACCGACCAGATGAAGGAATTGTGGAAGCTCGACTTTAGTCCGGATAACACTCGGTGAGAGCAGTATGTAGCACAGGCACTCCTGCCTGTGCAGCGCCTCAGGGAATCCGCCCCAGGCAAGAGTGCCTGGGCTACATACTGCTCCGTGTGCCATGTGTGACCCAGATCCGCGTGTTCTTGAACCAGGCTCGACTTCACGGAGTGAGCCTCCGTGTCGGCCCGCGCGCGGTTGCCGCCTTTTTTGCTGGACTTTGACTTTGTCCAAGGAAACGAGTACACTCAGGTTTCCGGGAGGCGCGGCCCGCTTCGCCCTCGTGGCCACCGTGGCCTTTGCCACGGCCTGGCTGGCCCTGATCCTGCTGGATCGCATGCGGCCGGCCGACCGGCCCGCGCAGGACCGCACGGCCGAGGCACAGGCGGCAGAGCGGGCCCGGAGGTTCCCCGGGTGGGACCGGAACCGCGTGCGCGTGGTGGCTGAGGGAGTGCTGCGCGGGGGGCTGCCGGTGCCGCTCGAGGCCCGACAGTCGTATCAGCTGGAAGAGGCCGGACGGTGGCAGGGCTTCTACGCGAGCCCGGCCTCGCCGTCCGAAGTGGTCCGGTTCTATGCCGACCGCATGCCCCGCGCGGGCTGGCGCACGGACCGAAGCTTCTCCGAGGCGCTCACCCGTGAAGTCGAGGGCGCGAGTGTGGCCTTCCGCCTCGGCACGGCGCAGGCGCTCCTGAGCGTCTTTCCCGCAGCCGGGAACAGAGAGGGCGCGGACTTCCGCCTCAGCGTGATCCGCCGCCCGCAGACAGAGAGGAAATGACATGGGAACCCGCTTGGCGCTGCTCGTGGCCATCGTTCTCGGGATCGTCGCGGCCCTGGCCGTGCGCCTCTGGGTCCAGCAGGAGAAGGAGAAGATCGAAGCCGAGACCGAGCCCGTAATGGTGCTCGTGGCCAAGGACAAGCTCAAGAAGGGCGACCCCCTGCGCAAGAGCCACATGACGTTCGACCTGGTCCCTCGCAGCAAGGTCGTGGCCGGCATGATCCCGGCCAGCGATCACCGGCTGTACGAAGGCCGCATCCTCCTCCGGGACGTGGGCCGGGGCGAACCCATCTTCCGCAGCTTCCTGCGCAACGACCCCAAACGCGGCACCGAACTGGTCCATTACCAGGTGGTCAAGGAGGGCAAGCGCGCCGTCACCCTGCGGGTCGACCAGGAGCAGTCCAACGCCTACATGATCCGCCCCGGCGACTATGTGGACATCTTCGGCACGTTCGACATCCGGGAGGCCGGCACCTCCGGCCGCACGGCCGCGGGCACGACCACAGCGACGCAGAGCGCCCGCGCCGGCACGATCACGGTCTGCCTCATGGAGGCGGTCAAGGTCCTGGCCGTGGACCATCGCACCATCGACGTGGCCGCGCGCAACCGTTCCCAGACCCGGTACCGCACCCTCACGCTCGAGGTCGACCCCGAGGTCGCCGGACGCCTCATCGACGCCAAGTACCACGGCCGGATTCACTTCGCCCTGCGCAACCGCGCGGGGGACTTGGCTCCGAAACTCGAGAGGATCGAGACGTTCCGCTGGCAGGATATGCTGGAGAAGCCCCAAAACTGACCGCGCCCGCGGCAGGCGGGAGAACGCCACCATGACCGCCACCTTCGAACTCCTCGACCGCCAGACCGGCAAGACCCGGCGCCTCGAGCTCGGCGACCAGCCGCTGGGGGTCGGCAAGAGTTCGGACAACGATGTGGTGCTCGACCGCAAGGCCATCAGCCGGGTACACTGCCGCCTGGAAGCGCTCGACGGCGGCGTGGTCGTGCGGGACCTGAACAGCCGCAACGGCACCTACGTGAACGGCCGCCGGCTGCCGGCCAACCAGCCCGTGCGCATCGCCAAGGGCCAGGAGGTACAGCTCGGCGATTTCACGCTTCGGCTGGTGGAGCTCGCCCGCAACCGCCAGCGGCCCACGCCCAAGGCCGGGGCCGTGCGCAAACCGCGCGCCGAACAGCAGTCCGGTCCCCCGCCCCGCGCGGCCGAGGGCCTGCCGTCGGCCGCCCCCGAAGGGCGCCGCGTGACCCCGGTGGACCTCAAGAAGCGGATTCACGAGACCCTCCTCGAGCGCATGGACCTCAAGCATACGGACATGACCAACCGCACGAACGAGGAGCTGCGCCTGCACACCGAGCAGGTGTGCAGCCAGATCGTGCAGGAGATGAACCACGAACTGCCCGGCTGGCTCACGCCCGCGGCCCTGGTCAAGGAGATCGTGGACGAGGCCATCGGCCTAGGCGTGCTCGAGGAACTGCTCGCCGACGACACCGTGGACGAGATCATGGTGGTCGGCTGGGACAAGGTCTACGTCGAACGCCACGGCCGCATCGAGCTCACCAACAAGCGTTTCACCGACAACGGCCAGGTCGTCTCCATCATGCGCCGAATCCTCGCCCCCATCGGGCGCCGCGTGGACGAGACCACGCCCATGGCCGACGGCCGGCTGTCCGACGGCAGCCGCGTCAACGCCATCATTCCGCCGCTGGCCCTGACCGGGCCCACGCTCACCATCCGGAAGTTTTCGGCCACCCCCTTCACGGACAACGATCTGGTGGAACGGTTCCATTCGATCTCGCGGCCCATGACCAAGTTCCTCGAACTCGCCGTGCGCCACCGGGCCAACATCCTCATCTCGGGTGGCACGGGCAGCGGCAAGACCACGCTGCTGAACGTGACGAGCAACTACATCCCCCCGCACGAGCGCATCGTGACCATCGAGGACGCGGCCGAGCTCCAGCTGAACAAGGAGCACCTGGTCCGCCTCGAGAGCCGGCCGCCCAACATCGAGGGGCGCAATGCCATCCCCATCCGCGAGCTCGTGCGCAACGCGCTGCGCATGCGGCCCGACCGCATCGTGGTCGGCGAATGCCGCGGCGGGGAAGCGCTGGACATGCTCCAGGCCATGAACACCGGCCACGACGGATCGCTCACCACGGTCCACGCCAACGCGCCGCGCGACGCGCTCTCGCGTCTCGAAACCCTCGTGCTCATGGCCGGCATGGATCTGCCCTCCCGCGCGATCCGCGAGCAAATCGCCAGCGCCATCAACTTCATCGTCCACATCTCGCGCATGGCGGACGGCACGCGCAAGGTGGTCAAGGTCTCGGCCATCACCGGCATGGAGGCCGATACCATCACGCTCCAGGACATCTACGAGTACGACCAGCCGGGGTTCGACAAGGACGGCAACGTCGTCGGCGACTTCCGCGCCACGGGCGCCGTGCCCGAGTTCGCCCAGACACTCCGCCGACGGGGCCTGGAGGTCGATCTGAGCATCTTCCAGGAGAAGCCGCCGGCCTGAGCCGCTGCTGGCATGCCCCGGCACCGGTCCGCCTCCTGCTTGCAAGCGAGAGAGAGCACGAGCCATGGACTTCTTCGATCAACTGCCCCACGACCTGATCGCCGTCGTCTCTGCCGGGCTCGGTGCGTTTCTCTTCGCCCTGCTCGGGCTGCACCTGGCGATCCGCAGCTACCGCGAGTATCAGAAGGACTACCTCGACGGCACGGCCACCACGCTGGACGCCATGTACGTCACCATGCCGCCCCAGAACATCCTGTATCTGAGCTTCCTCTCGTTCCTGACGGTGACCGGCCTCTTCTCGATCCTCAGCGGCAATCTCTTGATCGGCCTCCCGTTCGGGATTCCGGCCTTCTTCGTGCCGCGGCTCATCCTCCATGTGCTCAAACGCCGGCGCGACGAGCTCTTCGACGTCCAGCTCGTGGACGCACTCATGAACATTTCCAACAGCCTGCGCGCGGGCTTCAGCCTGACCCAGGCGCTCGAACTCGTGCACCGCGAGATGCCCAATCCCATGAGCCAGGAGATCCGCCTCGTCTGCCAGGAGCTGCGCCTGGGCCGCCCCATGGAGGAGGCCCTGCGCAACCTCCACAAGCGCATGCCGTCGGCCGACGTGGATCTCATGGTGACCGCCATCAGCATCGTGCGCGACGTGGGCGGCAACCTGACAGAAGTGTTCGACAACATCGCGCACACGATTCGCGAACGGCACCGGATCGAAGGCAAGATCCGCGCGCTCACGGCCCAAGGCCGCCTCCAGGCCATCGTGGTCTGCCTCATCCCGTTCCTGCTCGGGGGCGCCATGTACATGATCGCCGGCGATCTCTTTCGCCCGATGTTCACCACGGCCGTGGGGTGGGCGCTGATCGGCTCCTGTTTCGTCCTGATCGCCCTGGGGTGGCTCTGGATCCGGAAGATCGTGGCGATCGACGTGTGACACCTTGCGACACAGGAATCCATCGGGGTCGGTATCGGAATCGGCGTAGCCCCAAGGACGCGCCACATGCAGTCCGAACATCTTGAAATCTTGATCATCGTCTCCGTGGGCGGATGCACGGCAGCGGTCGCGTTTCTGCTCGTCGAGATGATCCGGCGCGCCCGGCGCATCCACGCGGCAGCCAGCCAGGAGGTGGTGGTCACGGACACGACCTCAGGGATCATGCGGTCGTTCCTCCCCCTGGCCCGCGGCATGGGCCTGGGGCTCAGGGGCCTGGTCACGGGCGGCCGGAAGGATGCGCTCTACATGCGCTTCTACCACGAGATCGGCCGGCGCCTGTCCTCCGCGGGCAACCCCCAGGGCATCGATCCGGACGAGTACGTAGGCTTCGCCATGCTCATCATGCTCCTGGGCGGCGTGACCGGCGTGTTTTTCTTCCTGCTGCTCGACCCGCACGCCATCTTCAGCATCTATACCTACTTCGGCGTGTGGGCCGTTCTGGGCCTGGTCTACTGGCGCTCGTGGCTCGCCCGCAAGCGCGACCAGTGGCGGAACAGCATCCGCAAGTCCCTGCCCTTCAGCCTGGACCTCCTGACCCTGTCCCTGGAGGCGGGGCTTGATTTTACCTCCGCTATTGCGCGGCTCGGCCAGAAAATCCATAATACCCCGCTGGGAAAGGAGTTTTCTCTGATGCTGCGCGAGATCCAGCTCGGCAAGACCCGCACCGAGGCGCTGCGCGATTTCGCCCGGCGCGTGGACGTGCCGGACGTGGGCAGCGTGGTGGCGAGCCTTATCCAGGCCGAGGAGCTCGGCGCGAGCCTGGGGCCGATCCTCCGCATCCAGGCCGCGCAGCAGCGCGAACGCCGCAGCCAGCGGGCCGAGGAGATGGCCATGAAGGCGCCGGTCAAGATCCTCTTTCCCCTGGTGGCGTGCTTGTTTCCCACGGTGATCCTGATCCTCTTCGGACCCGTGTTCATCGCCTATCTGACGCAGTGAAGGAGACGACTGACGCGCAACGGTCTGCAACTCGCGGAGGATGGAGCGCCCGGCCGGATCCTGGTCCCGCATCTGGCGGTCACCGAATCGGCGTGGGAGCGCACGCGCGGTCTGCTCGGCCGCCCGTGCCTGGAGCCCGACGCCGGCCTGCTGATTCTGGACTGCGCCTGCATCCATACGTGCTTCATGCGGTTTGCGATCGATGCCGTCTTCCTGGACGAAGCCATGCGCATCACGAACCTGTGCGAACAGGTGGGGCCGTGGCGCTGGGCGCGCGGCCGCGGCGCCCGGCACGTGCTCGAGGTCTTTGCGGGCGCGGCCGCGCAACGCGGGCTCTACAGCGGCATGCCCACGCGCATCGTCGATCCCACAGCCGAGGCCGACCATGAGTGCTGACGCCCCTTTCCTCGAAGTGCTGAACGGCCCCCTCAAGGGCACCCAGTTCCGCCTCGTGGGCGAGTCGGCCCTGATCGGCCGCGCGCCCGAGTGCGACATCCAGCTCGAGGGCGTCAAGGGCGTCAGCCGGCAGCACGCCCAGGTGCTCATCACGGAGGACCGCCTCCACATCAAGGACCTGGGAAGCCAGAACGGCACCCTGGTGGACGGCAAGCGCGTGTCCGAGGCGTCGGTGCCTTCGGGCAGTACCATCAAGATCGGCCAGGCGTCCCTGCGCGTGCATGGGATCAGCGCCTCTACGGCCGGCTTGCCGGCCGCCACGCCTGCCAGGGAGTCCTCCCGCCGCCTCCGCCCCTCGAAGACGCGCAAATCCCCCCCGGCCGAGGCCGGGGAGCACGAGGTGGGCGCCCCGCAAGGCGGCGCGCCCGGCCAGCGGCTGGACGCGGAATCCATCATGGTGGCGGCCGGCGAGAGCTCGCGGAGCTTCCTGTTCACCATCATCTTCCTGGTGGTCGGACTGGGCGGCGGCCTCTACGCGGTCAACGCTCTCCTGCGCGACACGCGCGCCGAAGCGCCCCGCCACTGGATCGTGTGGGCCGGGGAGAAGCGCGTGGTGGGCGTTCCCGAACGGTTCTCCACGTGGAAGACCGAGGGCACCACTGCGGACGGCGCCCCCCTGATCCGCGCAGAGGAGTACAAGGGGCTCTTGAGCGAGGCCATCGCCCAGGTGAACGACCGCAACCGGAAGACGAACCACCGGGGTCTGCACTTCCTGGTCGTGATCGGCAACCGGCAGGGCGACGCGCGCCTCCACCTCGAGAACGGTGCCGGCAAGACGGTGCGCACCCTCGACATCCTGGTGCGCGGGAGCCGTCCCTACGACTGGCGCGAGCCGGTCAACCCGGCCGAGGCCATCGGCAAGGCGAACCAGCTTGTGCGCGAGGCGCGGCTCCTCCAGCAGGACGGCCACCTCTACCTGGCCATGCGCGACCTCAACGAGGCGAGCGATCTCTACGGCGAAGCCGGCGACTCGGACCGCAAGCGCCGCGCCTGGAACGAAGCCAAACTGCTCGAGCGGAAACTCGCCACCGAAATGGGCCGCGCCTTCGCGAGCGCGCTGGCCAAGGCGTTCCCCGCCCCCAACCTTCGCCAGCGCACCGACTACAAGACCGCCTACCGCGAACTCGAAGACGTCAAGCGCATGATCCCGGACGAAGAGAGCCTCGAATGGCAGATCGTGGACCGGTGGCAGGGACGCCTCCGGAAATTGATCCGCGCCAGGTGAGCGACCCGGTTTGCAGGAACGGCACAACTCATGTACCGACTCGAATACGAACTCGAAGGCCAGGAACGCACGGCGGATCTGCCCGACGGGTCCCACATCGTGGGCCGGAGCAAGTCGTGCGACGTGGTCATCCGCAACCCCAGCATCTCCAGTCAGCACGTGCGCATCGACGTGCAGGACAACCGCGTCACGTTCCGCGATCTCCTGAGCCGCAACGGCACGGCGGTCAACGGCAAGAAGACCGAAAGCGGCCAGATCCGCCCCGGCGATGTCCTCAAGCTCGGCCAGGTCGAGACGCGCCTGGAGACCGATGCCCCTGCGGCCGCCGTGGCGCCGGAGGCCGTTGCCGATGCCCCGGCGGCTGCCGCAGTTGCGCCACCTTCCGAGCCGGGCGCTACGGGCGAAGAGACGCCTGTCGACCAGAGCTTCCTTCCGGTCGCACAGGACTCCGCCCAGGCGGGCGGCGCGGTCGAGGTGGTCAAGCCGGTTGCGGCGCCCTCGCGCCTGCCCGCCCCCATCCAAAAGGCGGCTGGCGGGCTCGACCGCAAGAAGCTCGTCTACGCGGGTGTCGGCTTCGTCTGCGTCATCCTCCTCGCCCTGCTCCTCATGCCCACGAACGGCGGGGACGACGAGGAAGAGAACGGCCGGCCCCGCCGCTTCAGCTATTGGAGCGAGGTCAAGGATGGCGTGGCCGCCTTTGAACGCGCCGAGTACGCCAAGGCCCAGAAGATCTGGCAGGACGCGCAGTCCAACCTCCGGCGCCACACCCCCCGCGGCCGCCAGCCCAATCCCACGGCCGGCGTGCTGAGCCGGGTGGCGGCGCCCTTTGCCCTGGCCATGCAGACGGACCCCCCCCCGGCCGTGGACTGGGACAGCCTGACCGAGGACATCATGCAGCTCGTGGACGACCGGGTGGCCACGGAGATCGAGAGCTTCCTCCACGGCACGCTGCTCAAGGCGTGCAGCGACGAGCAGAAGGCCTCGGCGCTGCGCCGCGCCGCGGATCAACGGTTCGCCGCCCGCGCGTTCGACGAAGCCGAGAAGCTCTATGCCCAGATCCCCGTGGGCAGCATCTACCGCCAGGGGGTGGACAAGCGCCTGACCGCCTGCCGCGACGGCCAGGACACGCAGCACCGGGAACGCGCGCTCAGCCTGCACCAAGGAGGCAGAGTACAGCCCGCCATCCGCGAGATCGAAAAGATCCCGGCCGGCCGCCGCACGGCCCAGGACAAGGCCAACATCCGCCAGTGGCAGCGCGACCTCCAGGTCCGGGACCGCGTGGACCAGGTGAAACGCTGGGCCCGCGGCAACAACGGCCAACGGTGGCGCGAGGCCATGCAGGAAATCGAGCGCATCCAGGAGCAGTTCAAGGGCCACCCGGCCACCGTGGAGCTCGACGGGCTCGAGCAGACGCTCGAGCGCAACCTGTTCTACGACGACGTGCAGAAGGCCTACGAGCGCTGGGACACCGACGCCCTCGCCCGACTCGACAAGGACCCGCTATCTGGCGAAGGCCGGGTGAAAGCCATCCTGACCAAGGCCGGCCGCATCCAGACGCTCTTCGAGAAGGTCGAGAAGCTGAAGAACGACACCGACAACGTGGAGAGCATCGAGGAAATCATCCGCACGTGCGAGATGATTCGCGACATCGAGCCGAGCCGCGATCATCCCACAAACAGAGAAGCCCAGAGCATCGAAAGCCGCTATCCCCCGGAGAAACGCGGCAGCCTGCTCAAGGAGAAGGCCATGGCCGCCGTCACCAAGAAGGAGTTCCGCAAGGCCCGCCTCTTTTTCCGCAAAGCCCGGGACGACTACGGCATGGACGTGACCGTCGAAGTCGACCAGATCAAGGAGAAAGGGAAGAACCTCCTTCAGACGGGCATCAACGCAGCCATCGCCAAGCAGCCGACCCTGGCCCGCGAGAGGATGTACAAGGCCCTCGAATGTTTTCTCCCCGGTGAAGAGGGGTACGAGCTCGTTCAGAAGAAGATCGGGCAGTACCACCTTGACACAGAAGAGGTTCGCTTCCAATATGAGTAGGAGAGCCATCCCCGCCCGCAGTGCCCGCACGCCTTGGGCATTGCACCGCGGTCGCGTTCTATGTTCGCAGAACGCGCGCCCTGGGCGGGTTCTGGCAGGAGCCCTGCGCTCCTCCAGTCGCTTTCCGGTCTAGTCTTTCCGCAGCGGCGCCGACGCGCCACTGCACGCAGGACGCGCTCCATGTCCACCTCCGGTGACGAACCCGCAGGCCCGCCCGAGCCGCACAGCGAAGCACCGCACGACGACTTCCGCGCGGAGGACCTCTGCGGCCAGGAGATCGCGGGCTGCCAGATCCTGCGCAAGCTCGGCCAGGGCGCCATGGGCGCGGTGTATCTGGCCAACCAGCTGTCGCTCCGGCGCACCGTAGCCTTCAAGGTACTCGATCCCAAGTTCAGCCGGGACCTGACCTACATCGAACGGTTCGAGCGGGAGGCCCAGGCCGCGGCCCGCCTCACGCACTACAACATCGTCCAGGTCTTCGACTACGGCCGCGAGGGGCCCCACTACTACATCGTCAACGAGTACGTGGACGGCGGCACCGTGCAGGACGAGATCGACGCCGAAGGCGCCGTCCCCCTGTCCCGCGCCTTCGACATCGTGACCCAGTCCTGCCGCGGACTCGAAGCGGCCCAGGCCGCCAACATCATGCACCGCGACATCAAACCCGAAAACCTCATGCTCACCCGTCAGGGCGTCGTCAAGATCGCGGACTTCGGCCTCGCCAAGGTGGTGGACGACAACGCCACCGTGACCCAGTCGGGGATGATCGTGGGCACGCCCTTCTACATGAGCCCGGAACAGGCCAAAGGCCACACGCTCGATCCCCGCAGCGACATCTACAGCCTGGGCGTCACCTTCTTCCAGATCGCAACCGGACAGCTCCCGTTCGACGCCGACAGCGTCATCGGCGTGCTGCTCAAGCAGATCTCGGCCGAACGGCCCGATCCCGTGGCCATCAACCCCGACCTGCCCGCCGATCTGGGGCCCGTCATCATGAAGATGATGGCGCGCGATGCCAGCGAACGGCACAACACGTTCACCGAGGTGCGCGAGACCCTGGAGGCCCTGCGCCGGAGCCTGGAGGCCGCACCCGCTCCCCCGCCGGCGGAAGAGCCGCCGGCGCCCGCCACGGACCGCGCCGCGCGCTACAAACTGCTGCCCGCCAACCGCATCCTCTTCCTGGGCCGGCGCAAGACGAGTCCCGAAGCCATCGAGAAGATGGCCGGCCTCATCAAGAGCGACGCCGGGGTCTTCATCCCCACCCACGAACCCGCGCCCCAGGATTCCG
>CAZBZG010000127.1:5817-12527 GCA_964496245.1 uncultured Planctomycetaceae bacterium | reverse complement strand
AGGACGAGTTCGACGGTCACACCCTCAGCACGGGTCTGCGCATCGCCTTCTAGGCGGCGCGGCCGCGCGACCGGATGTTCGGACCCCGCAGTCGGCGCGGCTGCGGGGTTCTTCATGGCATGACGACCGAAGACGAACAACGAGATCTGACGGACGAACCGGAGGCCCGGCGCCTCCCGCTTCTCAAGACCGTGCTGCTGGGAGGCCTCCCGCTCCTCTTCGTCCTCGCGGTCCTCTATTACGCCGGCTTGCGTTGCGGTTTCGTGTACGACGAGCACCGGTATATCGGCCACGACCCCCTGGTGACCGGGGGCCGGGTGTTCGCGTGTGCGCGCACGCACTTTTTGCGCGGACTTGCCAAAGCCTCCTATGCGGCCACGTACGCGTGGGTCGGCGAGACGCCCCTCGTCTGGCGGAGTACGCAGGTCGCCCTGCACGCGCTCAGCACGCTGGCCGTGGGGGTGGTGCTCTGGCTGGCCTGCGGCGCCCGTACCGGTCCCCGCGAGCGCCGGGCGCTCGCCTGGATCGGCATGGCCCTCTTCGCCCTCCACCCCCTGGCCGTGGAGCCGGCCCTCTATGTGTGGGCGCGGCCCACCGTGCTCTCCACCCTCTTCTCCCTCGTATCCACGGGCTGTCTGCTCGCAGGGGCGGATGCCGGCAGGTCCCGGCGACGCGCCGGATACCTGGCGGGCGCCTTTCTTGCGCTCGGCCTCACCCTGGTGTCCAAGGAGATGGGGCTTGTCGTGAGTCTGCCCGTCTTTCTGCTGGTGCTGCGCCTGACCTACCCGCGGGTCTTCCGCGCGGCGCTTCTTGTGGGAGCGCTGGGGCTGGGACTGCCGTTCCTGCTCGACCAGGGGCATGTGCTTTCGCAGATCCCTGCGCGGTTCGAGCCGGGCGAGTTCGCAGAGCATCTCCGGGTCCAGGCGCGCGGACTCTTCCTCTACCTTCAGTTGCTCGTGCCCCTTCCCGGTCAATACGGGCTCAGCCACCTGGTGGTCCCCGCTCCCGGGTGGCTGGCTGTTGTGGCGGCAAGCGCGCTACTCGCCTGGGTCCTCGGCATCGCGCTCGCGCTGCGGGCGCGCCTGCGGCTCCTCGCCGTCGGCCTCGGCTTCGGGCTTTCCCACGTGCTGCCCTATTTGATCCTGCCGAGCCGCGCCGTGGTCGAATACAAGGCCTACCCCCTGCTCGCCGGCGGCGTGCTCGCGCTTCTGGGCGGGGCTGAATGGTTTGTGCTGCGGAGCGGTCCGCGCGCCCGCCGGGGGAGCTTGATTGCGGCCGCGCTTCTGGTGGCAGGGAGCCTCCTCGTCTCGGCCGGACAGGTGCGGGCGTGGCGCTCTGCGGAGACGCTCTGGCGACAAGCCACGCGGGCGGAACCGGACAATCCGGAATGCCGCGGGTACCTGGCGCTTGCGCTCTACAAGGCTGGCCGGCTGGAAGAGGCAACCCGCCAGCTCGGGATCGCGGTGCGCGACGTGCGGGGGCTCTTGGATCGGTACGGATCCCTGAACTTCACCAACTGGGCTTGGGTGGTCCAGGGCCTGGGGTACATGCACGACGTGCAGGGGCGTGTCGCGCAGGCCGAAGCGCTCTACCGGGAAGCGCTGGTCATCGATCCGCATCACCGGGACACCCTGCTGGATCTGGCCAAGCTGCTCGCCCGCCAAGGGCGCAGACAAGAGGCGATCGCCATCTGCGCGCGCGCGCGTTCTCTGGGAGGCGATGCCTATTGGCGGGAGAAGATCGCACAAGTCGAGGCCATGGCGGGAAAAGTCGGAGAATAGGCCGCGGGATGCCGCGGGGATAGGGACAGCAATCCGTGTAGAGTTTGTGATTGACGGGGCTCCGACCATGGGGTACCATGACAGTCAGCTGCGCCTGCTTCGTGTGAGGCAGCCGAAACGCCGGGTCAGGGGTATTTTGTAGAAGGAGGGAGCGATGCACAGTTCATTGGTTTGCAGAACGCTGGGGTTTTCCTTGGCGGTAGCACTGCTTCTCGTTAGTGCCCAAGTGGTTGCGGCTGCGGAAGAGGAAGCCAAGGCGGAGCCCGCCAAGACCGAGACCGAGGCGGGACAAGGCGAGGCACCAGAGGCCGAGGCAGCCGCTCAGAAGGAGCCCGCAGCCCAGGCTGGGCCGGTGGGCACCATCAAGGAGCTTAAGGGCCGCGCCACAGCCGAGGCTGCAGACGGGACCCGCCGGAGTCTCAAGGCCGAGGATCCGGTGTCCCTCGGCGAGACCCTGCGCACGGGACGCGGCACCAAGATGGACATCGCGTTCCAGGACGGCACGGTCATCGCTCTTGGTCCCAAGGCCAAACTCGCCATCGACAAGTACCTCTTCAAGAAAAAGGACGCCAAGAGCCATTGCGAGACCACCCTCAGCCGCGGCGCCTTCCGCGTGGTGAGCGGCGCCATCGGCAAGCTGGCGCCTGATGCGGTCAAGGTCAAGACCCCCACCGCCACCATCGGCATCCGCGGCACGGCGTGTGTGGGCGAAGCGGACACCAAGAAGACTCTGGCCATCTATACCGAAGGCGAGGCCATCTCGGTGACGAACGACAAGGGACAGACCATCCTCAAGGGCAAGGCCGGCATGGGGTGCGAGACCCTCAAAGGCCAACCCCCTGGACCGGCGAAGCTCTACAAGCTGGAGGAGGTCAACCGGCTGCGCAACATGGTCATCCAGTCCATCGTGCGCAACGCCGCCACCGCGGGCCAGCACGGCGGGATCGGCCATGCCGCGCCGCCGGTGCCCCATCATCACCACTGATCCGCGGGGGCTCCGCCCCGAAGAGCCCCGCCAATCCCCGATCGCTGTTTTTTCCGTTGTCCCGGTCGTCTTGACCGGGACAATGGTTTTCCGGGGGACGCGCCGACAGCTGCACCGCGGTTGCGGCGCATTTCGGCTCTCCGATCCACTGCATTCAGGGGAAGCACCGCATGCTCCGCCAGAGACTCGCCGCCGCCTGCACGCCTTCGCCCCTGAAGGGAGGCGTGCTGGTCACCCTTTTCCTCATCGCGATCCTCAACCTGCTTCCGCCAGTGTTCCAAGAGTTCATGAAGAGCGTAGACGAGCGGATCCAGGACGCGATGTTCGTGGTGCGCGGCCGTGCCCCGATCGCCCAGCGCGATCTCTACGCGACGGTCGTGGACATCGACGAGAAGAGCCTCAAGGAACTCGGCCAGTGGCCCTGGCCGCGCAGCGTGATCGCCGAGCTCACCCGCCGCATCCGCGACTGCGGCCCCAAGGCGATCGGGTTCGATATCGTGTTCGCGGAGCCCGACCGCACGTCACTTCGCCGGCAACTTCCCGAGCTCATGCGGCTCACCGGTCGGACGGCGAAAGTGCCGGAAGGCCATCCGGACCTGTCCCTGTGCGGCCCGGCCGAGTTCGAGGAGGAGTTGGCCCGGGCCGAGGCGCATCTGCGCCAAGCTGCCAGCGAGATCCTCGACATCAAGGCATTTCCCGGTGAGCATGCCCCCGTGCTGGACAACGATCTCGCCCTGGCGCGAGTCATCCGCGCCACGCCCGAGGCCGTGCTCGGGTACTTCTTCCAGTTCGAAAACGACGGACGCAAGGACAAAGAATTTCCGGCGACCCCTTACGGGGAGGGGATCCTCCACGTCGATTGCCCGGAGGGGGTCGACCCCTGGAGTCTCTGGGACCTGTACGGCCGCGAGCCCTACCGTCCGATTCTCAACATTCCGGTGCTCGACGATGCGGCCCAGGAACGGTGCGGGTACTTCAATCCCTCCGATCTGCCGTCGGGCATGGTGCGCGTGGTGCCGCTCTGCCTGCCCTACGGGGGCATGGAAGGCAAGACGCTCTACGCCTCCCTCTCCCTGCAGATGCTCCGGATCGGCTACAAGGTCGACCACGGAGAGCTCGTGGCCGACGAACGGGGCGTGCTCGGGCTGCGCATGGGCGGACGGACGATCGAGACCGACCGTATCGGGCGCCTGCCAGCCAACTACCGGGGGCCGGCCAAGACCTTCGACTACATTCCGGCGGTCGACGTGCTGCAGGGCGGCGTGGATCCCGCGCGCCTGCGGGACAAGTACGTGCTGATCGGCTCGTCTGCCGGCGGCCTCCTGGACCTGCGAAGCCAGCCCTTTGAAGAGGCCTGCCCCGGCGTGGAGATCCACGCGACCATCATCGACAACATTCTCCGCAACGATTACATCCGCGTCCCGCCGTGGGACCGCATGGCCGAGGTCGTGCTCATGCTCATCCTCGGCCTCGTCCTCTCCGTGGTGCTCGCGCGGGTGCGTCCCTGGATCGGGGCCACGCTCACGGTGGCCGTGGCCGCCGGTCTCGTCTGCGGCGTCTACTATCTCCTCTTTCTGGACCCGCGGCACCTCCGCTTCAGCCTCTCCTACCCGCTGCTCCTCGTCTTCGTGGTCTTCATGGCCATGTCCACGCTCAACTATTTCTTTGAGGGCCGGCAGAAGCGGTACATCAGCAGCGCGTTCAGCCGCTACCTCTCTCCCGCCCTGGTCGAGCGCCTGGCCGAGAACCCGGGCCTGCTCACCCTCGAAGGCGAGCAGAAAAAATTGACCGTGCTCTTCAGCGACATCCGCGACTTCACGTCCATGTCGGAGAAGATGACCGCGCCGGATCTGAGCAAGTTTCTCAACGAATACCTCACGCCCATGGCCGACATCGTCATGGAGACGTCGGGCACGGTCGACAAGTTCATCGGGGACGAGGTGGTGGCCTTCTGGGGCGCGCCGCTCGACGACGAGGAGCACGCCGTGCATGGTGCCCGCGCGGCGCTTCGCATGCTAGCCAGACTCCACGAGCTGCAGGCCCAGTGGACGGCGCGCAACCTGCCGCCCATCGAAATCGGCATCGGCATCAACACAGGCCTCATGAGCGTGGGCAACATGGGCAGCAACACGCGTTTCGACTACACCATCATGGGCGATAACGTCAACCTCGGCTCGCGCCTGGAGGGGCTCAACAAGCAGTACGGCACGCATCTGCTTATCTCCGAGCCCACGCGCATGGCCATCGGTCCGAGCTTCTTCTGCCGGCAGGTGGATCTCGTTCGGGTCAAGGGCCGCGCCCAGCCCGTACGCATCTACGAGTTGCTCTGCGAGGGCGACCCCGACGAAGCCCTGCGCAAAGAGGCCGAAACGTTCGAAGCAGCTCTTGCGGATTACCAGGTGGGGCGTTTCGCCGAGGCCCTTGCCAAGTTCGAGTCTGCCGAAGCCGTCCGGCCGCACGATCTGCACGCGGTGTTTCTCAAGCGCTGCGCGCAGTTTCTGGAGAATCCGCCCGGCCCGGAATGGGACGGCGTGTATACGGCCACGGAGAAATAGACGCGGCAGCAGGAGGCGGCCCCACGCCGCCCCAGCCGCGTGCGGAGCCCGGACCATGCCCTCCCGCAGTGGCCTTCGACGTCTCGCCTCTGTCTGGCAATACCGCGGTGCGCTGCTCGCCCTCTGCGACGCGCTGGCCGTGAGCGGCGCGTTCCTCGCGGCCTACGCGATTCGGTTTGCCGCAGGCCTCACGTTCTACGATTCCGGCGCTCCCCTGGTGGATCCCGGACTCGCCAGCTACCTCAAGGGCGGACTCCTCTTCGCTGGCGTCTGGGTCTTCCTGCTCTGGCGGGAGGGGAGCTACCTGACCGGCTTGCGCAACCGCGGGGTGCTGCTCCTGGAGATCCGACTGCTGCTCTTCTGCGGCGTCTGGACGATCGTGCTGCTCATGGCGTTTTCGTTCGGCGTCCGCGGCGAAGCCTTCCTCTACTCGCGGCAGGTCTATGCCACGGCCTTCGCCCTCGCCCTGGCTGCCATGGCTCTCCTCCGGTCCGGCGTGCGGGCGGTCGACCGCATTGCCACGGCCCAGGGCCTGCCCGTGCAGCGCGCCCTGATCGTCGGCGCATCCGCCCGCGCCCGCGTTCTGGCCGCACGGATCGTGCGGGACCACTGCGCGGTCCAGCCTGCGGGATTCGTCGAGATTCCCTGGGAGACGTCCGCGACAGCCCCACGGCAGGATGCACCGCCGGTGCTCGGCTCGGCGGCCGAACTTGCGCGTCTGTACGAGCGGTACCCCTTCGACCTCGTCCTGCTCGCCATGGAGACGACCGACGTGCAGCAGACCGAGGCCGCCGCAAAGCTCGTGACGGAGACGCTCGACTTCTGCGAGACCCGCGGGGTGCCCATCTACATGGCGCACGATTCGTTCGGTGTGGCGGTCGCGCAGCAGGAGGTGGGCTGCTTTGCGGACGCGCCGCTGGTGCTCGTGCGGGACGCGGCCCTGCATCCGCTCTACGCGGTCTTCAAGCGCGCGATCGACGTGCTGGTGGCGGCCGTCGTGCTCCTCGCCGGGCTCCCCGTCTGGGTCGCGATCGCGGTTGCGATCCGCCGGACGGACGGGGGACCGGTCCTCTTCCGGCAGATACGCGCCGGGCTCCACGGCGCGCCGTTCACGCTCTACAAATTCCGGTCCATGGTCCCGGGCGCGGACGAACGGCTGCGCGATCTGGTGGATCTGGACAACCTGCCCGAACCCGTCTTCAACCTGCGCGAGGATCCGCGCGTGACCCGGATCGGGCGCATCCTGCGCCGGACCAGCCTCGACGAGATCCCCCAACTCGGGAACGTGCTCAAGGGCGAGATGAGCCTGGTCGGCCCGCGGCCCGAGCGGGTGGAGCTCGTGCAGCGCTACACGCCCCTCCAGCGGCGGCGGCTCAAGGCCAAGCCGGG
>CAZBZG010000127.1:0-5807 GCA_964496245.1 uncultured Planctomycetaceae bacterium | reverse complement strand
CAGCAGGTGGTGAGCCGCGGGGACCCGTCCCTGGGTCGCCGGGTCGAGTTGGATCTCTTCTACCTGAAGCACCAGGGATTCTTCCTGGACATGGTGATCCTGGCGAAGACCCTGTGGGTGGTTGCGCGGGGCGCGGGACTCACCGCGCTCACGGACCCCACGCGTACGGAGTCCGTAGCGGACGACGCGGAAGAGCCGGCGGGCGACCATGGGGAGACGGCGCACAGCGACGCACCAAGACCGCAGCGCGCAGCCGTAGGCGCTGAGGACTCACGCGACTCTCTGGATTGAAGCGCAGGCGCACGATGGACACGCGAATCAGCGACACATCCCGCAGCGCCTCTCGTCCTGCCGGCCTGGCGGCGGCCGCGCTGTTCTTCGTCGCGATCGGCTGCGCGCCTCTGGACGGCGCGCGTCAGCGCCCGCAGGCGCCCCTCCACCGGTACTACGAACCGGCCGAGAGCCCGGAGATCCTGGCGTTCGTGGCTTCCTGCGTGTCCGAGGCCGAACGGCTCTACGGCCGGGCCGTGCATCCCGTGCGGGAGGTGCACGTACGCCAGAGCCAAAGACGCCGCCACTTGCACCGCCTCGCCCGCGCGGACGTGTGCGACTGGCCGCAGCTCTGCCGTCTTCTGGCCACACGGGGCGGCCCGGTCTTCACCCGCGTGCGCGGTACGCTCGGCCCGGACGGCCTGCGGGTCGTGCGACGCGCGTCCGCAGCCGCGCGTGCGCCGGCCCACGCCGACCAGCTGGCGGTTGTCGCCGGCCTCAACCGGGCGATCGCTTCCGGCGAACGGTTGCCGGACCTGCGCCAGCCGGCCGAGGCGCACTCGCAGCCGCGCAACCGGGAAGCGGCGAACCGCAGCGCACTCCAAGCAGCGCTGCCCGGCTGTCTCCTCCCCGCCCCGGAGCCGGCGCTCGTGGCCGAACGCTTCTCCCTCTGCGAGCGGATGGAGGAGCGGCCCGGAACCTTTGTCTTGTATGTGAATGCCGCGCCCGGAGAGGAGAAGTTCTGGTTGCTCCTGGCGCACGAGAGCGCACACACGTTGAATCCGCGGTTGTACGACTGGTACGTGGAAGGCCTCAACAACGTATTCGCCCGGCACATGGCACGCAAGACCGGCCGCTCGTGGACCCCGTTCGAACGCCGCTTCGCGCGGGGCGCGCGCGCGGACGCCTACGCGATCTCGTACCGCATGATGGAAGCGGTTTGCGGGGCGGTCCCAAAGGATGCGATCCGGCGGTTTCTGGCCTGTGCCGCGCCGCACCCCGACTGGCCGGCCAGGCGGCAGTGCATCGACATCGACCGGTGGCTGCGCAGCCTGCGCCCGGGCGAGCGGGGGCGCGCCCGCGCAGCCATCGCCGCGCACGCCGAGCATCTCGCGCGCCAACGGGGCGATGTGTACGCCTTCCCGCGGCCGCGAGCCATTCGCCAGCAGGAGTGAGCGCAGCGCGCCAGCACACGCATGGGACGCCTGGACAACCTCCGCACCGCGATCGTGCACCACTGGTTCGTGACCCGTACGGGCGGAGAGCGCGTGTGCGAGGCGCTGGCCCCGCTCCTGGGCACGCCAGACCTCTACGCGCTCGTGGCCGACTCCGAAGCTCTGGGCCCGGCTCTGCGCGAGTGCCGGCTCCAGACGAGCGGACTCGCATCCTGGCCGGCCGGGCGGACCCACTTCCGGCACTATGCCCCGCTCTTCCCCCACTTCGTGCGGCAGTTCGATCTGCGGGGCTACGACCTGGTGGTGACCAGCGACGCGTTTCTCATGAAAGGCATCCAGCGCCCGGCCCGCGGCCTGCACGTCTGCTACTGCCACACGCCCATGCGCCACATCTGGCCCTGCGAGCAGGATCCCGCGCGTGTGGCCGGCCCCTTCCCCCGGGCGGTTTTCACGCTGCTCAGGCCCTGGCTGCGGCGTTTCGACCGCAGCGCGGCGAGGAACGTGGATCATTTCCTCGCCAACTCCCCGGCCGTGGAGAAGCGCATCGCCGCCTGCTACGGCCGGGAGGCTGAGGTGATCCCGCCGCCGGTCGCGATCGATCGCTTCACCCCCACGCGCGAGCGCAACGGCGCCTACCTGTTCGTGGGCCGCCTCGTGCCGTACAAACGGGCCGACCTGGCTGTGGCCGCCTGCAGCCGGCTCGGCAGAAGGCTCATTGTCGTGGGCGAAGGCCCGGAACGCGCGCGGCTCGAACGCTTGGCCGGGCCGGGCATCGCGTTCCGCGGCTGGGTGGAGGAGGCGGAACTCGCCGACCTCTATGCGCAGTGCACGGCCCTGCTCTGCCCGGGTCTCGAAGACTTCGGCCTGGTCATGGTCGAGGCCCAGGCAGCCGGCCGGCCGGTGCTCGCGCTCGGCCAAGGTGGCGGCGCGTGTATCGTCGAGCCCGGCAAGACCGGGTTGCACCTGGCTGCGCCAAGCGTTCCCGCGCTCGAACGCGCGATCCTGGACTTCGAGCGCGACGCCGAGGCCTTTGCGCCGGAAGCCCTGCGCGCAGGGGCCGAACGTTTCTCGGTCGACCGCTTCCAGACGCGCATGCAGGCCGTGCTCGCGCACGAGCTGTCCGCACGTGGCATGCTGGGGTAGCGCGGCCCCCTATTCTTCAACGCCAACGTTGCGGAGAACCGGCCGGCCGAGGGCGCTCGAGCGAAAAGGCTGAGATCGTTCCTCGCGGACCCCGACTGCTCGCGAAAGGTGCGCGGCCGCGATTCAACGGAGAACGGGCCCGATCGCGTCTCCGTCTACAGCGCTTCTTTGGCTCCGGTCCCGGCTCCGGCAGGGGGCTCCAGCGTGAACAGGCCCTCGATGCAATAGCGGTGGAGCCGGATGCCCTGCTCGGCGAAGCGCTTCGTGAGCTCAGCCTGTACGCCGCTGCGCAGCAGCCACGCCTCCGGCGGGGAGATGGCCCAGGCCACCACCCAGCAGCGGATCGCGTTCTTGTCCATCTCCATGACCCAGAACTTGGGCTTCTCGTAGTCCGCGCAGTACTTGTTGGCCTCCGCCGCCTGCACGGCCGTCTCCGAGACCCGGCCGAGATCGGCCTCCGGGTCGACCCAGAACTCCACGTGCACCCACTGGTCGGCCTCGCCCAGGGAGTAGTTCAAATACTCCTTGGCGAGCATGCGGCTGTTGGGGATCACGTAACGCTGCCAGTTCCAGACCTTGATCACGGTGTAGACCAGGGTGATGTCCTCGACGAATCCGTACTTGCCGTCGACCACCACGGTGTCGCCCGTGTTCACGCAATCGGAAACCGAGATCACCAGCCCGGCGATCACGTTCTCCAGCGCGGGCTTGAGCGCGATGCCCAGCAGGATGGTGGCGGCCGTGATGAAAAAGGACACGAACACCTTGGGCGCGTGACCGAGGAAGGGAAACGCCAGCGCCACCACCCAGAGGAGTCCGACAACCAGCAGGAACAGCCGGCGAAAGACGCTGAAACGTTCGGCCACGCTCTGGAGCGCGGACTTGCGGGCGGTCATGGCGGGCTGGTCGATCGGGCTGCTCGTGCGCACCGCGTTGAAGGTCGGCTTTTCGTGCAAATGCTGGCGCCGCCGTTCCTCCGCCTGCGCCAGAAACCGGCGGAGGAGCCAGAAGACCGCGCCGCCGCCCATGGTCACGCTTACGAGGTAGATGCCAAGCGTCTGGTCGTTCATCCAAGGGGCCTCGTGGACAGCGGGCTCCGGAATCGCGGGAGTGTATCAGATCTCGCGTTCCGGGACCCAGCGGTGGCCGCAGAACCGGCACTTGAGCTCGCGTTCGCCGGTCCGGTCGGATGTCTTGCGGCTCTTGTTGCGGCCGCAGTTCGGGCACGCGGCGCCGGTGATGAGGCTCGATCGATCCCGGCGGGATTCGGATGCAGGCATGGATGAAGCTCCTGGGTGTCGTGGGCCCGCCAACAGCGACGGAGCCGCATTTCGAAAAGAGCGGCCACAGCGCCGGGGCGTGCCCCTGCAAGAGAAGTCGCATTCTATCAGGTGGGCGGGCGGATGGGAAGGGGGTGCGTGTCAAAAGAGCGGCCGGCCGCCGGCCGCGCCCATGCCAGCCAGCGCGAGAACGAATCTCCACCACAGAGATCACAGAGAACGCGCAGAGAGCTCGTTTGTCATCGCCGGAAACGGCGACAACGGGCTTGGGGTCAGCTGCTCGTGATCGCAGACCGCGAAGTCTACGAAGGCGCCTGCCCCGGTATCTCCGAACGCCTTCCCCGCAGTCTTCCTGCTGCCTGGCCTTCGTGGTGACGGAGTGGCGGAATGATTCGCTGTCGTGCCGGACGCAAAAGGGGTTTTCGCTTGAAATGCGGCCCGCTTTTCGGCATGCTACCGATGGTCGTTTCACGCGGATTCTGAAGAGGAGGACAGACGCCAGCGAGGCGGCTGGACACGGGCCTCGCACAATTGAAGACTGTAGGACGGTTCTCTCCGTCGGACAATGGCGACCCAGCATGTTGCTGGCAGAGGACAAGGGAAGCGCCCGGCCTTTCTCACTCGCGCGGATGAGTGGGCGCCGATCGGTTCCCGTTTCCCTTCACCCTGTCGCCAGGGTCCGACGGGACGGAAGACCAAGTCGGCGCCCTTTTTTTCCGGGCGAGAACTCTGCATGCGCATCCTCATCATTGAAGACGACACCGACGTCCAGGCGCTCCTCTGCCGGAAGTTCATGGAACGCGGCTGCACGGTCGATGCGGCCTCGTCCGTGCGCGCAGCCGCGCGCCTCCTCACGGCCTCCTCCTTCGACTGGCTGATTCTCGATCATCAGCTGCCGGACGGCCTCGGCTTCGACCTGCTCGAGCTCCTCGATCTCCCGGATACGCGGGTCGTGCTCTACACGGGAGACCCCGAGACCGACGACCTCCGGATGCAGGCGGTCCTCCGCGGGCTCGAGGCCGTGTTCAGCAAGACCCGGCCCGTGAGCGAACTCGTCAGGTTCGTCTGTCCCCCGCCCCCGGTCCCGCCTCAACCGGGCGGGCGTTCGGAGAACCGCCAACGCAGGGCAGAGTAGGCGGGGAGGGGCCGAGACCTGCCCCGGGCCGTCTCTTGCGTCCGATCAGGACGCGGGCTCACCAATACCTGTCGCAATCAGAGGACCTGTCCTCCGGAAGGGGTGGACCGGCGGCAGCAGGGGCAAATGCGGTTTTTCCCCGCACCGTAGCAGTCCTGAGAACGCTGTCTCAAAAACAAGACGCGCCCGTCGGCGGCCCGGCCGAGGCCTGCCCACAAATCCCTGCGAATCCCGGTGTGGATGGCGCTGCTCTGAGAGCGTGCGTTCTGGCACGCGAGTGGCAAGGGCCTTGTCCGGGACATTGAGGGCACGTGCAGCCAAACAAGGCGCAGCCCAGCGCTTCCCGCGCGGGCCGCAAAAGAAGCCGCATTTCAGGAGACCCAGCCAGTGAGCCGTTCGGCTAACGCCATCCCTCCGATCGCCCTCGTGGACGACGACGAGGAGACCACTGCTCTGCTCAAGGAATTCCTGGAACACCAGGGCATGGAGGTCGAATGCTTCCAGTCGGCCGAGAAGATGCTCTCCGCCGAGCCCGCCCGGTTCGGGGCCATCGTCCTGGACATCCACCTGCCGGGCATGTGGGGAAGCGAGTGCGGGGCCGAGTTGCGCAACTTCGGCTACAAGGGCCCCCTCATCGCCATCACAGGGAACATCGAGGACTGGGATCCGGACGATCTGCGGGACCTGGGCTTCGACCAGACCCTGCCCAAACCCTTCGATCCCCACGATCTCCTGGAATGCGTGCGCAAGTATAGCTCAGTGCAATAAATCCGCAACGCAGCAGCGAAAGAAAATGCCGCGCAG
>CAZBZG010000126.1:0-12566 GCA_964496245.1 uncultured Planctomycetaceae bacterium | reverse complement strand
TGGGCTGTTCCCGGCCGAGGCGGGCCAGTGCGTAGCGCGTGAAGCGAAACTCTCCGCGGGCTTCCTCCCCGCGCACCTGGAAGGACCACGGTCCCAGATGTCCGCAGACGTCGTGGGCTTCTTGGGGCAACCCGTCGGCGCGTATTTGGAGGCGCACCTCCGTGTTCAGATGGTCGACAAGCGCGTACAGTTTCTTGGCCGCTCGCTTGCGCGCGGCCGTACGCAGGCGGCTCGGCCAGTACTTGGAGAAGAACGTGTCCAGGTACGGCAGGAGCCGCTCGCGCATGTACGCGTCCATGACCGCCTCTTCGTCCCGCGTCTGCCACCCGAAGCCGCTGAAGGCGCTGGTGAGTTCCAGGAAGAAGTGGTCCACGAGGCCGCTCTGCTCCTTGACCTGGCGCATGTCCGCATAATCGCGGACGTTCGCGTGCCCCTTGGTCCAGAAGACGCGCAGCTTCCTGCGGATGGCGGCGTACATTTCCTCGGTATTGCGCACCTTCTGCTCGCGCAGGTAGGCGTACCACTTCTTGTACGTCATGCGGCCGGGGCCCTTCTCGTGGTAGTTGTAGAACGCGGACTGGAGCACGCGCTGCTTGGCGCCCAGGGCGGCCTGGCCGATCTTGGTGAGCGCGAGGTCCACGAAGCCGACGCCGATGACGGAGATCTCCATGGTCGCCCAACCCAGTTTGCCGGCCAGGTAGAAGACCCCGCTCTTCAGAAAGCTGAGTTTGGCGGTCTCGGCGTTGGTGTGCAGGTCCACATTGAGCTGGGCCATGCCCAGCAGCATGCCGATGTCGCCCAGCACCGAGGTGCCCGGCAGCAGGGCGATGGCGGGCGCTGCGAGAGCCGCTTCTTCGCCAAAGGCGCTCAGAAACGCGGAGATGCCCAGGCGGTTGGCGGCTTTGGCATCGTAAGTGGGACGACCGCCCTGTCCGGCGCGGATCAGGCCGCGGGCCTCGGCCGAAGCGGGAACCGGCAGCGTCTGCCAGTGGATCTTCCGGCGGTCCAGGCGCGCCTGCGGATCGGGCGGTGCTCCTGCCGCGGCCGCGTTCTCCGACCAGAGTGCAACGGCGACGAGGACCGCGAGGCATTGGCGTAGGAAGGGCATGCAACGGTTCCTTCTTCTAGGGTTGCTGTGGGGCAAAAGACGCCACCATCCTCTGAATCACGGGCGCCTGGCCTGCGTACACAGCGGCCGGCGCCCAGGCCACGATGCCGTAGAACCGCCCGTCTGAAACGCGCGCCACCGCGTACTCGGCCAGGACCGGCTGCGAGCCGCTCGTCAGGCTCGCCTGGAAGGAGAGGCCCTGCACTTGACCCGAGGCAAAGGCGCGCGTCTGGACGTCCGCGAGTTCTGCCTGGGGATGGCGCTTCAGCATCTGCTGCTGGTAGGTGAGGAGGACCCGGCGGACCGCGGCTGCATCCCCGAGCCGGCCGAGGAACTGGAAGAGCACCCAGGCGGCGGTCTCGCGCGTGGCGCCCGGTCGCGTGACCCTGACCGCGCAGCCCATGAGCGGCGCGGGCTGCCAGGGCTCGTCGTACCAGAATTGGAAGGCCGTGGCGCTGGCTTGCGCTGGGCGCTCGGCAGGCGTCTGGGACGGCGCGCGTGCCGTAGAGGAAGGGCCGGGCGTCTGAGGCGCGGACGGGGTGGCCGGTGTGTCGGGCGTTGACGGCTCCGGCGCGGCAGGCGGTTTCCGTGCTGCCGCGGATTCCGCGTCCGCGCGCAGGCTGCTCACCAGGGCGTCAAAGGTCTTGAGCGCGGTCGCTCCCTGCGAAGCCGGCGCGTCCAGGCCTACGAGAAACAGCCCCTGGTCTGCGGGTGCGACCACCATGGCCATGATACGCGGCTTGGCGGCGCCGGGCTTGGTTGCATACACAGCACGCACGCCGGCGCGTCCGGCCACCTGGCAGGCGCCGTGCCGGGTCCGCTGCGCCGCCCGGGTGAGCCCGGCCTTTTCTTCCGTGGCCTGGAGATACGCGGCCGGCGTGGAAGCGGTCTCGATCTGGGCGATGTTGATGATGGCCTGTGCGCCGACCAGGCGCACGCCCTGCACGTAGGGTTCCGCCTTCCAGCCGGCGGGGGGCGTGCAGCCAAAGCCGTGCACCGGATGGATGAAGTCGCGCAACTCGGGCTCGGCAAAGAGGCCGTCATCCGCTTTTGTTTCCAGCGCTGCGTCGTCTGGTTTGTGCGGGGTAGCGTCTGCCGGCGTTGCAGCCGAGCCGACCCGGGCGCCGCAGGCCGGACAGAAGCGCGCCTTGGGCGGCAGCTTTGCGCCGCACTGGGCGCAGAAGGCGGCCAGAGCCAGCGTGCCCTGCAGAAGCGCGAAGAGGAGGAGCACGAGCAAGCGTGGGAACGAGCGGTGGGACGGCACACCAATCCTCCTGTCACTCCAGCAGCGGGCTCTTGTAGTGGTAGCCTTGGATGATGTAGGCCTCCCCCTGCTTCTCGAGCACGAAGTGGAGCTCGGCCGGGCCGCGGGCGAACGTGGCGCTATACCGGAGCTGGGCGAGCGTGCGGCCGTTGCGGGCCGTCATCTCTACCCCTTCCAGGCTTTTGTCCTTGAGCGGGCCGAAGGTCTGCCGGAGGCCGTGCTGCACCATGGCATACTGCTCGGCCGTCACGGTCGCCTGCGCCTCGGGCCCGAGCAGGGCAAAGGCCTTGGTGTAGTCCTCTTCCTCGAGTGCGGCGAGATACGCGTCGGCAACGGGTTCCAGTTCGCTGCCCGCAAAGGCGAAGAGCAGTACGACCAGACCGAGGCCGAGCAGCCCCAGAAGCAGAGCGCCGAGGCAGCCGTAGAAGAAGCAGCCGTGCTTTTTGGCGGATGGCGCGGGCCCGGATCGGGCTGCGGGCTGCGCGGGGGGCGTGGCGGAGGGTTGCTGCGGAGCCGCAGCCGGAGCAGGGGAGGGCGAGGGTGCTTGCGGAGGCGTTGGGGGCTCAGCGGCTGAGGCCGGGACCAGGCCCTGCACCGAGAGGACCTGCTCGCCGATCTGGATCCGGTCGCCTTCCTGCAGCACGGCGCGCTCCACGCGCTGGCCGTTGACCAGGCTGCCATTGGCGCTCTTCAGATCCTCGAAGACCAGATCCTGTCCCTCCCAGAGGATGCGGGCATGGTGCCGCGAACACTTGAGCTCCTCGGTCAGGACGAGAGCATTGCCCGGCTGGCGGCCGATGGTGATCGTGCCGGTCACCGGAACGCTCTTGTCGCCCGATGGGCGATGAACGATCAGCTGGGTCGCAGGTTGTCCGGTCAACGCAAAGGCTCCGGTGGGTCGGTTGCCGCTACATCATACGCCGCCCTGGAGGCCTTGTCAATCCGCTTCCTGCAGGGCCAGTGAATCACGGCCTGATTCAGAAACGTCCGGCTTGGGGTGGCAGGCCGGACACGGAGCAGGTTGTAGCCCTGGCTGTCTTGCCTGGGGCGGAACCCGTGAGGCGCTGCGGCGATACGAACGCGCGGGACGCTTGCTGGGATCAAAACGCTTCGTGAAGCGGCTGGAACGGAAGCTGGGGCGCGCGTGCTGCGTTCGCAAAAGGGCGGCGGATCGGTGAAAAAAAAGGCGAGCCTGTAAACTTGTATGGTGTTTCCGTATCCTTGACCTGGGGCGCGCAAGTGGAGGGGATGGCTGCGCGCGATGCGTTGCGCCGGAGATCGGGGCATGGACAGTGGCCGACCGTCCTGCGGAAACCGCTGTTTCGGGGCTCAAGCTCACCCATCAGAAAGGAATCCTCATGAAAGCACCGAGTAGCGCGATCTTCGACGAGAAAGCTGTGCAGTACGACGCGTGGTTCGAATCGGAGCGCGGGCAGACGCTCTTCGAATCCGAGGTCCTCTGCCTGCAAAAGCTCACCGACGGCCTGCCGCGGCCGTGGCTCGAAGTCGGGGTGGGTACGGGGCGGTTCGCGGATGCCCTCGACATCGAGTTCGGCCTGGACCCGGCGCGCGGCGCGCTGGCCTACGCAAGGCGCCGCAGCATCCACATTCTCGAGGGCGTGGGGCAGCGCCTGCCGTTCCAGGACGAAACGTTCGGCGCGGTCTTCACCACCGTGACCATCTGCTTTGCGGACGATCCCGAAGGGCTCCTGGGCGAGGCGGCCCGCGTGACCCGGCCAACGGGACGGGTCGTGCTGGGCATCGTGCCCGCCGGCAGCGCATGGGGGCGCTTCTACGCGGACAAGGCCCGCGCCGGCCACCCCTTCTACGCGCACGCCACGTTCTACAGCCTCGCCGAACTGGAAAATCTCGCGCGCCGCGCCGGCCTCGCGTTCGTGCGGTGCGTGTCCACGCTCGAGCGGGGACCCGAGGACGAGGGGTTGGAGGTGGAGCGTCCGCGGGACGGGTGCCGTGAGGCGGATGGATTCGTGTCCGTGCTCTGCAGGCCCCGGTCGTAGGAGCGGGGGCCGTGCGTCGGAAGCACTCCCGGCCGCGCCGTCCGTGCCACGCGTTTTCCCTTGAGCGTATGCGCGGCGGGTGTATGATCGATTCTCAGACTTCCTGACCGGCCGTGGCACCCGGCCGAACCGGCCCCGCTGATGCAGTGTCCTCTACGCAGGGCCTGTGCATCCCGCCGCTAAAAGGGATGCTGGCGCAATCGCCCCTCTACGAGCTCTTGCGAGGAGATCGCATGCAACTCATTCTTCCGTCATGGCTGACCGAGGCGAAAGAAGCCCCGGCTGTCATGTTTGTCGACTGTCGCGGACAGGACCTGACCGACGCGGAAACGATCGAGCGCGTCAACCGCCGCCTGGTCGACGTCTACGCATCGTTCCTGGGGGAGCACGGGATTTCGGGGCAGACGCTGAACAAACTCCATGTGGGCGAGCCGGCCGGGTCGACCACGCGTTTGCGCCCGCAGTTCGTCCGGTCGAGCCGGTCCTTTCTCGAGAACCGTGGCGCCGAGACCGTGGTCGCCGGCGACAGCACGGTCGCGTACACGGGCCCGCGCGGCCACCGCGAGAATCCGGAGGAGGATACGTCCAAGTACCGCGAGCTGGCCGCGGCCAACGGCTGGGCGGCCGACGGAGAGGCGGGGATGCCGTTCGTTATTCTCGACCGCCCGCAGACCGGATCGACCGAGACCTTGTCGTTCGACGAGGAAGAGATCGTGTTGGCGGTCGACGGCATCGCCCGGTTCTCCGATTTCTTCGCGGCCGGGGGATTTCGTGCAGCCGATTTTGTCATGAACCATGCCCATTGCACGCTGCATACGCTCTCGGGGTTCGCCGGCTGCACCAAGAACATTGCCATGGGATGCGCCGCGCTGCGCGGCAAATACCGCATGCACCAGTGCCTCCTCCCCACGGTCGACGGCGCGCTCTGCACCGCCTGCCGGCGGTGCGTCAGCCATTGCCCGGAAGAGGCCCTACTGATGCCGGATGACAGCAGCGTGCCGGAGGTCGACCCCGAACGCTGCATCGGGTGCGGCGAGTGCGCGGCCGCCTGCCGGCGGGGGGCGATCACGCTCCACAGCCAGGAGATCGACGACTGGACGCGCGGCGCGGAGACCATCAGCTTCCGCATGGCCGACTATACGCTCGGGCTGATGCAGGATCGGTGGGACCGGTGTCTGCACATCCTTCACATGTACGCGATCACCCCGCTCTGCGACTGCGTGGACGTGCGGCAGGTGCCGATCGCGGGCACGGAGATCGGCTTCCTCGTAGGCAAGAACCCGTTTGCCGTCGACCGGTTCGGTGCGATGCTGCTGGAGAAAGCGGCTGCCGGCGGCGGGGAGGCGTTGAACGCGGAGAAGGTGGCGGCTGCATCGGCCACGGAGAAGTACGTGCGGGACACCTACGGCATCGTGTCCCCCGAGGACGTTACCACCGTTGCGGTGTGACTGGGGTCGGTTCCGGACCGCTGACACGGTCTTCTCCGGTTCGCGGCGGCGGCCCACGACGGGGCCGGACCGGTTTGCGCAGGCCAGCCGCAGAAGGCAGGCAGAGGGAGGGGCAGATGGACATCCGGCTGTTCGTTCGCATGTGGACTGTGGCGATCGGGATCGCGGCGGTCTCCACCGCGACCACTACAGGGGCAGAGACGCCGTTGAAGACGGTCGCCCTGCTCGCCGACCGCCCCGTGAGCGGCGGCTGGCACGCGCTCGGAGAGACGGAAGCGTTTCGCTACGCCGCCGGCCGGATCCTGCAGGAAAGCCTTGCCGCCACGCCCGGCGTCGCGTTGCTGCCGTGGAAGGACACGTCCGGCATCCGCGGCGTGGTGGACAGCGGCCTCTACTTCTTCCAGGCGGACAAGCCGCATGCCCGGTGGTCGGAGCTGCTGACAGCGGACGCATTCGTGCTGCTCGACGTGACAGAGGCGGCCCTGACCTACGCGGTGCATACGCCGGAGGCTTCGAAGGAAGACCGCGTCGACAAGCCGTTCCAGCAGCCCAAGCAGGCCATTGCCAGATTCGTCCGCCAGGTGTATGCGACCATGCGAATCGAGCCGCCGCCGGTGGTCGAAGCCCGGCCGAAAGGTCCGGAGACGAAGACGGCCGGCCTCTTCATGCTGTGGGCCGCGTGGGACAACTTCAAGCCGAGCCCCTACGCCATGGACGAGAACCCGTGGCGGCGGCCGAGTGCTGCGGCCGGCACGATCATCAAGGGTGATCCGGCCTTCATGCGGGGTCTGTCGTGGGCGCTGCCCATGGTGCTCAAGCCCGTGGACGTCCGCGGCAAACCGGGCCAGCGCCGTCCGTTCAACCCGAGCCTCTTCGACCTCAACGTGCTCCGCGTGCTCGACTCGCGGTTCGCCGAACGGATCCTGCCGCACTACAAGGCCCGGCTCCAGGAGGACAAGCGGCTGTTCGAGAGTTCCGTGGACATGCTGAAAGTGGAAGGGGAGACGCTCGATTTGGAATTGGGCGAAGACGGGGGCGGAGAGGGACCGAGCCTCGAAGGCCCGGCCGTGGCAGCGGCCTTCCGGGACGTCAAGAGCACGCCCCGCATCCGGCGGAATGTGTGCCTGGCGCTTTCCGGCATCGAACACGGAAAGCTGGTCGAACGCATTGCCATGTTGATTGAGGACGACCCGGACGCAGGGGTCCGCGAAGCTGCAGCCACGTCCTTGGGCGGATTCAAGAAGCAGCCTGCCATTCTCAAGGCCCTGCGCCAGGCTGCTCAAGACAAGTCCGCGCAGGTGCGCCTGGCGGCGTTCCGGTCGCTCGCCCGACTCGGCGCGGTCGCGTCTGCGGCGTTCGAGGCCGGCCGCAAGGATGCGGATGCGGACGTCCGCCGCTATGTGCAGAGCACGCGGATCGACAAGCTGGCGGACAAGGAGGCGGCGCGAAGACTCGTTCTGGAGACGTTGGCGGGAGACGATCCTGCGCTCCGGCAGCTCGCTCTCGCGCGGGCCACAGCCCTGTTCGACGCGATCGCGCCGATCGCGCCGGCCGCGGAGCAGGCGCTCAAGTCGGGCGAGCCCGGCGAGCAACGCGCCGCCCTGCGGGCGGTCGAGCGCTTCCGGGCTGCCGCGCTTGCGGAGCACCTCCCCTCGCTCCTGTCGCATCCCGCGGCCGACATCCGGGCCCTGGCGGCCGAGCTGCTCTGTTCGTTCCAGCCGGGGCGGCTCGGCGAGATCGTGAAGGCGTTGGCCGAGGATCCGGCGGCGGCCGTCCAGCTGGCTTTGATTCGATGCATCGCAGCGTCCGGCCGGAAAGAGCACCTCTCACGGGTGCAGGCGCTGCTGGCGTCCCCCCACCCAGCGGCCCGCCAGGCGGCGAGCGATGCCATGTACCGGCTGTGTCGCGACGACCGGATCCAGATCGTGTGGGGCATGCTGGCGGACGCGAGCATGCGCGTCAACCACGCGGCCCTGCGCGCCATCCGCCGGGAGAAGCTCGCGCCGCTGATCCAGGAGTTGCCCGACGTGGTCGCCCGCCACCCGAACGAATACGTGCGCGCCCAGGCCCTGGTCACCCTCGACCACATGGATGACCCGCGCGTGCACGACGCAGCGATCGCTGCGCTTCGGTCCCCGTATTTCATCGTCCGCCTCTTCGGCGCCGGGATCCTCTGCCGGCGTGCCGTGCCGCGGGATGCGGCCCCGCTGGAGCAGGCGCTCGCGCAGACCCGCCATCCGTGGCTCAAACTCCCGCTCGAAGACGCGCTGGCCAGGAGCCGGAAACAGCCGCCACCCGAACGGGTGCGCCTGGGATTGGGCGAACGCGAGCACACCGAAGGGGGCGAGTTCGCCAACGGCATCCAGCTCTGGCTCGGCAATCTCAGCGAGGACGACGCGGAGAACCGCAGGCTGGTGGACGCGGGCTATCGCTTCGGCAAGGTGCTGCCCGCGCCCAAGGAGCGGCGCATGTGGAGTATGCGCACGTGGAACAACAGCAAGGGGGAACGGAACACCTATCTGCTCCACGTGCTCGCGACCATCAGCGAGCTGGACGCCCGCTTCCTGCACTACTACTGCCTCTTCGACGAACCGCACGTGACCGGCGGCGCGGATGCGGACGACGTCCGGCACGCTTTTCTCTTGGAAATCAACCGGCCGGACCTCATCGGGACCGAAGACCTCCCGGCCGAATACCGGGAGCACCGCCGCACCTTCTTCTCCCTGACCCTGACCGAGCTCTCCAACTGGGTCATGCGCGTCTTGCGCAATACCTTGCAGCGCAAGTACCAGGACCTGCAGCTCTTCCCCCAGACCCTCACCTACATGCGCGGCGCAGCCGCCAGGACCTGGCATCGGCTGGATGCGGACGGCGACTACTCCTGGCGGTACGACTACCACAATCTCCTGGGGCACTACGGCAAGGGCGCGGTGATGCGCGCGCTCAAGCCGGGGTTGCCGACAACCATGGTGACGCGCATCGGCACTTACAAGCCGCGCTTCTTTCATCTCGACGAGGTGTACACGAACACCAAGTTCCGCCCCGGTCCGTGGATCCTGCGCAACCACCTGGCCACGCGCGCCGGGCTCGCCCTGTACGCTTCGGGCGCGGAGGTCGGATACTTCAACAGCGTGGCTTTCAAGTCCCGGGCGCAGCGCGGGCTCGGGACCGGGGGCCGCGAGACCTACCAGCTCACCCCCTGGTCCGAGGAGCTGACCGCGGTCATCGACAAGATGATCGCGGGCGACCAGAAACTGCACTGGGACAAGGTGCGCCTGCAGATCGAGCTCGAGGTGATGAAGGAGCATGGCAAGGGCGCCGAGGCCGGCAAGGACGAAAGGCTTCTCGCCGAGGACGGCGGAGCGGAGGGGGACGCGGATCTGCTGGATCTCGAGGACACCAAGGGGAAGATCGAGAAGGAAGTCGAGAAGCGTTACCAGGAGGCCGTGCGCAAGGAGTTCGAGAACGCCATGATCGGCATCTCCTGGATGAACATCTTCAATGCGGACAACTCGCGCGCCATGAGCAACCTGCCAAAGCCGGACCGGTCTCCCCGGTCCACGCTGGTGGTTCTCGCCCGCGGCTCGGGTTTCGACCGCGATGGGCCGGCCTTTCCCATGCCGGCCATGGCTCTGGCCGCGGGCTTCGATCTCGTGCCCTTCCACCAATGCCTCGCCGCGGTGGATCTGGACAGGTACGACACCCTCCTGCTCGAGGGGGCGGACGCCGGCGTGACCGGTGCCCTGGTAGCCAAGATCAACGACTGGTTGCAGACGCGCGAGGGTTTGCTGATCGTGAACGGGGGCCTGCGTGCGGACGAGGCGTTCCTGCCGGAGCTGCTGGCCGATCCGCCTGAGGACCGGTTTCTCTGGGAGGATGACGTCCGATGCACACGGGTTGCCCGGGTCACTGTCGAAGAGAAGGACAGGAAGGGGAAGGTCCGGAGGGTCGACGTGCACGCGCCGCTGGAGCGGGTGACGGCGCACGGCACCGAGCAGCTTGACGACACCACCCGCTGGCGCTGCCACTACACGGGCAAGCTGCAGGCATTTGCCATCCGCGGGAAGCAGAACATCCTGGCCCGCTGGCAGGCGCCGGCTGCGATCAAAGCCGTGGTCCTGTTCGACGGCGCGGCGGACGCGGGCCCCGTCTACACCGGGATGCTCGAGAAGGTGGTGCTCGCGCTCGATCAAGAACGCGGGGCCAAAGTCCGGCGCAACCGGTGGTGGGGCCATGTGGGCGTGGAGAACGACCGGTTCGTGATCGACGTGGCTACGAGCGGCTACCGCAAACTCCAGGCCGCCCGCCCGCGGCAGCATGAAGGCATCGACATCATCTACGGCGTGATCGACCCGGAAGTCCGCCACGCCAGCTCGACGCTCATCCTGAAGGACTACGTGGGGCCGTATGCCGGCGGCAAGGGAGACTGGGCGGTGATGGCCCGGAGCGAGCTGATTCGGATGGAGCTCGCGAGCCCCGAGCGACTCGCGCTCACCACCCGCGGCGTGGTGCGCGTCACGCACAAGGGAGAGCGCCCGATCCGACTGGCCGACGCCAAGGGGTTTTCGGCGGTCGAAAGCCAGCTGGACGTCTGGAAGGCCATGTGGGACGAGCAGCGGGCCTGGTGTCGACGTGAGATCGATGGCGGGTGGGAGCTCCACTACCAGAGCCCGGACCCGGTGGTGATCCTGGCGGAGTAGTCGCCCGGCTGGCTCACGGCTGTCCGGCCGGTCGGCGCAAACGATCGCGGAACCGGCTGGGCGACACCCCCTCCACGCGTTTGAACGTCTTGGACAGGTGGAAGGCGTCGCTGAAGCCGAGCTGGTCCGCGATCACGTCGAGCGACTGCCCCTGGAGCAGGAGCGGCTTGGCATAGCTGATCCGCAGGCGCGCCAGGGCCTGAATGGGCGTCTCGCCCGCGGCTTCGCGATAGCGATGCGAGAGCGACGACACGCTCGCGTGCACGTGTCGGGCGATCCGATCCAGCGTCACCTTCTCCGCGACGTGCTCCTTGAGAAAGGCTTCGACCGCGCGCACCAAGGCGGGCGGTCCGGCGTTCGCCCCAGGCTGTCCGAGCAGGAAATGATCGTCCGCCCCGCGGACCGCGCGGTGCAGGCAGTCGATGGCCCGGCAGAGAAGGGCCTGCGCCCGCCAGAAGCCGTGCGCGCCGGATCGGTGCGCCACAAGGGCCGCCTGCCGGAGGATCTCTCCCAGTTCGCCGGTCGGATCGAGGAAGCGGGCGTATGGGCTTTCCCGTCCCACAAACCGCTCCAGGCCGGCTGCAGCGCCGCCGTCGAAGCTGATCCACGTGCTGTGGCGCTGGCCGGTTTCCTTGCGGGTATCCTCCCAGTACGGCGTGCGGGGCGGGTAGAGGTGGGCGGTGCGCGGCAGGCGCGGCCGCCAGGGCGTTCGGCGCGAGCCCACCCGCACGAAGCCATAGGTGCTGATCTCGTAATCCAGCACCCAGTCGGGCCGGATGACCCGGTTCACGGATCGTACATAATCCCCGGTGATCTCGAAGGCATTGTGGATGTGCGGGCAGAGCTGATGGGGCTCTTCCCAGTTGTGTCCCATGATCTTCGCAGGCATACGGCTCCTCCGATGCCCCCCAGACGGTCTGCTAGATTATACATGAAAGGTGCCAGTCGGGCCATGGCTTTTTGCGGATTGGCCGGTAGACTCCTTGGAAGACAGGGGCCTTGCAGCCCGGTTGCATATCCGGTACGAAGGGAGCAAACCATGGCATCTGCGACAATCGACAAGACCGACCTCGCTGTCCACGGGGGCGAAAAAGCGGTGGACGGATTCGAAGGCCGCAGCAAGCCCAAGGTGGGCCTGGACGAATTCATGGCGCTGGCGGAGACGTGGGGCTACAGCCAAAAGGCGCGCCGGCAGATCCAGGCCATCCTGGCCGAAGAAGCCGACGCTGCCATCCCGCACCTCACGCGGTATTACAATCCGCGCCCCAGCCAGGTCGCTGCGCTCGAAGCCTCTGCCCGCGAGCTCTTCGGCAGCCGGTATGCGCTCGCGGTCAACTCGGGCACATCCGCGCTCAACGCTGCGTACGTGGCCTGCGGGATCGGTCCGGGCGACGAAGTGATCGTACCCGGCTTCACCTTCTTCGCCACAGCCGCGGCCGTGGTGGCAGCCAAGGCAATGCCCGTGATCGCGGAGATCGATGAGTCGCTCACGCTCGATCCCGAGGATGTGGCGCGCAAGATCACGCCGCGCACCAAGGCCATCGTGCCCGTGCACATGCGCGGGTTCGCGGCCGATATGGATCCCCTTCTGGATGTCGCGCACCACCACAACCTCGTGGTGATCGAGGATGCGGCCCAAGCCTGCGGTGGACAGTACAAGGGCCGGATGCTCGGCAGCATCGGTACCATGGGGTGTTTCAGCCTGAGCAGCTACAAGATCACGGGCGCGGGCGAAGCCGGGCTCGTCTTGACCGACGACGAGTGGCTCCACCTTCGCGCCCAGAACCAGCACGACACCGCCGCCTGCTGGCGGCCCGACCGGTTCGCCAAGGAATCGCGGCCGGGCGAGCTCTTCTGCGGGCAGAACTACCGCATGTCCGAGCTCGAGGGCGCGGTGAACCGCGTACAGCTCAAGAAGACCCAGGGCCAGGCCAAGCGGTACAACCGCAACTGCCGGCGCATCCAAGCGGGCTTTGTCGCGTCCCGCATCGGATTAGACTCGCGTCCCTATGATTTGAGACGGGACCC
>CAZBZG010000125.1:0-12632 GCA_964496245.1 uncultured Planctomycetaceae bacterium | reverse complement strand
CTCCATCAAATCCTCAACAACTAGTAAGAATCCAACCGTTCTTTGGCCCCATAGAATATTCACTTTGCACGCCTGCGGTAATAGATTGCGGCTCAAAGTGTTAGCTGCGCCGGCGCCCAAGGGAGGGCGGGTTGGCAGGCGCGCGCGGATTTGGCTTGCGTTTCTGAGCCGGCTGCCGACAATGCGCCCGAGCCGAACGTCCCGAGAGGAGCAAAGCCCATGGAGTCCGATGGCGCGGAGGCCCAAGGCATCAAGGTCCTTCTGGTGGACGACGACACCGCCCTGCGCGGGATCGCGGCCGCCCATCTGCGGAAGCGCGGCGCGGTGGTGGAGCTGGGCGCGAACGGGCAGGAGGGGCTTGATCGGGCGCGTGAGATCGAGCCGGATGTTGTCGTCTCGGACATCATGATGCCCGTGATGGACGGGGTGCAGTTCCTCAAGGCGCTCCGGCAAGAGCCTGCCCTGCGCGGGGCGTACGTGATTCTGCTGACGGCCAAGGACAAGACCGCCGACATGGTGGAAGGCTTCGAGGCCACGGCCGACGACTACGTGACCAAGCCTTTCAAGATGGCGGAGCTGGTCGCACGCGTCCAAGCGGGCGCGCGGCTCAAGCGCACCCAGGATCGACTGCGGGAGGCCAACGCGCGTCTCCAGGAGGCGCTCGAACAGCAAGCCAAGCTCCTGGGGGTGGCCATGCACGACATCCGCAACCCCATCAACATCATCACGACGTACGTATCGCTTCTGGGCCAGGACCTCGTCAGTCCGAGCGACATCCAGGAGGTATGCCTGCGGCGCGCGGCCGAACTGGGCCGCCTGGTCGATGAACTCCTCAGCATGAGCAAGATCGAAGCGGGGCTCGTGGAACTCAGTCCGTCAGAGGTGGACCTGTCGGGCGTGGTGGACGAGGCGGTCGAACTGTACGGACCTGTGGGCCAACAGAAGGGGGTACGGATCACGGTTAACTGCCCCGAATCCTTGAGGCTGTACTGCGACGAGACGCGGGTGCTGGAGAGTCTGACCACGCTTCTGCACATCATGGTCTCGCTGTGCCCCGAAGGCGAGACCGTGCACGTAGCGGTCACGGAAGAGGACGAGACGGTGGTGCTCGCGGTGAGCTGTGCGGGTGGCGGCTTTCGGCCCGAGGAAACGGATGCGGTGTTCGAGCCCGCCACTGATGCGGACAAGGTGCCGGCCGGCTACGATCTCGGCATGATGCTTGGGCTGGCGATCGTCAAAAAACTTGCCGGTGTCATGGGCGGTACGGCATGGGGGGAAAGCGCCGGCGAAGGCGAGGGGGCGACGTTCGGTTTTCGCCTGCCGCGGCCGGCGGGGGAGACGCTCAGCCGTGCGCAGGCGCGCTACGAGCAGCGCCTGGCCGTCCACCGGCGGTGGGTGACGGGCTGAGTGGTGCCCCTCGATCTGTTTCGGTCTGTTGGAAGAAAGCCGATCACCCGCGGAGGGCCGAACTGCGCCGATGGGGATGGGAGCGGCCCTTGGACTTGGGGCCGGCCTGTTTGGCCTCCTGGTGCGCCTTCATCTTCCGCCGGACCTTTCGGCGGGCCTTGGCCTGCGCTTCGCGCTCGGCCTTCTTGGTGTTGCGGGGTTTCTTCCTGGGCATCGCGTCTTCCTTCCGGGCAGCGGGGATCCTCGCTCTCTCCTGTGGCATACCGGAGCGCATGCTTCTTGTCAAGTCTCGGCTGAAGAAACGGCGGCGGGTTCGGGGAGGTCCCGCTGGATGGACTCCAGTTGGTAGCCGAATCCGGGGCCGCGCACCGAAGAGAGGTCGAGTTGGCCGCCGCGCCGCCGGTAGAGGCCGGGATGTACGGCCTCCTCGGGCGTGGAGGCGGCCGGATGGAATTGCATGCCATTGGCCTCCACACCCATGATGGTCCCCGCGTGCGCGGCGAGCTGTGCGTGCGGGATCATGGCGAGCATGGCATTGGTCAGGTCCTGCACCATGAGGGTCATGCCGTGGGCCTTGGCCCAGCAGAGACTGAGAAGCGCCCCCGTCTGGGTCTTGCAGGTTTTGAGCGCTACGCCCGTCCAGCCGAGCGACCGGCCGAGGCGGACGTGCTCCCAGTCGTGCGCGCTCTCGTCGAGAAACAAGGGCTTGCGGGCGCTGACGGGGTGCACGTCGATGGGATGCTCGGTGAGCTCATAGGGAAACGGCTGCTCCACGTAGAGCAGCATGCCGTAGATGCGTGGTTCGTCGGCCATGAGTCTGTCCAGGATCTCCGTGACGTAGGCCGGATCCGTGACCGTGCAGTTGAAATCAGCCGAGAGCCAGTTCACTCCGCGCCGCTCCCCGAGGCGCCCGACATGGACCAATCGCTGATAGTCCCATGCAGCGTCGTTGCCCCGCAGTTTGATCTTGAGGCAGCGAAGGCCGTCGGTCTCGATCCATTCGGTCAGGGCGACGGGATACCCATCGTCCGGATCCGACGCGTCGCGCTCGTCCGGGGTCAGCTTGTCCAGGCCGCCGACGAGATGCCAGACCGGCAGGCGGTCGTGCCGGGGAGAGGCGAGGAAGTCGGCCGGGTACAAGCCGGAAAACGAGACCCGGACGTCGTCCGCGGGCGCGAGCAGGGCCGCGAGGTCGGTGTTCATGTGTTCGGGGCCGTATGTGTCGTAGACCGGCAGGCCATGCAGGCGGCCATAGGCGTCGTGCAGCGCCACATCGAAGGCTGAAGCACACACGAGCGAAGCGAGCAGCGGTACGGGCTCGCTGCGCCCCTCGTTGAAAGCCGTGCGCGCTGCGGGGAGCGCCTCGGTCAGGCATGCATGCCCCAGCTCGATGGGGTGTCCGGCGGTCGCGAGGCCGGCATAGACCGTCGTCAGCGCAACGCAGAAGGCCTTTAGGGCCTCTTCGCGTTCGTCGTACGGACACGCGCTCGGCCATGCCCACCCGACGCTCAAGGGGGTCTCCCCCCACCCGGTGGCCCGGCGGCCCGTGTCGTCTGCGACCTCGAGCGCTACGCGGGCGTAGGTCACGTGCGTCATGACGGCGGTGCCGAATTTGAGCGGCACGCGCATTTCGACGCGGTGGAAGTACAAACGCGCGTCGGTGGTGTGAACATCCGTGGGCTTGGACATGCGGTTCCTTGCGGTTGCGTATGCGTTGCACAGACGATGTGGGGCCGTCGGCGTTGCGCGTCCCCCATGGTATGGGCCCGGGGGAGGGGAGCGCAACAAAAAACCCACCCAAGAGAGTGGGTTAAAGGTGCAGGGAGAGTAAACACCGGCTCAGGCGGACTGGGTCAGGCGCGTGCACAGTTCGCCCCAGTCGACGCTCTCGATCTCCTCGGAGGTGATGGCGTCAAGCTCTTTGAACTTGCGGAATTCGTCGGCACTGGCGAACTCGAGATACTCGAGATAGGTAAAGGTGGCCGATCCTTCCTGCACGCTGTCGCGAAGCTGACCGTTCGCACGGTCCATGCGACGTACCGTCTGTTCGTGGAGCTGCGAGGCCTCGTTGATTCTGCGCGCGACGCCTTTCAAGGTGTCGGCGGAATCGCGGAAGCGCTTGGCGAGCTGTTCGAGCAGTTCCTGGCGTCTTCGTTCCTGTTCGTGCATGATCAGCCCCTTTTCCTCATGTAGGATCGCGCCGCGGTGCGGGCCTCTCTGCTGAGTGTCACCACTTATGATTATCGGAGTCTCCAGGCGGTCCCTTTACGACAAAAGATGCGGATCGCCGCATTTGAGCCGCGTCGCGGGGCCTTTCTGCCCGAGGGCGTTGGGCTGACAGTTCAGGCCGCGCGAAGGGTTCATGGATCTTTGTCGGCTTGCGGAGGGAGTCCTTCGCAAAACATGCGGCAGACGGCAGATGGATTGGGCAGAGGGACCGGTGGAGCACGGGCTACACTCCGTACAGCCGGGCCGATGGGGCTCCCTTCGACAGCGGGACTCAGAGGTAGTCTTCGCCGCGCAGCGCGCAGAACTCGCCGCACATCGAGCAGACGTCGTCCGACTGGGGCTTGGCCTGGCTGCGGCTGGCGGCCGCCAGGGAAGGGTCGATGGCGAGTTCGAGCATGCGGTCCCAGTCACGGGCCTTGCGAGCGCGGCTGATGGCGTCGTCCCAGTCGCGGGCGCCCGGCACGCGGTTGGCAACGTCGGCCGCGTGAGCGGCGATGCGGGTGGCGATCACACCGTCGTGCACGTCCTGCACGTCGGGCAGGCGCAGGTGTTCGGCGGGTGTCACATAGCAGAGGAAATTGGCGCCCGAGGCGGCGGCGAGCGTGCCGCCGATGGCGCAGACGATGTGATCATATCCTGGCGCCACATCGGTGACGAGCGGGCCCAGAACGTAGAAGGGGGCGTTGTCGCAGGCCGCTTTCTCCATCTTGACCTGCGCGGGGATCTGGTCGAAGGGGACGTGTCCGGGGCCCTCAATCATGACCTGCACGCCGCGGGTGCGCGCCTGCCGCGCGAGCTGTCCGAGCGTGTAGAGCTCGTCCATCTGCGCGCCGTCGCCCGCGTCGCCGAGCGCGCCGGGACGGAGGGCGTCTCCGAGCGAAAGCGTCACGTCCTGTTCGCGGCAGATGTCGATGACCTCGTCGAAACGGCTGAAAAGCGGGTTCTCCTGGCCGTTGGCGACCATCCAGCGGGCGAGGAGCGACCCCCCGCGGCTGACCACGCCGCAGAGACGCTGTTTCTCCTTGAGGTGTTCGACGGCGCGCAGGGTGATGCCGCAGTGGACGGTCACGAAGTCCACGCCGTCGGCCACGTGCTGCCGGACGGCGTCGAGCATTTCGCTCGCCTTCATGCGGTGAAAGGGCTGCTGCCGTTCCATGGCCATGCGGCCGGCTTCGTAGACCGGCACGGTGCCCAGCGGAACGGGGCACGCCGCGCGGATGCGCTCCCGGATGGCGTGAAGATCCCCGCCCGTGGAGAGGTCCATCACGGCGTGAGCGCCCGCGGCCAGAGCTGCCTCCAGCTTGGCGATCTCCAGGTCGGACTCGCTCTTGTCGGGAGAGGTCCCGAGGTTGGCGTTCACCTTGACGCGCAGGCCGTCGCCGATGGCGCAGGGGCTGGCGAGGTCCTGTCCGTGGGCCCAGGGGAGAACCACCGTGCCGTCGGCGATGGCGGTCTGGAGCTGGGCGGGCGAGACGCCCTCAACGGCAGCGGTCCGCTCCATGCGCGGATCCGTCTCTTTGTTCTTCGCAGATTCGATCAGGGTCATGTGAGGTCCTTGGCGCTGGCAGCAAAGCGCATGTCGCCGGCCGGCCGGTCGTTCGCAGCGCAGTGTTGCGCAAACAGGGTCAGATAGTTCTCGGGCACGTGGTCGGCCGGGTCGAGCCCGAGGTCGATCAGCACCCGGCGAATGGCGGGATCGTCCGGCCCCTCCACTTCCACAAAAGCACCGAGCTCGGGCAGCCGGTCCAGGGCGACCAGGCATCCGCCGTGTCGCCAGAGCGTGCGCATCTTCTCGTAGTACCGCTGTTCCTCATATCCCAGGGCCGCCAGCATGGCGCGCGCCCGCGCGGCGTCGTCCACGTCGACCTCGAGCTCCTCGTAGACCTTGAACGCAGCCGAGGGCGCGGGCCGCTTGACCGTGAGCAGGCCGGCTGAGGCGTCGTCGAGGCGGCGGAGCCGCAGGAGCATCTTCTTGGCGTACAGGTCCTGCCGCGGGGTATCGAGCACCCAGTTCTGCTCGTGATGCCGTCCCACGCGCTCGGCATGGAGTTTGGACAGGCGCGCTTCCAGGGGCGCATGGTCCTCGACCGGAATCTTGCATTCGCGTTCATAGGCCATCAGCGCACCAATCGGGCAATCTGCTTGAAGGCATCGGTCTCCGCGTTTTGGAGCATCTCGAAGAGTACGCTCTCCACGACCGTGACGTCCGCGCCTGCGTGCCGGAGCCGGTCGCGTGCCACGCGGCAGTGGTCGGGCTTGCGGCTTCCCACCGCATCGGCCGCGACCTGCACGCGGAAACCGGCCTCCAGCAGCTGGAGCGCGGTCTGCAGGACGCAGATGTGCGCCTCGATGCCGCAGAGGATGACCTGGCGCCGGCCTGTGGCCTCCAAGGCCTGGCGGAAGCCGGGATCGGCGTAGCAGCCGAAGGTGAGCTTCTCCAGGGGCTTGGTCCCCTCGAGCAGGTGGGCGATGGGCGCCACGGTGGGGCCGAGGCCCTTGGGGTACTGCTCGGTGAGGCGTACGGGCACGTCGAGCACTTGCGCCCCCTGGATCAGGGTGGCGGCGTTGCGCACCACGTCCTCGTGGCCGGCGATGTGCGGGAACAGCTTCTGCTGGATGTCGATTACCACGACAACGGCCTGATGGCGGTCGGCAAGATGCGCATCTGTCATGGTCGTCTCCTTTTACCTGCGTGCGCGCAAAGCGTTCGCATCGTCCAATCCCATGATACCCGGCTGCGCTCTGCTGGCAACCCAAAAGGGGGGACGGGCAGAGGGCGCGTGGACGCACCTTTGGCCTTGCGCCCCCGGGCGGACGGCGTACCATACCGCCTGTCGCAAAAACGCCTGGGACGAGGAGGTCGCGCATGGGGTTTCTCGCGCTGGAAGGCAAGCACGTTCTGATCATGGGAGTGGCCAACAAGAAGAGCGTGGCCTGTCGGGTGGCCGAGACCGTGCTCGCCGAAGGCGCCCGCGTATTCGTCTCGGTACAGGACGAGACGCTGCGTGCAGGCGTGGCCAAAATCCTGCCGCAGGCCGAGTTGTTCGTCTGCGACGTCGCCGAGCAGGAGGCCATCGACCGGTTGGCCGCGGATTTGCGTGCGCAGGATGTGCTGCTGGACGGACTCGTGCATTCGATCGCCTTTGCCCGCTACGGGGACGGGCCGCGGCCGTTTCACGAGACCCGGCGCGAGGATTTCGTGCAGGCGCTGGATGTCTCCATGTTCAGCCTTGTGGCGCTGGCCGGGGCGCTCAAGGACCGGTTTTCCCAGAACGCTTCCGTGGTCACGATGTCAATCCCGGATACCCGTTTGGCCTGGGAGGGCTACGGATTCATGGCGCCGGTCAAGGCCGCGCTCGACGCAGCCGTGTGCTTCCTGGCCAAGAGCTTCTCGCACGGTTCGCGCGTGCGTTTCAATTCGGTCAATCCCGGCCCCCTCAAGACCCGGGCCGCCGCCGGCATCCCGGGGTTCCTCGACAGCTACATCTACGCCGAGAAGTTGACCCTGCGCAAGCAGGCGCTCGACACCCAGGAGGTCGCGAATGTGGTGGCCTTCCTCCTCAGCGAACGCGCCAGCGGCATCAATGCCCAGGCTGTTGTGGTGGATGCGGGGATGGGGGTGAACGCCTTCGACCAGGAGGTGATCGACCGGGTGACGCGGCTCGAGTAGAAGGCCCCGCCGAATGGGGAATCCCCCCTCTCGTCGCCGGCCGTCTCCCCTCAGGCCGGGAAGCCGGGATCGGCGAAGAGTCGCCGGAGTCCGTCTTCCTGGCCGACCGCGGGTTGCCAGCCGAGGTCGCGCTTTGCCTTGTCGATGCGGAACCAGTGGCTCGTGGCGAGCTGGCGGGCGGTGAAGCGCGTGATGGGCGGCTCGCGCTGGATGTTGAGGTGACCGTAGACCCATTCGAGCACGGCTGCGAACCGCAGCGCGGTCTTGAGCGAGACGGCCCGCCGGATGAGCGGGCAGCCGAATCCCTCCACGAGCCGGCCGATGAATTCCCAGCAGTTCACGGGTTCCTCTTCGTTCACAAAATAGCACTGGCCGGCCGCCGGGGAATCGGCGGACAAGCGGTCGCAGGCCGTGAGGTGGGCGTCGGCGATGTTCTCCACATAACTCACGCTGATGCGGTTGGTGCCGTCGCCGATGCGCATGAGGCGGCCTGTGCGGGCGCGGGCGAGGAGGCGGGGCACGAGATTGGTGTCGCCCGGCCCCCAGATGAGGTGCGGCCGCAGCGCGCAGGTGGCGACGCCGGCTTCGCCGTTTGCCTCGAGCACCATGCGCTCGGCCAGGGCCTTCGTCTCCGGGTACGGTGCGCGATAGCGGGCGAGATAGGGGAGGGACTCGTCGCCGCCTTCGATGGGCGCGTCGCCGATCACCACGGACGGCGTGCTCGTGTACACGAGGCGGGGTACGCGGTGCTTCTGGCACGCGGTGAGGACGTGGCTCGTGCCCGTGGTGTTGATGTCGTAGTATTCTTCGCGCGCGCCCCAGATGCCGGCCTTGGCCGCCACATGGAAGACCGCGTCCCGGCCTTCACAGGCGGCCAGAACCGCGTCCCGGTCGCGCAGGTCGGCCTGGAGGCAGTCGACGCTGCGGTCTGCCAGGTCGGGATAGGCGCGCCGTCCCAGCACGGCGACCGCATCGCCCCGGTCGAGAAGCTTGGCGACGATCCACCGGCCCAGGAAGCCGCCGCCGCCGGTGACCAGTGCGTTCACGGGACATCCTCCCCGGCTTGCGCGGCAGCCCAGACAGCGAGGTCCTGCCGCCGGATCTTGGCATTGTGGCGGATGTCCACCGGCAACACGGGGCGGAAGAAGAAGCGCTGGATGCAGGCGGTCGTCTCGTGCGCGCGTGCGCACCCGCGAAGCGCCTCTGCAAATCGCGCGCGCGCCGCCCGGCTGCGGGGCATGCGCACCGGTTCCACCACGAGGGCTGGCGTCTGGACGGGCCGTTCGCCGAGACCGATCAGGGCAGAACGCCGTACCGCGGGAAGCTGGTTGAAGATGGCCTCCACGCATACGGGCAGCAGGAGACCGTGCGCCGTCTGGACGCGATGGGATTTGCGGCCGCAGAACCAGATGCGGCCCTGCTGGTCCTGGTACCCGAGGTCGCCCATGCGGTGCCAGAATCGGTCGCCGTCCCGGATCTTGCTGGCGGCGGTGGCCTCCTCCAAGCGGAAGTACCGACGGGTCACCTGCGGCCCTTGCGAAACGATCTCGCCGACTTCGCCCGCAGGCAGCACCAGATCGGGAGACCATGCGGGGATGGCTTCGTCCGTGAGGCGGATGACGGCGACGCGCGTGCCCGCCACGGCACGGCCTACGCACACGCCCCGGCCCTGGCGCGTGCGCTTGGCTGTGTCGGCAAGCACCTCGCTTCCCAGGATGTCCGTGGTGGGCAGGCTCTCGGTGGCGCCGTAGGGCGTGTGGGTGGCGGCCTCCGGCCCCAGAATCTTGCGGAATCGCTCGTGCACCTCGACGGGGACGGGCGCGCCCGCCATGAGCACCGTCTTGAGGGCGGGGAGCGTGATCTCATGGTTTACGCAGTATTGGGTGACGCGCGACCAGAGGGCCGGGCTGCCGAAGCTGCACGTGCATTGAAACCGGTCGATGGCTGCGAGGATGGCCCGAGGGTCCACGGACGCCGGCCGCGTGGGGTCCATGTGCGGAAGGACAGCGGTCAGGCCCAGAGCCACGGAGAAGAGGGCGAAGGGCGGAAAGGTCGGCAGGTCCACGTCGCCCGCGTGCATGCCAAAGGTCTCGGCGAGGAGGCGGCACTGCGCGTCGCACATGCCGTGTGCGTACTCTACGCCCTTGGGGGGCCCTGTGCTGCCCGTGGTGAAGAAGATGCCGGCGAGGTCGTCCGGGGCGGTCGCAGCGATCGGAAAGGGGGATTCCCCAGCGTCGGCGAGGTGCGCCAGGGCAGGCCCGCCCCAGAGCCAGCGGCGGCCTGCGGTGATGGCGTGACGCACGGACGCGAACGCGCGGGGACGGACGAGGCGCAGGACGTGCGCCAGGGGGATGCCGATCATGGCTTCGGGTTGCGCGTGCGCGATGCAGTGGAGGAGCCACCGGCGGCCCATGCCGGGATCGATGAGCACGGGCACGGCTCCGGCCTTGAAGAGCGCGAACATGACAGCCACGAAGTCCGCACCGGGCCGAATCATGACGAGCGTGCGCAGGCCGGGCGCAATGCCGATCCGACGGAAGCCGCGGGCGAGTGCATCGGTGCGGCGTTCGAGGTCGGCAAAGGAGAGCTGGTGGCGGAGGGCGGCGCCAGCCCGCCGTGGCATGACGATCACGGCCGGCTGGTCCGGCTGCCGGGAGGCGGCATCGCGCAGGCGGAGGGCGATGTTGCTCGTGTCGGCCATCCAGAGGTCCTCGCTGGCTCACGCCAGAAATGCCCGTACGCGCTCCGCCACGCGGTCGCCGGCGTCTTCCAGGAGATAGTGGCCGGCGTCCCCGTACACGTCGATCTCGGCCTCCGGAAACCGCGAGCGCCAGGATTCGTAGAACGCCAGATCGAAGCACCAGTCCCGGGCGCCCCACTGGAGGAGCACGGGACGGTCGCAAAGCCGCGCGAGATCGGCATCGATCGCCTGGATGAGCGGCCAGGTCGGATGCGCCGGCCGCATGGGGATATCCTGCACGAACCGGAGGATGCCCACCCGGTGCGCCCAGCTGTCGTACGGCGTGCGGAACCCTTCCTTGACCGCGGCCGGGAGAGGCCGGACCGTGGTCATCCACGTGCCGCCGCGGGCGAAGGCGTTGGCGCCGCGCACGGCCAGGGCGCCGAGCCCGGGCACCCGGCAGATGCGGATGCGAAGCGGCAGGCGCGGCGAGAGGAAGGCGGCGGTGTTCAGGATCACGAGTCGCTGCACGCGCTCCGGATGCCGGACCGCCCAGCCCAGGCCGATGGGGCCGCCCCAATCGTGCACGACCAGGGTTACCTGCTCGAGCCCGAGTGCGTCGATCAGGCTTGCGAGATTGTCGATGTGGGTCGAGAGCCGGTAGGGATAGTCCTGCGGCTTGTCCGACAGTCCCATGCCCATGTGGTCGGGCGCTACGCACCGGTGGGCGGGCCGGAGCGCGCAGATCAGGTCGCGAAAGAGGAAGGACCAGGTCGGGTTGCCGTGGACCAGCAAGACGGTCGGACCGTGGCCTTCGTCCACGTAGTGCATGCGGTGGGGGCCGAGGGGATGGGTGTGGTCGGCGAACGGGTAGAGCGCCTGCCAGCCGGATCCCATGGAAAGGCCTCCGAGGCGGGAGCAATTCGCCGGGACGAGGCGTGCCCAGCCGACGCGGCGGCCCGCAGCGCGGGCGTCACCATTCCACGCCGAACATGAGGCTGCAGAGACCGCTGCCGATGCCCAGGAGCGCGACCCGGTCGCCTGCGGCGATCCCGCGCTCCTCGATCCCGAGCGCAAAGGCGGCTGGCAGCGCGGCCGAGCCGGTGTTGCCCGTGAACTGGACCGTGGGGAAGTCCTTGTCGATGTCGAGCTTGAGGGCGTTCAGGGTCATCTTACGCTGAACGAGTCCCACCTGATGCGTGAAGATGTGGTCGGGCGTATCGTTGGTCCAGTCGAGTTCCTGCTTGGTGGCATCCCAGGTCTTCTGCGCCAGGCGGCATCCGGCACGGAGCAGGGCTTCCCCGTCCGTGCGCATGAGCGGTCCGCCCGTGGGCGAACGGCTCTCTTTGTCCTCCCGGCAGAAGGTGTTGCCAGACGAATCGGTGCGGACCGCTCCGCCGAGAAGGCGGTGGCCGTTCTTTGAGATGTCGTCGCGGGTGAGAAGGACCGCAGCCGCGCCCGAGCCGATGGTGAGGGTCGCGAAGTGCCGCTTGAAGTCGGCGCGCGTGAAGCGCTTCGTGTGCAGGCATTCTTGGATGGTGGATTCGTGCAGCTCTTCGGCGAGTTCGGCCGTGACTACGAGTCCGGCTTCGATGTGACCGAGTTCGATCATGTGGGCCACCATGCTCATGCCGTTGATCGCGCCCAAGCATGCGTTGGAGAGGTCGTAGGTCATGCACGCGGGACTCAGGCCCAGCTTTTCGTGCACGATGGAGGCGGTCGCCGGCTCGAAGTAGTCGCGCGAGACCGAGGCGTGGATGAGGCAGCCGATTCGGTCGAGCGCCGTGCCGGTGACCTCGAGCACGCTGCGGCCCGCGCGGGCCGCCGCTTCGCTGACACGGGTGCCCGGCGGCCAGAAACGGCGTTCGCGGATCCCGGTCATGGATTCGAGACGTCCCCTGGGGAGGCGGAGGCGGTCGTAGACCGGGCGGAGCCGCTCCTCGATGTCCGTGGAAGTGACCGCGCGGGGGGGCAGGACGCAGGTGACCCCTTCGATCCTAACATGCTCGAAACGCACAAGCGGCCTCCTTTCCCCCTGAGAGCGGGCGAAGGTATCATAAGCCAGCGGACTGCGATTGCAAGGCTGCGGGTGTGGATTTCTGCGCTGCGGGTGTGGATTTCTGCGGACGAGACGCGTACCCGAGGGAAGGGGCGCGTCGGCAGGGGCATAGGGGGCAGCGGGTCGCGGGGCAGACCGTTGACGCCGTCCGGCCCGCCGTGTAGAGTAAAGGCGAGCCGTCTGGCGCCAGGCGGCGGGCCCCCTGCGGCTTTCGGATGCAGCCCGTGATGGACAAGCCCCGGATCGAACCGCCCGCCATGGGGTGGGCCAAACGCAAGAGCATTGGGACTTTGTGCGCGCTGGTCTCGCTCGCGGTCCTGTACTTCATGCTGCTGGGGTTGGAGCACTTCCGGGAATGCGCCTCGCGCCACCAAGCCGTGGTGCGCCGAAACAGGCGGCTCAAAATCGATCTGGAGAAGGGCCGGAGATCCTCCCCGAAGCGATAACGCCCTGGACCGTGCCCGTATGCGTAGTGTTTCCGAGATCGACCGACCGATCGAGCTGCACACCGCGCGGGGCGTGACGTATGGCGAGGCGCTCCGCTGGCAGGCGGCGGCGGTGGCGGCTCTGAAGGCCGATCGTGAAGC
>CAZBZG010000124.1:0-12682 GCA_964496245.1 uncultured Planctomycetaceae bacterium | reverse complement strand
ATCAAAACCAATTTGGCCGCCTTCGCCAAGGACTGGATAACGCAGCTAATTCTTCGAAAACAGGAAAAGTGCGGAAAAGACCGGCTTTACAGAAAGGTGGCGTGATGTAAACTTGTGACTGTCGAGTCCGGAGCAAGAACATGACTGCATAAGTTGAAGAAGCCCTGAAGCTCATCGCCCCTGGGGGCGGGACCATTCGTACAGGCGAAGCGCTCGCGGCCGGCATCCACCCGCGTACCCTCCACGATTAGCGCGATGATGGGCGCGCCTCGAGCACCAAGGCCAACGCTTCAACGATATCCTGCAGCGCACTAATCCCTGGAGAGCTTGACCATGGCGAGGATCCTGTCGCGGGTGGCCTGCGAGAGGCCTGGCCAGGCAGTGATGACCTCTCCCAGGTCAGCCGGCTGAGATTCAGATTTGCTCAAAACTTGGCCCGGATGCACCGGATCCTGCACCGCCTTGGTTGGGTCGCATTCGGAAGGGCGTTGACCACCAACACCTTGTGTGGATTCGTTCGAGTCCCTCCGGGCCCACTTCGTTCTCTCACACCGACCAAGCTCGGGGGTTGCAGCGCACGTCCTGTGCGCCGCCCTGCGGGCTGCGGTGCGCGGGCTTTGCCCTGCGCGCCTCGCCGTTTCCGCCCATCCATCGGCTCCAGGACGAGTCCGGCCGGTCGCCAGGTTTCGTCCGCTGCGCAGCCCGCGAGACGAAGCCGGGCTTTCCTGTATTCCAGAACGACGCGTCACGCCAGAGCCGCAGGCGACGGCGGAGGAGGCAGAGGAGAGGGATGCGGCCTCGTAGCGGACCGCGCGCGAGGTTTCCATTGAAAACCAAGCGTCCGTGCGTTATACCAGCCTGTACGATGAAGCGTTTCCTCTTGGCCCTCAGCGGTCTTCTGGGACTCGCCCTCCTCGGGATCGGCGTCCATGGCTGGCGGGCGGGCGGACCCCCTTCCCTGTCGGATCTGCGCGACCGCCTGACCGAGCGCGGGGCGCGGGTAAAGACCGGACGTTTCCATATCGCCATCGACCTGTCGGCCGGAACCCCGGACGACGAGCGCCACGTGATCTTCGGCGATCCGTCTGCAGGAACCTATCATCACGTCCAGCTCAGCCCGCGCCTGTGCCACTGGCAGCTGGCACCCGATGGCACGCAACGGTTCGACGTGGAGAGCGGCCGCAAACCCATCAACACCCTCGCAAACGAGACGCGGCTCGTGCTCGCCTGCTACGACGGAACGGTGCATCTCTATGCCGCACGCCATCACCTGCTCGCGTTTCCGCTGGAACCGGGCAAACGCGTCTGCGCATTCTACAGCGAAGCGCCGGCGCACATCGCGCTGCAGCCGCTCGGGGATCTCCGCTTCGACGACGGCTTCATGCGATCCGAGATCGGACGCGACGACCAGTGGCGCGTGGCAGCGGGCGCCTGGCGCACGCACCTGACGACCCTGCCGCTCCATGACGACCGGGTCCCCGAGAACGTGGCCGCGAGCGGGCGCGTCTTCAAGACCACGCCCAACCCCTTTGTCCTCCTCGCCGCCGCACCGGACGACGGCGAGCGGGGCCTGCTCGTCACCGGCCGGCCGTACTGGAACCATTTGCGGTGTTCCGTGGCCGTGCGACGCCTGCGCGACACCGGCCTGGCCTTCGTCTTTGCTCGCCAAGACGACGGCGTATGCTATGCCGCCTCGGTCTCCGGTCCGGCCGGCCAGTCGGTGCTCCGCCTCGAGCGGCGCGAGGCCGGCAAGACGCGCATCCTGCGCCAGAAGGCCTTCGCCTGCCCGCGCTGGTTCCGCCTGGGCGCACTCGTATCCGCAACCGGACGGATCGAAGCCCGCATCGACGGACAAACCCTGCTCGAAGCCGAGACCTCCGAATGTCTCGGCGGCAGGGTCGGACTCGAGGTGACGGGCGGCCGCGCGATCTTCGACGATGTCCGGGTCGAAGACCTCAGCGTGCCCGCGCATCCCTTGGTCCCCATCAAGCAGACGAGCACCATCTTTGCGGACAAACCCAAGTACCCCAAGGACGATCGGGACAAACACCTCCAGCGGTGGGCGAGCAGCACGGACCTGTGGCAGAAGGCGACGTGCCGGATCGCGGGCGAGACCCGCACAGGCGTGCAGAACCGCTGCGCGCTCTTCCGCGACTTCCGGGCCGAAGTACCTGAAGGAGCCAAGGGCTGGCTCGCGCTCTTCGGACGCGGCGATCGGCCGCTCGGCACGTTTGCGGCAGGGGGACGGCCAGCCATCCTGGAGCGGCGCGGCCACGGCCTGTTCTGGCAGGGCGAGCGGGCGGCCCTCTCGCTTCCCGGGTGCGTGACCGTCGGCTACTTCCCGCAGCAGGCCGCCGTAGACACGCGCCCCGCCCTCTTCAGCCGGAACGTGTGGTACGAATTCTTCGAAGCCGCACCCGTGGACTGGCTCCCCATCGCCGGCCAGTGGACCATCGACGACCGGTGGACCTGCAGGCGGCAGTGGAACTGGTACCAGGGCGTGGACAAAGCCGTGGCCGTCAATTTCTCCAAGCACCGGTACGACGGCGACCAGGTGCACGAGCTCTACCATTCCATGAAGGATCTCTTCAACCGGAAGTACCGCAAGCCGGGGGACAAGGAAGGCCGCCGCTACGCGCGGCACGACATGAACGTCTCCTTCTGCACGAACGGCCGCGACTTGAATTCGGGCTACACGCTCCTCTTTGGCGGACACGAGAACCGCGCCACGTATCTCCTCAAGGGCGAACGCGTGCTGGCCACGAACGAGCGGGCCAAATTCCCGCCCTTCCACGGCATCTACGACCTCCACCTCTTCTGGTTCCGCCTGCACATCGAAAAGGTGGGCCGGCGGATCCGGATCCTGCGCGACGACACGGTCCTGTTCGACGTGGAGGACGAAGATCCGCTGCCGGGCGGACACCTCGCGCTCTGGACCCGCCGGAACGGCGTGCTCTATGCCATGATCCGCAGCGCAGCCGAAGCGCGGACCAACCCCGGCGCATATCTCGCGCCCCGGCCCGCACCAGCCGGAGGTCCCTGGCGCGCACACGACCCCGACCGCGTGGACTGCCTGCCGGCCGCGGACGACGGGGTGAAGGTGATCAACCGCTACGGCGGCGGACCGTTCGCCATTGCGCTCGCCATGGACGAACCCGTGGACCTGGACGCGCGGCCGGTGCTCACCATCCCGTTCGCTCCCGGGCCGGGCACCAAGGTCAACCTGCACGTGGTGATCAGCGACAAGGGGCTGGTCCTGCCGCTCACCGCCCCGCTGGAGGAGACGCGCGAGGTGCTCGGCAAGCCCCGCACCTACGAGCCGTCGTGGAAGGCGTTCGTGGCCGAGCCCCTGGGCGCGCCGCCGCTCGTGCGGTGCGCATCCTGCTACGACGCGAAAACGCAGCGGATCCGCGTAAACCTGCGCGCAGCCTTCCGCAAGGCCTACCCTGACGCAGGACCCGCCAGACTCGAAAGCCTGATTCTCGGCAACACCAGCGACCAGGACTACCTGCTCGCCGGGTTTGGCGGGAATGCGAGCGGGAGCACCTACCGAATCGGGCGACCACAATTCGCAGACAAAAGATGACGCCCCAGCGCGAAAGCGTGCGCCAGCAGATGAGCGTCACCCCATCGGTCAGCGTGAGCCCGGCGTGGCAGCCGGGGGCCACGTCCGGAGAGCCGGGAAAGCGGTCGACCACCGTGCCGTCTGCTTCGCGAATCAGAATGGGCAAGCGGTGGCACGCGGTTCGGTTGGGTCAGGCATCGAGCATCTCCTGGTGCAGGTTTGTGGGCGCGGTTCAGATCCGACGCCTGCCGGGTAACCCTCCGGACGCCAGCCGGATCGCAGCGCCCCTACACCGCCACCCGGCTCCCGGTCTCCTGGGCTTGGAGTGCGGCGGTGAAGACGCGGTGGCTGAGGGCGGTCTCTTCGAGCGAGACCGTGCGGAAGGGGTGGGACTCGGGCGTGTCCGTGAACTCCTGCAGAAACGCGCCGATCATCTGCTGGAAGGCGTCGGAGAAGCCGAACTCGAAGATGCCTCCCGTGATCGAGGGGATGGCCGACTGGGCGCCCACGTCCACGCGCGTCCAACCCTGCTCGCGGCCCTCGGTCCGAAGACACGTGAAGGCCTTGGGGTCGTGCGTGGAGAAGCGCGCCGAGCCCTCGGTTCCATAGACCTCGAGGAACCAGGTATTGGTCGCGCCCGGCGCCATCCGCTTGGTCTCCAGGGTCCACAGGAAGGGCTCGCCCGTTTCCGGATCGGCGCAGCCGCAGAGCACGGTGGCGTTGTCCCACGTCTCGCACGGGGCCGAGCCGCCCTTGCCGTCAGGACGCGTGGGCACGAGGTTCTGCAGGAACGCCTGCACGCTCCGGGGCCTCCAGCCCATGCGGAAGGGAATATGCTGCACGTGCATGCCGAGGTCCCCCATGCATCCATAGGCGCCGTTCCGGTCGACCATGCGCTTCCAGTTGATGGGCTTGTCGAGATCCAGGTCGCTCGCATGATGGAAGCCCGAGCGCACCTCGATCAGGCGACCATAGGACTTGTCGCGCACCCACTGGATCAAGCGCTGGGCGCCCGGGAAGTAGGGGAACTCCGAGCTGCAGCGCACGACAAGGTCGGGATGCGCGCGCGCTGCAGCCACGATCCTGTCGTTGGCCACCCGGTCGATGTCGATGGTGCCGTCGGCCTTGGCAAACGTCGGGCGATAGGGATTCGGCCGGGGCACCATGTAGAAGCCGGGCGCGCGCGTCGGACCGTAGGTCAGGAGATCCCCGCGGACCATCTGCGCGCAGCTGACCGCGCCCATGGACTTCCCGTGGAAATCCCGAAAGCAGGAGATGAACTCGTGCCGGCTGGTGATGGCGCGAGCCGCGCGCAGCCCCGCCTCTACAGCCGACGTGCCGTCGCTGTAGAGCTGCACACCGCTGAGGGTCCCGGGGAGCACCCCGGCCATCTTCTCCATGAGCTGTTCTTTGACGGGCGTGGTGAAGTCGTGGCAATTCATCAGGCGGCCAGCCCAGTGGCTCACCGCTTCTGAAACCTTGGGGTGGCAGTGGCCCAGACTCGTGACGTAGATGCCGGAGGAGAAATCCAAGTACTTGTTGCCGTCTACATCCGTCAGGGTGATCCCAAATCCGCGGTCGAAGCAGACGGGGAAGAGCTTGACCTGGCCGCTGAGGCCCCGCATGTGCTTGGTGGTGCGCGCGTGCATGGCCTGGGACTGGGGCCCGGGGATGTCACCCGTCACCAGGTGCGGAACCCCCTCCGCCTCCTTGCGCCACCAGTCCTTTTGTACTGCAGTCTCTGCTGTAGCTGCCATGTGCGCTATCCTCCGGTCCTGGGTCCCTGGGCTGCCATTTCCCCCAAATGTTCAACGTGAACACTACCGCGCGCCGGGCGTTGTCAAGCGATTCCCGCCATTTATCTATGTTGTCAAAGACGTTGGGTATCTCACAAATTCGTGGATTCCCGCTTGCGCCAGCTCCGACCGGCGGTACAATGTTCATTGTGCACAGTTCCGTGCAGAGGCCTTCATGAGCCAGCGCGTCGATCGACAGAAAACCATTCTCGACATTCTCGCACGCGACCGCCGGGCCGGGGTGGACGAACTGGCGTCCTTGCTCGGGGTGACCGGCATGACCGTGCGCCGGGATCTCTCCGCCATGGAGGCGGCCGGGCAGGTCACGCGTACGCACGGCGGGTGCGTGCTCCGCTCGCCTTTTGTGGAGGAGGTCCCCTTTACCGAGAAGGAGAAGCAGCAGCGCGCGCAGAAGCTCGGCATCGCGCGCGAAGCCGTGCGTCTCTTCGGCTCGTGCGAGACCCTCTACCTGGATACGGGCACGACCGCGGTGCACGTGGCCGAGCGGCTGCCCGCGGGTCGCAAGCTCCACGTCTTCACGAGCAATCTGCGGGCCGCCATGTCCCTCTTCAGCCACAATCAGAGCGAGGTCGTGGTCTTCGGCGGCACGCTAGGCGGGAAGAGCCCGGATCTCACGGGCGAGATGACCGTGGCGCAGATTCGCCAGTTCCGGTTCGACGCCGCCCTGGTGGGCGCGGATGCGCTGGATGCCGAGGCCGGCGTCTTCTTCTCCGCAGATCTGCCGACCGCCATGGTCTCCCGCGCCGCGCAGGAGCAGGCCCGCAGGACCGTGCTCGCCGTGGACGCGAGCAAGTTCGGCAAGCAGAGCCTGGCCAAGGCGGGCGAGCTCGGTCATGGGATCACGCTCGTGACCGACGCTTCGGCGCCCGAGGCCATGGTTGCAGCCGTGCGCAGGACCGGCGCGCAGATCGTGCTGGCTCCACGCGAAGGGGAGCGCTGATGCCGCGCACCCTCCTCCGCAACGCAAGCGTGGTGCTGCCCGACAGCCTGGCCAGCAGCTGGTCGATCGTCGTGGACGGCGAAACGATCGAGACAGTCGGCCCGGATGACGCCATCCAGGCGCTGGATGCTGACACGGTCGTGGACGCGGGCGGCCGGCTGGTGTCCGCCGGGCTGATCGACCTGCACATCCACGGTGCGCACGAGCATCTCGTGGACAACGGTTTTGACGCACTTCGCGCCTTGTGCGAGCTCCTCCCGCGTTACGGGGTGACCGGCTTCCTCCCCACGGTCAGCCCCCGGCCCAAGGGCGAGGACGCGCGTTGCCTGGCCGACCTCGCTCCCGTCCAGTCGACCGGTGGCACGCGCATTCTCGGCTTCCATCTGGAAGGTCCGTTTCTCAGCCTCACCGGCGCGATGCCGCCCGAGGCGCTCGGAGACGCGGATCCCGACCGGGTGCGCGCCCTGCAGGAAGCAGCGCGGCCGCATCGCACGATCTTCAGCATTGCCCCCGATTTCGACGGCATCCTGGAGCTGATTCCGCTCATGTGCGACGGCGACGGAACGGTCTTCATGACGCACACGGCCGCGGACGTGGCCCAGACGCGCGCAGCCATCGAGGCGGGCGCGCGGCACGCCACCCACTTCTACGACGTCTTCCCCTGCCCCGACGTGCGCGATCCGGGCGTGCGGCCCTGCGGCGCGGTCGAGGCGATCCTGGCCGACCCGCGCGTGTCCGTGGACTTCATCCTGGACGGCGAGCACGTGGACCCAATCGCCATCGAGCTGGCCCTCCAATGCAAGGGCCCGGAAGGCGTGTGCCTGATCACCGACGCCAATGTGGGCGCCGGGCTGGCCCCGGGACGCTTCTCGTATCTGGGGCGGGACGTGACGTTCGCCTACCCCGGCGCCCCTGCACGCACGGCCGACTCAGACGTGCTCGCGGGAAGCGGCCTCACCCTGGACCGAGCTGTACGCAATGCAGTGACCTTTCTCGCGATTGAGCCCGACCAGGCCATCCGCATGGCCTCGGCTTGTCCGGCCCGTGTGCTGGGCCTGGCCGAGACCATGGGCTGCATCCAACCCGGCGCAGCCGCCGACCTGGTCCTGTGGAACGAAGACCTGGAACCGGCCCGCACGTGGATCGCGGGCCAGTGCGTGTACGAAGCTGAAGCGCCGGACCGGGCCTCCGGTCCGGACGGCGCATGAGGAGAGCGAGTATGAGCAACGACTTCGATTTCGATCCAGCCGCGTGGATTCCCTTCCGGGACAAGGAGGTACTCGAACGCGTGCGCAACATCAAGCGCGAGGAGATCGAGCAACATCCGAATCCGGAGTTCAAGATCCGCGTGTTTCCCGATGACATGATTCCGACGCTCTTCGTAGCGGACATGGTGGAGCGCATGCGCCAGTCGGCCGAATCCGACACAAACGTCGTCCTGATCGTGCCCAACCCCAACCACGGCTACCGGCACGTGGCGCACATGATCAACCGCATGCGCATCTCCTGCCACAACGTCCACCTCTTCGCCATGGACGAGTGGGCCGACCAGGACGGACGCATCGCGCCCGAGACCTGGCCCAAGGGCTTCGGCCATTCGCTCTTGAACCTGCTCTGGTCGAACATCGACGAGGACCTGCGCATGCCGCGCGAGCAGGTTCACCTCTTCACGGACGATACCATCGACGACTACGGCAAGAGGATCACCGACCTCGGCGGAGCGGACGCCTGCTACAGCGGGAGCGGCTGGGCCGGGCACGTGGCTTTCATCGATCCGGACACAGCCGAATTCAGCGCCGACCTCGAGGAGTGGAAGCAACAGGGCCCGCGCATCGTGACGCTTCATCCACTGACCGTCGCGCAGAATTCGCTCCACGGCTTCTTCGGCATGAGCGGGGACCTCGCCGCCGTGCCGCCCAAGGCAGCCACCATCGGCCCGGCCCAGGTGACCGAAGCCGAGTATCGCATGGACACGAACGCCCTCACCACCATGGCCACGTTCGTGAGCTGGCAGCGGTTCACCACGCGCCTCGTGGCGCACGGTCCGGTGACGCCACAGGTGCCGAGCTCGCTCCTCCAGACCCTGCCCACGGACTTCAACATCTCGGAGTCGTGTGCCGCCAACATCGAACCGCATTTCGACAAGGCGTACTGACGCCGCAGGAGAGAAGGACCTCCTCGCGCTCATGCTCGTCTGCACCATGCACCCCACCGTGCTCCACGAGGATTCCAAGCTCCTAAGTGCCGACTTCCCGGGCCTCGCCCTGCAGATCCTTCAGCAGGAGTTCGTGGGGACGGACTGCGCGGTGCTCCACCACACCGGCCCCTGCGGCAACCAGAGCCCGCGCCATGTCACGCGCAGCAATACGTTCGAAGAGGCGGAGCGGCTTGGCGGCCTCCTCGCACGCGCCGCGGGAAGCGCTGTGGCAACCGTCGAATGGACGGCGCAGGCCAGGCTCGGCGCCCGCCAGACGCACGTGGAACTCCCCCGGCGCGCATTCCCTTCGAAGGCCGAAGCCGAACGTAAGCTCCAGCACGCCCGCGAACGCTTGGAGGAACTGCGCAGCCAGGGGGCGCCCCGCCGGCAGGTGCGCACAGCCGAGGTCGACTGGTTCGGCGCGGAAGAGACCCTTGTGCTCGCACGCGCCAACGCGTCGGACGAGATCGAGGCCGTCTACCGGCAGCTCACGCCGGCCGAGATCCAGGTGCTTTCCGTGGGGCCGTGGCGTTTCGCGGGCTGGCCGGGCGAGGTGTTTGTGGACTACGCCCTGGAGGTCAAGGCCGAGCGGCCGGATGCCTTTGTGATCGAGCTCGCCAACGGCGTGCTCCAGGGCTACATCGTGACGCCCGAAGCCGCCCAGGAAGGCGACTACGAAGCGTCCAACGCGCTCTTCAGCCACGAAGCCGGCCGCGTGCTGGTGGAGACCACGCTCGCCCTAACCGCGTCCGGCGCCGAGTAGGAAGACCCCATGGACCTCGTGCTCGGCATCGACCTCGGAACGAGCTACTTCAAGGCCGGCGTGTTCGACCCCCAAGGCCGCATGCGCGGCCTGGGGCGGATCGCGACCCGCATCGACCGCCCGGCCGACCGCAGGGCCGAGATGCCGGTGGCCGCGTTCTGGGTGACGCTGGCCCAAGCCGTGCAGACGGCGCTGGCCGAAGCGAATGCGGCAGGCAGCCACGTGGCGGCCGTGAGCTATAGTTCGCAGGCCAACACGTTCCTTCTGCTCGACGAGACCGACCAGCCGCTCACCCCGCTGATCCTCTGGACCGACCAACGGAGCGGGGAGGTTCCATCGTCGCTCAGGGCCTTGTGGGAGCGCGAGGAGATCCTGCGCGTCACGGGCATGGGCATCGGCGGATCGCCTGCCATGGCCTTTGCCAAGCTCGTCTTCCTCAAGAACGAGCGGCCCGACCTCTGGAAGCGCGTCGCGCGCGTGGCGACCATCTCCGACTACCTGACATACGTGCTCACCGGAGAGGCAACGGGCGACCAGGGCACAGCCGAACTGACCGCAGCCTGGGATGTGGTCGCGGAGCGCTGGTGGGCGGACGTGCTCGCGTGCGCCGGGCTCGCGGAAGCGCACATGGCCCGGCCAACGCGGCCCGGGCTGCGGGGTGGTTTCCCGATCTCCGCCAGATCGGCGCACAATGGATTCGCGTGGAACAGGTATTCGCGCCGGGCGAGACTCATTCGCGGGCACCCGAAACCTGATCGCGTACCGCCATGAGAAGAACGGACGTCGGCCGATTCCATAGCAGGCGCCCAAGACAACGTGTCGCGCTCGCCATCCGCCGTACTGGATTGTTCGATTCATCTTCGGTACGCCGACTTCCAAGTCGATCCGACATTACGCGAATTGATGGGCCTGGTTCAGACGAGGGTTACAGTTTGGCGTAGGGCGGATTAAGGAGCGCAGCGACGAATCCGCCTGCCGCACAACGACTTGGCGGATTCGCTTCGCTTAATCCGCCCTACCCAGGTCTTACCTACCATCGCCGGTTGTTGAACCACGCCAATTGATGAGCAGGGGACGGGGGAACGGCTCTCCGCATCACGCGCACGCGATGCGGGGCATGGGCAGCGGCTCCTTGCCCATCTCGGCTGCGAGCAGCTTGCGCATGAGATCGGCCTTGAGCGCGCGGGCGCCGGGCGCGTCCCACAGATTGCGGCGTTCGCCCGGATCCTCGGCGAGATCGAAGAGCTCGCCGTAGTCGCGCTGGAAGTAGACGGTCAGCTTGTAGCGCTCGTCCACATAGGTCTTGACGTGAATCGTGGTGGGCTGGTGCCGGTTCTCCACGAGGATGTGATCCCGCACGCGTTCGGCCTCGCCGCACCAGACCGGCATCTGATCCGCGCCCGTCATGGTGCGCGGCGCCGGAATGCCGCAGGCGCTCAGCAAGGTCTGGGGCAGGTCCACGAGCGTCTGGAGCGCCCCGCACCGCCGGCCCGCGGGCACCCGGCCCGGCCAGCGCACCAGGAACGGGATCTTGATCAGGTCCTCGTAGTGAAACGCGCCCTTGGCCACCAGGCCGTGCTGGCCGAAGAGGTGGCCGTGGTCGGTGGTGAACACGACCAGCGTGTTCTCGGCCAGGCCGAGCGCACCGAGCCGGTCGAGGATGCGGCCAACGTACTTGTCCAGGCAGCTCACCATGCCGTAGTACACGGCAATGTCGCGAGCCAGACGTTTTGGGTCGCGCAGATGGCTGTGAAAGCCGTGGCACGCGTTTCCGCCCGGTTCCTGGTAGGCGGAGAAGTCCGGTTTCTCCATCTGCGTAAGCTGGAAGTGCGGCGGATTCGCCGCATGCTCGCCCTCGGTGACCTGGGGCACGGTCAGCTTCTTCGGGTCGTACATGCGGTCCCACGGCTCGGGCACAAGATAGGACGGGTGCGGATCGAAGAAGCTCGCCCACAGGAAGAACGGCTCCTGCTGCCGGGCATACCCTTCCATGAGCGCGTTCGTGCGCTCCGCGATCCAGGTGTTGTAGTGGTACTCCTCGGGGATCGACCACGTGTGCTGCTGCGGATCACGCGTGCCCGTGGGCTTGCTGAAGTGCTCGCGCCACTCGGTGAACCCCTTCTCTTCCATCCAGAGAGCATAGTGCTGGCCCACGTGGGCTTCGTCCGTGTGGTTGCGCGCGAGTTCCACGTGCTCGAAGCCATAGAAAGGCCGGTCGAAATCGCGCCAGAAGTCGAGGTCCTGCAGAATGGGATAGCTCTCGAGCGACGGGAACTCCTCGGTGCTGTCGAGCGGCTGGAAGTGGGCCTTGCCCACGAGAGCCGCGCGGTAGCCGGCCGCCCGGAAGTCCTCGCCCACCGTGTGCTCGGTCTCGGGCAGCTTGGTGCCCAGGGAGTACGCGCCGTGCTGGCTCGGATACTTGCCCGTGATCAGGCTCGCGCGCGTGGGCGTACAGGTGGGGTTCGGGCAGTAGGCGCGCTCGAAGAGCGTGCCGCCCGCTGCGAGCGCGTCCAAGTTGGGCGTCCGGATCTCGGGGTTGAGGCATCCCAACGTGTTGAAGTGCTGCTGATCGCTGGTGATGAGCAAAACGTTGGGGCGGTCTGCAGTGGGCATAAGGGGCTCCTTGGCGCGCATCGGCTGGTCGCAACGGATGTCTATGATACCTCGACCTTCGCGTTTGTACAGACCGAAAAATGTGCACCCGCGGGCCAAAACCGCGCCGATCCCCGGATCCGCGTCTTGACAGCCGACTGGTGCGTGGGGTAGACTCACGCCCGCAAAGGAAGGTTTGCTCTCCAGCACAGGAAGAAAGGGAAGGCGTGGGCACCGTTCGTGAGCTCCTGGCTACCCAGCCTGATGAGATCTGGTTCGTGCAGCCCGATACGACCGTGCGCGAAGCCCTCGGGATGATGGCCGACCGGGATGTGGGCGCTCTGCTGGTCGTCGAACACGACAAGCTGGTCGGCGTCTTTTCCGAGCGGGACTGCGCCCGCAAGGTCGTCTTGGCCGGGAAGTCCTCCGAGGCCACGCCCGTGGGCGAGGTCATGAGCAGCCGGGTCATGTACGTCACGCCGGACGAAACCGCGCAGGACTGCCTCTCCCTCATGACCGACCGCCACATCCGCCACCTGCCGGTGCTGGAGAACGACCGACTGGTCGGCATCGTAACGCTGGGCGATCTGGCCCGGTGGATGATCGCCAAGGACCTGCCGACGACCCGCCGCATGAAGACGCGCGTCATCGAAGGCCTGGGGGACGATCTACCCACCCCGCCCGAATCGTGATACCGAGAGGCTTCCCTGCGCCCCTCCTGCGGGCGCTCCCGCCGAGTTCCCTGTTGCGCTGGCCTGTGGATCTGTCTATGATGCGATGAACGAAGACAGGCCCCTGCATGGGAGGT
>CAZBZG010000123.1:0-12705 GCA_964496245.1 uncultured Planctomycetaceae bacterium | reverse complement strand
TGGGTGCGATGTTGCCCACCGACTGGGTGAAGATGTTGGGTCGCTCCTGCTCGAGCAGGGCTGCGGTCTGGCCCTGGGCCAGGGCCTGCTCGTAGATCTCGCGCGCCACAGCTCTGCGCTTGATCAGGCCCACAATGCGGCGCTCGCCGATCCGCATGGTCATGCCGTCCACCGCCGCCTTGTGCGGCAGCGGAAAGACGTAGACGGCCTCGATCTTCTCGTCGAGCGGATTGTGGAAGGTCTGGGTGACCGTGACCCGGGCGAGGAAGCCCGAGATCGTGGCCTTGACGTCCGTGTGCTTGAGCGGACATTCCACGATACTGCCGTCTTCCTGCTGGATGCGCAGCGCCCCCTGCGTGACCTCGTCCTCCACAGCGGGCGGCTTGGCCTCCTTCTTCTCCGCTTCGCCCGCCTGCGTCCAGGTGCAGAGTGCGAGCAGGAGACCTGCGAGAACCGCTGCTGTGCTTCGTCTGCGTGCCGTCATGATCGTCGCCTTTCTGGTATGGGGTCGTCTGACGTCTCTGCCAGCAGCTGGGGGCATCCTGTTCCGCCCGCGCCATGGTCGCCCCTGTAGACGCGTAGATCCGGGCGGGGGTTCACGAAAATGCAGACTGGCTCTGCCGCGGAGCGTACGCCCGTGCCCGTCCCCACGTTCCCCCCCCACGTTCCCGCAACCACCAGATGCAGTGTTGGGTGGATGTGAGGGGTGCCATGCCCACCCTTGGGTGGGCATGCAGTCGCTCTCCCTTCCAGAATCGCGACACCTCCCGGATGATGGCATCCCACCAAGAAAGAGGCATGCCCACCCAAGGGTGGGCATGGCACCCGACATCCGCCGGTTTGCCTGCTCGATCCCGATTTTTCCCCTAGCAGCCGCTTGACAACCGTCCTGCCATGGGCTACGATACCAGAAAAGCTAAGACGTTTTAGCCTAGAGCTAGATCGTTTTTGCTGGGGAGCTCGTTGTGGCAACGGCCAGAAAAAACGCCAACCGCATACGCATCAAGGACATCGCAAAAGCAGCCGGGGTCTCGGTCTCCACCGTGTCCTTCGTGCTGAACGGCCGGGCCAAGGAGATGCGGGTCTCGGACAAGGCGGTCGCCAAGGTCCGCACGGCCGCCCGGACCCTTGGGTATGTGCCCCACATCACGGCGCGCCGCCTGCGCGCGCGCCGCACCTCCACCGAGCCCCTCATCCTCGCCGTAGCGACCTCCCTGGAGACCCCGCTCGTGCTCGCCGGCCCCATCGTGCGGGGCGTCCAGCTCTTTGGCGCCAAGCTTCTGGCCGACCAGGGCATTCCCCTGCAGATCACGATCGAGACCTTCGAACACGGCCGGCTCCAGGAACTGCCGGGCCTGCTCGACGGCACGCGGTTCAACGGCGTGGTGCTCACGAATACCATCCCCGAGGACGATGCGTTCCTGGCCGAACACCCCGTGCCCCTGCCCCTGGTCCTGTTCGGCCGTCTGATTCCGGGCTACAGCTGCGTCTATGCGGACGAGGACCGCGTGGGGCGCGAGGCAGCCGGGCGATTTCTCCAGCAGGGCGTCCAGCACCCCTGCCTGGTGCGGCCCAAGCGCATGAGCCAGTCGGTCGAGCGGCGGTACCAGGGCTTCAAGTCTGCGTACGATGACGCCGGGCAGCCGCAACCGGCCGAAGCGGTGTGCGACGGGCTGGACGAATTTGCCGCGCGCGAAGGTTTGCTCGCCTTCCTCAAACAGGGCCACCACGTGGATGCGGTCTACGCGCTGACCGGGGTGCTGGCCGTGGGCGCTCGCGTGGCCCTGCGCCTCTGCGACCTGCGGCCGCATCAGGACGTGCTGCTCGTGGGCGAGGACTACCGTCTGAACGCCCTGCGCGATCCTACGCTCACGAGCTTCGACCACCCGTCGGTGGCCATGGCCCAGGAGGCCGCTCGTCTCGTGGTCGAGATCATGCGCACGGGCGAGTCCAAGCCGATCCGGGTCCTGTTTGACGGGAGCCGTTTGGTCCGGCGCGAGACCGCAGAGGAGGCCGAGGCATGACAGCCGTCCGCCAAACCACCACCGCAGCAGGCGTACCGGTCGTCTCCCTGTGGGACTGCCCCCGACCCGACCCCGACCAGCCGGCTGCCGGCTTTCCCCCGCTCGCACACGCCCGGCACGCCACCATCTACCACGCCACGCGTGAGGACGGCGCGTACAACCACCACTCCCAGCTCTGCTGGCATGGAGGGGCGTTCCACGCCATGTGGAGCTGCCATCCCTTTGGCGAAGACGGCCCGGGCCAGCGCGTGCTCCATGCCACGTCCCCGGATGGAGGCGACTGGAGTAGCTGGACCGAACTCTTCGCCCCGCCCGGGCCGATCAAGCCCAGCGAAGAGACGGGCCTCGCCCTGACCGCGTTCCGATGGGTGCCCCTCGGCGACACGCTCTATGCCGTGGCAGGCGTGCACGAGAACGTGGGGTTTACGGACTTTGAGAGGACTCAACCTCCCGCGGCTGTGCGCGACAAAGAGCATCCCGCGCGTGCACGCGAGGGGTATGCGCCGATCGCGCGTGCGGTGGCACCGGACGGTGGCATGGGATCGGTCTTTGCCACTGGCGACAAGATCCACCCCGCCTTCGCCATCCCGCTCGCAGACGACCCCACGGACGGCCGTCTGCGCCAGGCCAACAGCCGGCCCAGCCACCTCCCCAGCTGGGACTTCGAGGGCGTCTTCCGCTTCCCGCACGCAGCCGAAGACGGCCACCGCCTGTGCGAACCCGCCGTCTTCCAGCGGCCGGACGGCGCGTGGATCATGCTGTTGCGCGACACCGCCTACTCGCACCGCTTGTACGTGAGCGAGCGCAACGCTGACACCGGCGCCTGGCCGCCAGCCCGGCCCACGAACATCCCCGACAGCCCCAGCCTGAGTGCGACCGTTACACTCGCAGACGGCACGGTCCTGCTCGTGGGCAACCAGGTGGCCCCAGCCTTCGACAATGCGGACGAGGTCCGCCACTACATGCGCTCGCCCCTGACCGTGGCTGTGAGCGCGGACGGCAAGCGCTTCACGCGCGTTTATGCCCTGCATGCAGACGAGTACGAAGTGCGCTTCCCCGACATCAAGGGACGCGGCCGGTTCTCTAGCGGCCAGTACCCGAGCCCCCTGGTGCACGACGGCAGACTCTGGGTGCAGTATTCGCTCACCAAGGAAGACATCGGCATCACCTGCGTTTCCCTGGCCGACCTCGGCATCGGGGACGCAGCGGCCGAACAGTAGGAGAAACGTCTCGCATGGCCAAGGAACCTGTACAACAAGCATCCGGGCCCGTTTTTCGCGGCATCATCCCGCCGCTCGTCACCCCGCTCGCCGGCCGGGACCGGATCGACGAGGCCGGACTCGAACGTCTGATCGAACACGTGCTGGGCGGAGGCGTGCACGGGCTCTTCATCCTCGGCACCACGGGCGAGGGCCCGAGCCTGAGCCACGCGCTGCGGCGAAACCTGATCGAGCGCGTCTGCAGCCAGGTACAGGGCCGCGTGCCCGTGCTCGTGGGCATCACGGACGCGGCGTTCGCCGAATCGATCCGCATGGCCGAACACGCGGCCGCCTGCGGCGCGGACGCGCTCGTGAGCGCGCCGCCGTTCTACTTCCAGGCCGGGCAGGCCGAACTCCAGGAGTACTTCCAGCATCTCGTGCCCGAGCTGCCCCTGCCGCTCATGCTCTACAACATGCCGGGCTGCACCAAGATCGCATTCGAACCCGCCACGCTCAAAGCGCTCCTCGCGCTCGATAATGTGGCCGGGCTCAAGGACAGCTCGGCCGACATGCGGTACTTCCACCAGGTCCGGCCGCTCTTCGCAGCCCGGCCCGATCTCAGCCTGCTGATCGGCCCGGAGGACCTGCTCGCCGAGGCCCTGCTCTTTGGCGCGCACGGCGGGGTGAGCGGCGGGGCCAACCTCTTCCCCGAGTTGTACGTCGGCCTCTACGAGGCAGCGTGCGCGCGCGACCTCGCCGCGCTCGAAGCACACCACGCTCAGGTCATCCGGATCGTGAACACGATCTACAGCGTGGGCCACTACTCCTCGAGCATCCTCAAAGGCATCAAGTGCGCGCTCGACCTCATGGAGATCTGCAGCGACTTCCTGGCCGAGCCCTTCCACCGCTTCCGGGAAGCCGAGCGCGAGCAGGTGCAACAACACCTCGACGAACTCCGCGCCGCAGGCCTTGGCGTGCAGGGCCCGCGTCAGCCGGCGCCCGCGTCCGCTCTAGCCTCAGACGAGAAGGATTCGCCCCGTGCCGAATGACCGGCCCAACATCCTCTTCCTCATGACCGACCAGCAGCGCTACGATTCGCTCGGCTGCTACGGATGTGCGTGCGCGCACACGCCCAACCTCGACCGCCTGGCGGCCGAGGGCGCGCGCTTCGAACACGACTATGTGGACAACCCCATCTGCACGCCGAGCCGCGCGAGCATGTTCACGGGAAAACCCCTCCCCGGCCACGGCGTCTACCGGCTCTACGACAATCTGCCCCAAGACGAGGTGCTCTTCACCCGCCGCCTCCAGGAAGCCGGGTACACCACCGCGCTCTTCGGCAAGCTCCACGTGAGTTCCGTGGACTTCGAGCACAACAGGCGCCACCCCAACGACGGATTCGACGTGTTCGAACTCTGCATAGAGGCGTGCCTGCGCATGGACGCGCCCCACCAGGCCTACGCCCAGTGGCTCGCGCGGAATCATCCGGACTTCCACGCCAGACTCCTGCAGGACGGCCGCAGCGTGCTCCACCATCCGCAGGAGGTGCACATGACCCGGTGGGCGGCGGACCGCACCATCGACTTCCTCCAGCGTCACGACCGCGATAAGCCCTTCTTCGCCATGATGAGCCTCTTCGATCCGCACAATCCATACGAGGACTATCCCAGGGAGATGGCCGACCTCATCGATCCCGCCAAACTCCCGGCACCGTTGGTACGCGAACCCGGCTTCGGCGGGCTGCCCGCGGCCATCAGGCGCGAGCACCACGGATCCTACCTCGGCGACTTCAGCAACTTCACGGAGGAAGACATCCGCCGCATGCGCCTGGGGTACCACGCTTCGATCGCGTTCGCAGACCAGGAATTCGGCCGCGTGCTGGATGCGCTGGAGGCGGCCGGACTCAAGGACAACACGCTCGTCGTGTTCACGAGCGACCACGGCGACATGCTGGGCGACCACGGCCTGCTGGTCAAAGGCGCGTTCTTCTACGACGCCAACGTGCGCGTGCCCCTGCTCCTGCGTTGGCCCGCGCGCTTCAGCGGCGGCCGGTCCGTGCCCGCGCTGGTGCAGAACCACGACCTCGCCGCCACCCTGCTCGCAGCCGCGGGCCTCGCCCCAGACGAGCTGGCCGGCCTCATGCCCGAAGCGCGCGACATCCTCCCGCTCGCCGCCGGCGAGACGGAGCGCGTGCACGACGCAACCGTCTGCTGCTATCGCAACAGCGGCCTCACCAGCGAGCCCACGCGCACGCCCTACTGGGATCCGCCGCTCAACGCCACCATGCTGCGCACCGACCGCTACAAGCTGAACCTCTGGCACGGCACGGACGATCCAACGGGCGAACTCTACGACATGGAGAGCGACCCGCTGGAGCAGCACAACCTCTGGGCGGAGCCGGCGCATGAGGGCGTACGCCGCGAACTCACCGAACACCTGCTCCAGTGGTTTGCGCGCCAGGAGACCCGATCCGGCTCGCGCGGCGGCCAGACGCTCCCGCGCGTCCGCATGCAGAACGCGCTCAAATAGGGACCTCCGTGAAAGCAGATCCAATGACTCGCGAGCGGCAATGGAAAGGACAAGCATGCCACCGACCGACTGGTGCATAGAACCGCTGGCAAACGACTTTGTCACGCTCTACGAATCTCCGGCCCCGCAGAGGATCTGTGCCTACAGCCCGGGGCTGTGCCGCCTCCCGTCAGGGCGTCTCGTGGCCACCATCGACCTCGGAGGGGCGGGCGTGGCCGAATTTGCCGGTAAAAAATGCGAATCTTCATTGATGGGCATTCCGTTTCAGGGGCGGATGTTTACCTCCGACGACCACGGCCGCACCTGGACCGAACGGGCGGCCTTCCCCTTTATGCACGCCCGACCCTTTGCCGCGGGGAAATCGGTCTACGTGCTCGGCCAGGCCGGTGATCTGACCATCATCCGCTCGGATGACGGGGGCGAAACCTGGTCCGAACCAATCAAGCTGACCGAAGGCCAGTGGTGGCACCAGGCGCCCTGCAACGTCTGGCACGCCAACGGCTGCGTCTACCTCGTGATGGAGCGGCGCCTCCACCAGGAATGCAAGGGCTGGAACATCTGCGAGAACGCGCCCGTGCTCATGCGCGGCCGCGTGCAGGACGACCTCACGCAGGCGGCCAACTGGACCTTTGCCTCGGAGATGGCCTTCTGCGATGCCGTGCCGGACAAAGACCTGGATTGGTTCGGCGTGCCCTTCTACCCGGTCTACTACCCCGAGCCCCAGAACATCGCACCGGGCCGGCACTGCGCGCCCGCGGGCTGGCTCGAGACGAACGTGGCCCAGTTCACGGACCCCGATCACGTCTGGCATGATCCCACGGGGCGCACCTTCCACCTCTGGATGCGCGCGCACACGGGCGGAACGGGATTTGCCTGCATCGCCAAGGTCACGGAGCAGGGCGACAAAGCCGGCACGGGCGCGATGGTCACGAGCTTCGAGACCGCGCCGTCCGGCAAGACCATGTTGTACGTACCCTGCCCCGGCGGGCAGATGAAGTTCCACGTGCTCTACGACGAGAAGAGCGCGCTCTACTGGCTCCTCTCCACGCAGGCCACGGACAGCATGACCCGCGCCGACCGCCTGCCGCCGGAACGTTTCGGTCTGCCGGACAACGAGCGCCGCCGGTTGCAGCTTCACTTTTCAAAGAATATGATCGACTGGTGCTTCGCCGGCCTGGTGACCGCCGGTCCGGCAGACAACGCCTCGCGCCATTACGCGTCAATGGTTATCGACGATAATGACCTGCACGTATTGTCGCGGTCTGGTGATGAGAGGGCCAAAACCGCGCATGACGGGAATCTGATTACATTTCACACGGTCGAAGACTTTCGGCGGCTGGTCTACTGATCGGACGGCAAGGACGGGATATGCAGGACAAAATCGAACAGCATGAGCGGTTCTGGCGCGGACAGGGGCCCTGTTTGATCCAGATCCCGGCCGGTGAACAGCCGCTCTACGATCTGGACGACTACCCGGCGCGCTTCCGCGATCCCGAAGCCATGTGGCGTTCGGAGATGACACGGACACGCGGCCTCACGGACTGGCCCACGGATGGCATTCCCACGGTGCGCCCCAACCTGGGCGTGATCTTCGTCCCCTCTGTTGCCGGCCTGCCCTACGAACTGCCGGACGGACAGATGCCTTGGCCGGGCAAACACCTCACGCGCGAGGAGATCCGAAGCGCACAGGCCGCAACCGTGGAGGACGCCGAGCTCATGCAGCGGACCGCGCATTTCTATCGCATCCATCAGGAAAGGGACGGCGCACAGATCGCCGCGTATCAGGCTGATACGCAAGGTGTGCTCGACATCGCCCATCTGCTCTACGGGGATCGGCTCTTCTACGAGTTCGCGGATCCGGACGAACACGCATGGATCGCCGAGCTCCTCGCCATCAGCCGCGACCTCTACGTACGCACCACCCGGGCACTCAAGCGGCTCCTCGACGAACCGCCCCACGCCATGATCCACGGCCACGGCACGTCCCAGGGGATCTACCTTCCCCATGCGGGCACGCGCATGGCCGAAGACACGGCCACGCTGCTCTCCCCCGACATGATCGAACGATTCCTGATGCCCGCGATCCAGGACGCGGCCGAGCCATTCGGCGGCGTGTTCTTCCACTATTGCGGCACGCACCCAGAGCTGCTCCGCCTGCTCTGCAGCCTGCCGTGCGCCCGCGCCATCGACCTGGGCAATCCGGAACAGCACGACCTGCGCGCGGTGCTCGCGTGCTGTGCTGAGACCCGGACCGTTCTCTGGAGCCGCGTGGCTGCAGAGCCGGGAGAGGACTGGGAGACCTATGTCCGCCGCGTCGCCGGCATGGTCCGCGAGACCGGCGCCCGCTGCATCCTGCGGCCAACCGTGTTTCCACAGACCCGCGAAGCCTGCGCGGACATGCGCGCCATCTGGCACCACTTGACGACAGGAGACGTGTGAGCATGAAAGAGCGGCCGTCCCAGCTCGTCAGCTTCATCGCCCCGGCCGCGCCGGCCACGCGCCGGCCCGCGCAGGGGGATGAGCCGTTCCTGCGCCCCGAGATCGGGTTCACGCCCGCCTGGTTCCGCCAGCATCTGGCGATCGACTTCGGCGAGCGCTTTCATGCGAATCCGGCGGTGCGGCGGGAGGGGCTCGTGGCCATGCGCACGGAACTGCGCCGCCGCTTCCCCGGCACAGCCATCGGCAGCATCGACGAACCCGATGCGCCGTTCGACCTGCTCACCGGCACCTATGGCGCGTGTACGATAGCGGCCATCTACGGCGTGCCCGTGGTCTATGCGCCGGACAACTGGCCCAACTGCGCGCACGCGTTCCTCACCGCCGATCAAGTGGACGCGCTCGAACCGCCGGACCTGGACGCCAACCCCCACATCCAGGCGCTGCTGGACCAGGTCGCATGGATCGCACAACACGAGGGGGAGGTGCGGGGATTCCTCAACTGGCAGGGCGTACTCAACAACGCCCAGCGGTTGCGCGGGGAGGAGCTGTTTGTCGACATGATCGAGGCGCCCCCCCGCGCGCGGCACCTCTTCGACTGCGTGTGTACGACCATGATCGACGCGGCCCAACGTCTCCACGCGCGCCAGCGCGAAGCGAGCGTGGACGTTTCGTTCTTCACCGTGAGCAACTGCCTGGTCAACCTGGTCTCGCCCGCGCAGTACGAGGACCTGCTGCTCCCGTTCGACCAGCGGATCGCCGAAGCCTTCGGCTGCATCGGCATCCACAACTGTGCATGGACGGCCGACCCCTACCTCGACCTCTACGCGCAGGTGCCCCACGTCGCCTACATCGACATGGGGCTCGACTCCGACCTCGTGCGCGCGCGAAGGCTCTTCCCCCGGGCCCGGCGCGCGGTCATGTACGCGCCCACGGAACTGGCGAGCAAGCCGCTCGCCATCATCCGCGCGGATTTGGACCGCCTCGCGCGGGACTACGGCCCCTGCGACGTGGTCTTCGCAGACATCGAAGCCGGAACGCCGGACCAGCGCATTCGAGACGTGCTGGCGGCGTGCGCCGAGCTCAGCAGCGCAAAGCAGACGACGCCAACGGAAGGAGTCGCCCCGTGACAACTCCCAACATCCTCGTGCTCATGACCGACCAGCAGCGGCCGGACTCGCTGGGCTGCTACGGGAATCCCGTGGCCCAGACGCCCAACATCGACCGACTGGCGGCAGAAGGCGTGGTATTCGAGAATTGCTACGTACCCAATCCGCTCTGCTGCCCCAGCCGGTACAGCCTGCTCACCGGCCGCTACCCGCACTGCCACCGCGTGCGCGCCAACTGGTATGCCCCGCGGCCCGGCGAGCAGAGTTTCGGCCACCGGCTCGGCGCCGTGGGCTACAACACGAACATGGTCGGCAAGATGCACCTCACCCCCTGGCACGACAACTTCGGGTTTGACGGCCGGATCATTGCGGAAGCCAAGTTCGCATCGCATCTGCCGGATGACTACGCGCGCTTCCTGCAGGCGCATGGCCTTAGCCGCCAGGAGCTTTTTGATACGCACGATCCCGATTACATCCAGAACGGCACGGCAATCCGGTCGCGGGCACCGCAGGGACTGCATGTCGACAGCTTTGTGGGGCGCAGCGCCTGCGAAGTCCTCCGGACCGCGCGACAGCCGTTCTGCACCATTGCCTCGTTCCTGAGCCCGCACAACCCCTACGATCCACCCGAACCCTACGACCGGCTCTTCGTCGACGCGGAGCTGCCGCCACGCAATATGCGCGAAGGCGAAATCCTCCATAAGCCGCGCGAAGCCTACGATTACATCAACAACCGCCTCCGCTGGCCGTTCAAGACAGACGAGCTGACCCCCGAGCAGCTTCAGATCACCAAAGCCTACTACTACAGTACCTGTACGCTGGTCGACGACTGGGTGGGCCGCATCCTGTCCACACTGAAGGAGACCGGGCAGGACGAGAACACCATCGTGATCTACACCTCGGACCACGGCGACCTCTTGGGCGATCATGGCTTGATCTACAAGCAGTGCTTCTACGAACAGAGCGTCAGGGTGCCGCTCATCATCCACGCGCCGTCCCGTTTTCAGCCGCGCCGCGTGCAGGACCTCGTGGAGTCGATCGATCTGTACAGCACCATCTGCGATCTCGGAGCCGCCTGGGCCGGAGACGGCGTCCAGGGAACGAGCCTGAGGCCGCTTCTCGAGGGACAGACCGGCTACGCGCACCGCGAGGCCGCTTTTTCCGAAAACTACTTCGGCCGCATGGTGCGCCACGGCGATCACAAGATGGTCTACTACCCGGGCAGACCCTACGGCGAACTCTACAACCTGGCCGAAGACCCGGACGAGCAGGACAACCTCTGGGACGCGCTCGAGGGCAGCCCGACCAAACAGCGGCTCAAGGATCTGCTTCTCGAGTGGGCGTTCGCCTCCGAGGACCCGCTGCCGCTCCCGGTGCGTCCCGACCACCAGGACGACGCCCCGCGGGCCTACCGGCTGCACCATGGCGGCACCGCCGAATGCGAGCGCCAGCCCTGGCATCTGCAGGGCCTCCAGGAACTCTACCGTTCCTGGGACTTCCACGAGTCAGGGGAATTGCGTTGAGCACGCGTGAAATGCATCAGCAAACGGTGGTCGACATCCTCGTCTGCGGCGGCGGTCCGGCCGGAGTCTTCGCAGCCCTCGCCGCCGCGCGGAGCGGCCGTTCGGTGCTGCTGGTCGAGTCTTCGGGACGCCTCGGCGGTGCGGGTGTCAATGCCATGGTCAACCAGATCTGGCTGGCTACAGATACGCCCTTTGTGCAAAGGATCTTCGAACGCGACCTCCAGCCGCACATCCAGAACAGCGAAACCCTCGATTTGACGTACGCGGACCTGCTCGAGCGGAGCGGGGCGGCGTTGCTGCTCCACGCGCCGGTCTTCGCTGCCCTGACCCAATGCGGAAAGCCGCACCCCGTTGTTACGGGGGGGCTCTTGGCCACGCCCCAGGGTCCGTTGACGGTCGAGGCCGCCCGCGTCATCGACGCCACCGGTGACGGCACGGTCGCGTTCCTCGCCGGAGCGGCCTATGACTACGGCCGCTCCTCCGACGGCCGGGTCCAGCCGGTCACGATCATGTTCCGCGTGAGCGGAGTGAACCACGCGCAAAGCATGGAGGCCAACGGCGGGCGCGCCACCTACCCGTTCCCGGAAGGCACCTGGGACCATCACACCATGGCGGCCCACGCACGGGGCGAACTCCCGTCCAATGTGGGCAAGGTGCGCACCTATTTGGCCGACCGTCCGGGCGACCGCTACATCAATGCCACGCAGGTCAACGGCATCGACGGTACGTCCAGCTTCGACCTGACGCGGGCGGAGCTGGCGGCGCGGCGACAGGTAGCGCCGATCATGGACTTTCTGCGCGCTCATGCGCCCGGATTTGAACAGGCCTACGTTTCCGGGATCCCGGCCAGCGTCGGCGTACGGGAGACGCGGCGTTTCCGATGCGTACAGATGCTCGAACAAGAGGATTGTCTCAACGGACGGACCGTCCCGGACGTTATCTGCAGCCAATGTACGGCGCCCCTGGACATTCACAATCCGATCGGACCGGGACAGGCAGCCGGAGCGAGCGCCGCACATCCTGCTGGCAAAGATCCGGCTGTCCGGCCCTACGACATCCCCTATGGCTGCCTTGTGCCCGAGGCCACCGACAATCTGCTGCTCGCCGGACGGTGCATCGGCGGCACGCACGAGGCGCATGCCTCCTATCGGTTTCAGACGATCTGCATGGCTACGGGCGCGGCCGCGGGGTTCGCGGCCGTCGCATCGCTCGAGCAGAATTGCCAGCCGCGGGCCGTGGATCTGCGTCCGGTGCAAGCGGCTCTGGGCGTCGCCCCGCACTCGTCGGCATCCTGAACGAAAGGCGAATCATGGAGTCCCGTCCCAACATCCTCGTGCTCATGACCGACCAGCAGCGTTTCGACGCGCTGGGTGCTGCGGGCAACGACAAGATCCAGACGCCGAACCTCGACCGGCTCGCGGCCTCAGGCGTCTATTTCCCGCAGGCCTTCTGTCCCACGCCGGTCTGCGTCTCCAGCCGCATGAGCTTCATCACGGGCCTGCGCGCGAGCCGTCATCATTGGGTCACCAACCTCGCGCTGCCCGGTCCCATTCCGGAGCTCCCAACGATCATGACCCTTCTCCACCGGGCCGGCTATCACACCCAGGGCATCGGCAAGATGCACTTCCGCGGCCGGCTCCACGGCTTCCAGGATCTGCAGCGCATGGAGGAGTGCGTCGAGTTCCGCGTGGACGACGACTATCTCCTGTACCTCAAGGCCCAAGGTGTGCGCACGCGCTATCCCAAGGGCCTGCGCGATCTCTTGTACTACCAACCCCAGACGAGTGGCATCCCGGCCGAGCACAGCAAGTCGGCCTGGGTGGCCAAGCAATCCGTGGCATTCCTGCGCGACCACCAGCGGAACCGGCCGGGCAAGCCTTTCTTC
>CAZBZG010000122.1:8080-12729 GCA_964496245.1 uncultured Planctomycetaceae bacterium | reverse complement strand
CGCCCCTGCTCCATGAAGTGCTCGGCCATGGTGCAGCCTGCGTAGGGCGCCAGGTACTGCTGCGGGGCCGGCTCCGAGGCGGTCGCCGCGACCACGATCGAGTAGTCGAGCGCCTTCTCGCGCCGCAGCGTGTCGATGATGCGGGCCACGGTCGAGCGCTTCTGTCCGATGGCCACGTAGATGCAGATCACGTCGATGTTGTCCGGGTCGCCGTCCCACCCGCGGTTCTGGTTGAGGATGGTGTCCAGCGCGATGGCCGTCTTGCCGGTCTGCCGGTCGCCGATGATGAGCTCCCGCTGGCCCCGGCCGATGGGGGTCATGGAGTCGATCGCCTTGAGACCGCTCTGCAGGGGCTCCTTCACCGGCTGGCGCTTGACGATGCCGGGCGCCATACGTTCCACGTACCGCGTGGTCTCGCTTTCGATCTCGCCCCGGCCGTCCACGGGTTCGCCGAGCGCGTTCACCACGCGACCGAGCATCCCTTTGCCCACGGGGACCGAGGAGATGCGACCCGTGCGTTTGGCCTTGTCGCCTTCCTTGATGCCGACGTCCGAGCCCAGCAGCACGGCGCCGATGTTGTCCTCTTCGAGGTTGAGGGTCAGGCCGATCACGCCGCCCGGAAATTCGAGCAGTTCACCGGCCTGCGCTTTCTCCAGCCCGTGGACGCGGGCGATGCCGTCGCCGACCTGGAGGACCTCGCCGACCTCGGCAAGATCGAGTTGCTCGCCGAACGAGGCGATCTCCTGCCGGATCAGGGAGCTGATCTCTTCGGGACGAATCCGGGTACTCATGGGTCTGACTCCTCGGGCGCAGTTGCTGCCAAGTGTTGTCGTCGGCCGGCTGACCGGCCGCGTCCGTAGATCTCACGCTCTCCGGAGGCGCTCGCCCAGCCGGTCCAGGCGGCCCGCCAGGGTGCCGTCGATCACGCGGTCGGCCAGGCGCACGCGGAGGCCGGCCACGAGTTCGGGGTCGACGCGCACCGAAAGCTGCACGCGCCGGCCCGTGGCCCGGGCCAGGGCCGCGTTGAGGTCCTCCTCCTGCGCGGGGGTGAGGGGCGCCGCAGACTCGGCGACCGCGTTGGCCACCCCCTGAAGATCGCTTGAGATGCGGTCGTACTGGCGGGCGATTTCGCCCACGATGTTGATCCGTCTCTTCCGGATGAGCACGTTCAGGAACTGGCTGACGATTTTGCCGATCTCGAGCTTCGCGCACAGGGTGTCGGTGATCCGGATCTTGTCCGCGTCCGGGATGGCGGGACTCGCCAGCAAGTCGGGCAATTCCGCGGCCGCGATCTCCCCCCGCTCCGGATCGAGGAGATCCGCGAGCGTGTTGAGGTCCGCGCGGACATCCTCCAGCGCATTCTGCTCGCTGGCATGGCTCGCAAGGCCGTTGGCGTAGCGGGAAGCGATGACGCTTTCGTTCATGAGAGATCCGTTTCCTGGACGTCTTTGACAAAGGCGTCGAACGCGGCTGCATGATCCGCGTCGGTCGTCTCTTCCTTGAGCAGGGATCGGGCGAGTTGGACGGCTTCCTGCGCGACGACCACGCGCAGCTCGGCGCCGGCGCCGGCCACCTCGCCGTCCAGGCTCTGGCGGAGGCTCTCGAGCATGCTTTCGGCCTCGTGGCGCGCGGAAGCGAGAATGCGCTTTCGCTGTTCGGCCAGCTCAGCCTTGCCCGTCTCTTCGAGCCGTTGCTTCTCCGTCTCGAGCTTCTGGAGCATCTCTTCATAGCGGCGCTTGAGGGCCTCGGCCTCCTCCTGGGCGGCGCGGGCCCGCGCCAGGGCATCCCGCGTCTCCCGGGCGTTCTGATCGAGGTAGTCGCGCACGGGCTGGCGCAGGAACACCACGAGCAGCAGCACCAGCCCCCCGAAGTTGTAGAGCGTCATGACCGAAGCCCAGGGCACGTACCACCCGGAGCGGTAGATCGCAAAGGGCGGGATCGTGCGCTGGTCATTCAGGTGCTGCAGGCGTTCGGCCCGCTCTTCGGCGGAAAGTTCCGCGGCAGCGATGTCTGCGCCCCCCTCGCCGATCCGTCGGGCGTCCGCCAGAATCGTTTCAGCCACGGCCAGGGCCTCGCGCCGGGTGAGTCGGGCGGGGGGCGGGATCTCGAAGCGGCGTCCGTCCTCGCTCATGAAGCTGAGCTCCTTCCAGAGCCGCACGTGGCCGGTCGTCTCGTCGAACGCGCCCGCCAGATCCTCCGGATCGATCGCGGCATACCCCTCACCTCCTTGCGGCCGTGCGCTGGGGAAGGCCACGTTGATGAAAGCGGTCGGCGGATCGAGCCGGCGGTAGGCGGTGAAGCAGTAGAGGATGTAGACCGCCAGCAGGAGGGCGTAGATGCCGACATACGCCTTGACCCAGCCCCAGCCCGGGGGGCGGGAGCGGGCGGCCCGTTCGTCCTGGCCGGCCGGATCGGATTGTATCGGTTCTGCGTCGGGCATTCCGTCAATCCTCGGCGTTGGCTCCGCTTCCGTCTGGGCGGCCGGCGGCACGACCCAGCAGCCGGTTCGCGATCTCGCGGGCGAGCGCGGGCACGCGCTCGCGCAGCGTGGATGCGGCCTGTTCGACCTCTTCAGCCAGTTCCCGTTCGGTCTCGGCGCGCAGCTTCCCGGCTTCCTGCTTCGCCTCTGTCACGATGTGGTCCGCCTCCTGCCGGGCCTCCCGCTGCGTGGCGCCGAGCTTCCGGAGATAGGACTCGCGCAGGGCGATCCGCTGCTCGCGGGCCTCGGTCTCGATGCGTTCCGCCTCGGCCTGATTGGCCTTGGCCTGCTGCTTGCCGCGGTCGAGGTCCTGCTGCCGGCTGTCGATCAGGGCGAGCAGGGGCGTCCAGAGCGTCTCCTTGAGCGCTGCGACCAGCGCCAGGAAGATGAGGATGACCATGGCCATGGTCGCCGGCTGGGGCGCCACGGGCTGGCCCGCGCCCACGATGCCCACCCGCTCGCGGCCGATCGCCTTGAGACGGTCGATCGCTTCCTTGGTCAGGGGCTCGCCGCCCCGGAAGAGGAGGGTGTCCTGCGCGGGATCCCGGATCGGATTGCGCAGGCGGAAGTCTCGGTCCTCCAAGGCCTGAAGGGGCGCTGGATCGCGGAGCCGGATCTCGGTATCGCCTCTCTGCAGCGCCTGGTCGACCAAGGCCTGCAGGTCGTCCCGATCCAGGGATTCGCCAGGCGGGAGCGGTCGTCCGCCCACGGACACGGGGTTCCCGGGCAGGGGCTGGAGCCGGCGCATGGCGAGCCGCCCGAGGTGATCCCGCCGGAACTTCTCGGCCAACTTTTGTTCTTCGGCGTCCGTGCCGCCTCGCCACGCTGCGGGCGTGCGCCCGCCGAGCAGGTCGATCGTGACCGTCTCGTAGTCGGGCAGTTCCACATACGTGTGGTTGCGGTAGGCGGCCCAGCAGTAGGCGCCGAACAGGGCGATGACCGCAACAATGAACAACCTGCGCACGAAACACTCCTTGCGGATGCGCATCCCGGACGCCGGCCGGGAGCGAGACCGGCTTCGCGAGCCCGTGGCTAACCGTAGATCAGGATGAGCGCGATCACGAGCGAGTAGATGCCCGTGGATTCGCTGACCGCCTGGCCGATCAGCATGGTCCGGAAGAGCACCGGCTGTTCCTCGGGCCGGCGGCTGATGCCTTCGCAGGCTTTGCCGGCGGCGAAGCCTTCGCCGATGCCCGGTCCGATCGCGCCGATGCCCATGCAGATGCCGGCGCCCAGAAACCTGGCGGCCATGATGAGCGCCTGCTGCAGGATTTGTGCCACTTCCTTTTCCATCGCGATTCTCCTCTCACTGGGTCATGAGCACGAGACTGATGACGAGCGAATAGACGGCTGTGGACTCCGACACGGCGGCGCCCACGATGAAGGTGTTCCGGAGGGTGGAGAAGTGTTCGGGCGTGTCGGCCATGGCGCGGCAGAGCCGGCCGCCGATGTAGGAGATGCCCAGAGCCGGCCCGATGGCCCCCATGCCCATGCACAGGCCCATGCCCAGGTACTTGGCGCTGGCCACGATGTCGGCCGCGGCAAAGGGCGTGGCGCTCCCGCCGCCGAACACGATGAGGAGGAGGCTGATCACGAGGGCGAAGGCCGAGGCGGTCTGGGCCCAGGCCTGGCTGATCAGCATCCAGGGGAAGACGCGCCCCTGGCTCTGGGGCGAGCGGCCCATGCTCTCCAGGGCGTCGCTCCCCACGAGCCCGCAGCCCACCCCTGCGCCCAGGGCGCCCAGGCCCACCGAGAGTCCGGCCCCGATGAAGCTGAGGGCCAGGCTCAGGCTCGCGCCGTTGGACAAACTCTCGTTTCCCTTGGTGAGCAGCAGGATGGCGATGACAAAGGCGAAGATGGCCGGTGTTTCGCTCATGGCCTGGCTGATCAGCATGTTGCGCAGAAGGAGCGGCTGGAGTTTGCGCTGGCGGACCATGCCCCGCAGCGCGCCCATGGCCGCGCGGCCTTCGCCCACGCCGCTGCCGATGGCGCCGAAGCCCATGGCGAGCGCGCAGCCCAGATAAGCAGCCAGGTTGCCGAGTTCCATCCGATCACTCCTCGGCGCAGCCGGTGGCGATGTACGTCATGGCCAGCATGGTGAAGACGAAGGCCTGCACCGTGCCCACGAAGATCCCGAAGAAGAAATAGAGCCCCAGCGGGAGGATCATGT
>CAZBZG010000122.1:0-8070 GCA_964496245.1 uncultured Planctomycetaceae bacterium | reverse complement strand
GTAATGGAGCAGTCCGCTCACCACCACGATGATGACCACGCCGCCGAAGATGTTGCCGAAGAGACGAAAACTGATGGAGACGAGCTCGGCTCCCTTGCTGACCACGTTCAGCGGAAACATGAAGACCCCGATGATCCCGCCGGGCGAGAAGTAGCCCTTGATGTACCCGCGCAGGCCGTGGTAGTAGATCTCCGAGCCGTGACCGATCAGGATGACGAAGAGAATGGCCAGCCCCAAGGGCACGTTGATGTTCTTGGTGGGCTCCTCGAAGGCCGGGACCGGGAAGCCGGGGTCGTGGATGCCGTTGCCGTTCTCGTCCAGGGCCGGATCGAACTCGCCGGGATCGAATCGATCGTTGTGGTTGTAGTCGTGGAAGGCCTCGCCCCCGATCTGCCAGTGGGGGAGGGGCAGGAGCCCGATCATGTTGGAGGTCCAGACAAACAGGAAGAGGGTGCCGACGTACGGCAGGTACTTGCGCCCGCGGTTGGGGCCGATGGCCTGCCGGATCAGCCCGTCGAAGGAGGAGACGATCAGCTCGAGGACGACCTGGGCGCGGCCGGGATTGTCCTTGGAGAGCGCGCGGCTGCCCAGCCAGCAGAGGAGGTAGATGAGCAGGGCCACGACGCCGGACATGATCACGGTGTCGTGGCTCAGGTTCCATCCGTCGATCTGAAGCGGTGGCGGGAGCTCCACGCCGCTCGCCCACGCGTAGCGGCCGCCGGCCAGGAAGACGGCGGCACAGACGGCTGGGAGTCGGCCTCTACCCTTCATCCGCGTGTTCTCCAGATTCGTTTGCGGCCGGCACGGTCTTGGCGAACCTGTGAGGCCGTAGGAAACCATCAGCGATCAGGACCAAGTTGGGCAGCAGCAGGCCGGCGAGCGTCGCCCAGAGCGAGAAGACATTCTGGAAGCGCCAGGCCACGACCAGCGCGCCGACGGCGAGCGCATACCCGAACAGGCTCGCCCGCACCTGGGGTTTGGCTGATTCCTGCTCCTGGGCCAGGCGGAGCAGGGCGAGCACCCGAAGGCGGAACTTGACCAGGCCCGTGGCGCTGCCGAGGGCCAGGCCCGCGCCCCAGGCGGGCCGGTCCACGCCCAGGACCGCCACCCCGATCCCGGCGGCTGTCAGCAGCGCGATGCAGAGAAGCATGTTGCGCTGGTAACGCAGGAAGCTATGGATTGGATTCGTGTCGGTCATGTCGTTTGGGTGCGAACCTCTCCAGGTGGCGGACGATGTGTCGGTACGCCCAGAAGAAGGAGAGTCCGAGGCCGAGGAGAAGTCCCGCGATTGTCCCTCCGCCGTGGAGGGGCAGGCGACGGTCCATCTCCAGTCCGAGAAGCAGCCCGGCCGCGATGCCCGCGGCCACGGTCAGTCCGAGCACGGGCACGAGGCGCAGCAGGGCCATCAGTTCCTCGCGTCCTGCGTCGGCAGACGGGGCGGATCCGCCACCGTCGTGATCCGGGCCGCGCTCGGGTTCGCGTTGGTCCACCGTGCACAACCTCTCAGGCGCTGAGTCGTCTGAGATTAGGCGGCCGGCCGGGGGTTGTCAAGCGAAAACGCTTGAGGCGCGGGAGAGACGGCCGGCCAGGCCCGGACGATCGCGCACAGGTCCCGCAACCCCTGCCAGCGGCGATATCTGTATCAAACGCATGCGCTGGGGCTCACGACTCGTCGGGCGCCTCTTCGGCGAAGATCTCCTTGACCTTGGCGATCACGGTCTCGGTCTTGAACGGTTTGAGGACGTAGCCGCTCACGCCCAGCTTCATGACCAGCTGGATGGCTTCGCGGTCCGAACGGCTCGAGCAGACGAGGACGGGCGGCAGCTTGTCGCCAAAGGTCGTGCGCGCTTCGGACATGAACTGGGCCCCGTCCATGACCGGCATCATGAGATCGACGAGCAGCAGATCGAAGGCTTCCGGCCCCTGTTCCTTGATCACCGCCAAAGCGTTCTTCCCGTGCTCGGCTTCCGTGGCCACAAAGCCCTGCGTCTCCAGGATCTTGACGAGCATCCGCCGCAACGGCTTGGAGTCCTCGACCACCAGGACCTTCCGAGGCGGCGGCTCTTCCGTCTTGCCCTCCGATTTGACTCCATCGGCCTCCACCGAGAATTTCTTGGCTCCGGGCTTCTCCTCCTGTGGGGGCTGGTCTCTGCCGGGCTCCTGATCTGGCATGCGAGGCTCCTTGGCCCTGTGGCGTATGGTACGGCTTCTCGATGACGGGGTGCGGCCGTGCGTTGGTTCCGGCTGCGGTTTCGCATACTAGAACCGGAGATGGGCCCACGTCAAGCGTGTCGTGGCGCTGGCCCGATCATTCGCCGTAGAGCAAGCGTTCGGCCAGAAACTCCGGCAGACCGGCCTGGCGGATCAAATGGACCGTCCTTTCCCGTTCGTAGTCGACGCGATGGTACTCGGCGCTCGTTCCGTCGAAGAGCAGCCAGCTGCTGCGGGGGTCGCCGTCCCGGGGCTGTCCGACCGATCCCACCGAGACGTAGGCCTTCTGGCCTTCCAGCTGAAAGCGCGTCTGGGGCGAAGGCTCGTCGTCGTGCGGAAAGATGTATCCCACCTCCGTCCCGAGAAAAGCGCGGTGATTGTGGCCCACGAAGCAGAGGTTGAACTCGGTGAACTCGTTGCGCAGGGTCTGCACGAGCTGGTGGAAGATCCACGGGCTGTCTGCCTCGCGCACGTAGTCGAAGAGGGGGTCGCGGATGCTGCCGTGGACCAGCAGGCCGTACGGCTGCCGGCTCGCCGGCCGGAGGGAGGCAATGTATTCCAGGAGCTCCGGCTCCCGCAGCTGCTGGGCCGTCCAGTCGATGGCGATGCGCGCCAAGGGGGTGAAGTGCTCGGCCCCCTTGAGTACGGCGTCCTCGTGGTTGCCCATCAGGACCAGGTCGCAACGCTCCCGCACCATGCGGAGGCATTCCCGCGGCTGCGGTCCGTACCCCACGGTGTCGCCCAGGCAGACGACGGCATCCGGGGCGTGCTGGTCGATGTCGGCCAGCACCGCCTTGAGGGCGGCGAGGTTGCCGTGGATGTCGGAGACGAATGCGATCTTCATTCGGGTTCGCCCAGGGGTTCTATTCGAAGAATTCCCGATGCAGGGCCTTGACCGCGGCCTCGATATCGTCGTCGTCGACCAGCAGGGCGATGTTCAGCTCCCGGGCGCCCTGGCTGATCATGCGGATGTTGACCCCTGCGTCGGCCACGGCGGAGAAGACGCGCTTGGCCGTTCCCTTCACGCCCGCCATGTTCTCGCCGATGATGCAGATGATGGCCTTGTTGTACTCCACGTCCACTTCGGCGAATTCCTTGAGGTCCTCGGCCGCGTTCTCGATGCCGTCGCCGCGGGGGATCGTCAGGCTGATGGAGACCTCGGAGGTGGCGATCATGTGGATGTCGATCTGGTGCCGGCCGAAGACCTCGAAGACCTTGGCCATGAAGCCGGGCGTGCCCAGCATGCCGCTGGACGTGATCGTGACGAGATTGATGTGCTCCTTGTAGACGATGCTCTTGGCCACGGATGCGGCGGACACGGTCTCGGAGACCACGCGGGTGCCCGGATGATCCGGGCGCATGGTGTTCAGGATGCGCACCGGGATGTCGTGTTCGATCGCCGGGACCATGGTCAGCGGATGGAGGACCTGGGCGCCGTACCAGGCCAGTTCGGATGCCTCCAGGAAGGAGAGCTCCGGTATGCTGTGGGCCGTTTCGAACATGGACGGGTCGGCGGTCATGACGCCGTCCACGTCCGTCCAGATCTGGACCTCCTTGGCGCCGAGCGCGGCGCCGAAAATGGTGGCCGAGTAGTCCGATCCGCCGCGCCCCAGGGTCGTGATGTGTCCGTCGGGTCCCTTGCCGAGGAATCCGGTGGTCACCACCACATCGGCCTCGAGATCGTGGACCTGGCTGGCGATCTGGGGGTAGCAGCTCTTGTCGGGCTGGGCGGAACCGAACTGTCCGTCTGTCAGGAGACCCAGATCGTAAGCCGTGGCCGCCTTGGCGTTGAGGTCGAACTCGCGCCGGAGTACGTCGGCGAAGACCTTGTGGGACATGCGCTCGCCAAAGCTCATGACCAGGTCCATGGTGCGGGGCGTGAGTTCGCCGATCATGGAGATGCCGAAGAGCAGGCGGGCGAACTCCTCGAGTTCCGTCTCCACGAGTTCGGCCGGTACCCCCAGATCCTTGCAGATGCCGCGCTGGAGGTTGGCTACGCGGGACGTGTCGACATTGCCTTCGAGGGCCTTCTGCGCCGAATCGATGAGGGTGTTCGTCATCCGGCATTCCGGACTGCTGTGCGCGGACACGACCACGAAGGGCTTTTCGGAGAGGCGGTCCTTGACAATGCTGCAGGCGGTGCGCAGGCGTTCGGCCGTGCCCACGCTCGTGCCGCCGAACTTCATGGCGATCATGTGTGTCTCCCGGCGTCAGGGACTGTCGGGTCCTCCGGATTCGGACCCGCATTCTTACCCACAATGCCGTCGATTTCCAGCAAAAAAGGCGCCGATCCACCATCCGGGCGGGGAAGCCCTCCGCACGGCAGGCCGCTGACGGGGGCGTCGCAGCTCCTGCTGGTAGGCACAAGCGTTGTCCTGCGGGCTGACCGCACGTTGCCAAGGGGCGGAGATGCCGGGTCCCATTACGGCGTGGCGTCTCGATCCGGCGAATCCGACGCGTCCGGGGGGAGTTCGTCGAGCGTGGTGCAGGTCTCGAAGGCCTGGTCCAGGCCGACCAGGCGCATCATCTTCAGGGCGTGGCGGCTGGCCCCCACCACGTAGAGGCGGCCGCCGCTGTCCTTCTGGACCCCGGCCAGACGGGCCACGAGTCCCAAGTCGGCTGAAGAGAGGTACTCGCACTGGCTGAGATCGAGGATCAGCCGGCTGCTCTCGGACTTCAGGACTTCGGCGAGATCCGAGGAGGGGGCGGAGCTGGACGCCTCCGGCGGGGGACGGTCGAGGATCCGGATGAGCGGCGCGCCCCCGGGGCCGAGGGCGGTCTGGACGCGGGCGTGGTCCCCGGTCGAGAGTTCGAAGAGGACCTGCTGGAGCATGTGGCCGCGTGCGGCGGATGCGGGTGGCGTATCCGGCTCGTCGCTCATGGGCTCCCCCGGGGGCCGCCCCATCGTTGCGAGCGGCGAACGACCGACGCGAGTATCATCGGTCCATTCGGTTTCTGTCAAGCTTTTTGTTGCTCGCTCCCGGCGGGCGACCTACAATGCCGGGGAACGAATCGGAACCGCGAGAACCGGGTGGAGGCGTCCATGTTCACCGGCCTCATTCGTGCCCTGGGAATTGTTGCGGCGAGTGCGCCCCAAGGCGGGGGGCGGGCGTTCTCCGTGGACGTGTCGGGGTTGGAAGCGCGTCCGAAGTCCGGGGCTTCGATCGCGGTCTCGGGCGTCTGCCTCACGGTCACGCGCACAGAGGGTGCTGTGGCGACCTTCGACGCGGTGGCGGAGACGATCGACCGGACGACGCTCGGCGCTCTCAGGGTCGGGGCAACGGTCAATCTCGAGCCCTCGCTGCGCGTGGGCGATCCCCTGGACGGGCACATCGTGCTCGGGCACGTGGACGCCGTGAGCACGGTCCGGGAGATCCGCACGCTGCCGGAAAGCTGGGTCTTCATCTTTTCCCTGCCGGAGCTGCTGCGGCCGCTCGTGGCCGAGAAGGGCTCCATCGCGGTGGACGGCGTCTCGCTCACCGTGACGGCGGCCGGACGCGACAGCTTCGCGGTCAGCGTGATTCCCGAGACCTACAATCGCACCACCCTGGGCCGGGCCGCGGTCGGCGCGCGCGTCAACCTCGAAGCTGACGTCTTCGCCCGCTACGCCGCCCGCCGCGCGGACGCCGAACGCGGTCTCACCGAAGACTTCCTGCGCGCACACGGCTTCGCGTAGCAATAGGTGCTACCGGATGTCCTACCGGAACCGCGGCAGCATCTTGCCGTGGGCCTTGATGAGGTCGTTGCAGAGGCGGACGATCTGGTCGATCGTGAGCTCGCTTCGCAGGTGCGGGTCGAGCAGGGCCGCGTGATAGACTGCGTCTTTGCGCCGGGTCACGGCTGCTTCCACGGTCAGCAGGTGCACGTTGACGTTCGTGCGGTTGAGCGCGGCGCAGACTTCGGGCAGCGCGCCGACAAAACAGCCCTGCACGCCGTTCCGGTCGACCAGGCAGGGCACCTCCACGGCCATATTGTCCGGCAGGTTCGTGAGGAGGCCGGTGTTGAGCACGTTGCCGCCGATGTGCGCGGGGACGTCGGTCTCGATCGCCTCCATGATGCGCGAGCCGTACTCGTGCGTGCGCCGGTGGTCGAGCGCGGGGTTGCGCACGAGTTCCTTGGCGCGCGATTTCCAGTTTTCGATCTGGGCCACGCACCGGCGCGGATACTCGTCGAGCGGAATGGCATACTGATCGATCAGCTCGGGGTGGGCGTCCTTGATCCAGTAGGGATGGTACTCGGCGCTGTGCTCGGAGGACTCGGTATTGTAGAAGCCGAAGGTGAGCAGGATCTTGAGCCGGACCCGGTCCTGAGCGGCCCGCGCGAGGGGCGAGCGCGCGCGCCACTCGGTCCCGTACCGCTTGCGCGCCGCGTCGATCACCTTGCGGGCCCCGCCCCGCTTCTGCACGCTGGCCAGGAGCCGCGCGGCCTTCTTTTTGATCTCCGGGTAGAGATCCTTGCCCTCGTGGCTGATCTCGAGCAGCCAGCCCATGTGGTTGATGCCCGCGATCTTCCACAGGATGGGCTTGTCCGCGTACTTCTTGTTCAGGCCCACCTGGGCGAGCAGCGCCCGGGCGCAGCCCTGGACCGAGTGGCAGAGGCCCACGTATTGGACCGAGGTTTCGCGGGTCATGGCCGTGCTCAGGGTGGGCATGGGATTGGAGTAGTTGAGCATCCAGGCGTCCGGGCAGACCGCCGCCATGTCTTTGGCGATGTCGAAGAGCACGGGGATGGTGCGCAGCGCGCGGAAGATGCCGCCGATGCCGGTGGTGTCGGCGATGGTCTGTCGCAGGCCGTACTGCTTGGGGATCTCGAAGTCGATGACCGTGCTCGGTTCGTATCCGCCGACCTGGATGGCGTCCACTACGTAGTCGGCGTTGCGCAAGGCGGTGCGGCGCTGTCGGACCCCGCAGTGCGCGGTGATCCGGGCGCGGCCCTTGTTGATGTTGCGGTTGAGCGTGGTGAGCATGCGCTTGGATTCTCGCAGGCGCGTGCCGTCGATGTCGTACAGCGCCATGTGCGCGTCCTGCAGGGCCGGGGTGAGCATGCAGTCGCCCAGGATGTTCTTGGCGAACACGGTGCTGCCTGCGCCCAGGAAGGTGATCTTCGGCATGATGGGGTCCTCTCTGCAAGGTGGGTCAGACGGCTACGCAAAGGAAGTCCTGTCGCCAAGGCGCCAAGAACGCAAAGACGAAAGAACGAAACGTTCGGCCTCTTCTTGGCGCTCTTGGCGCCTTGGCGAGAGACCGAAACACGCGAACGGAACAGCAGGCCTCCCAAAGCCATTCACGAAACGTTCCGCGCGGCCATGGACGAGACCGCGGCTGCGCCGTCGGTGCCGGTCGTGCGGTTGCGCTTACGCTTGCCCGCGCGGCGCGGGCGCTTCTTGGGCGGCTGGCACCAGGCCGGGATGTACCGCTTCTCGGCCTGGAAGAGCTCCTCGGCCATGGCCCGGAGTTCAGCCGGCGAACAGACGGCGGCCGAGAGCGGGTCGAGCATCATGGCGTGGATCACGGCTTCGCGATCCTGCTCGAGCATGCCTCGCACGGCGAGTTCGAAGACAGCCATGTTGCTGCGGCAGAGCGCGGCGACCTGCTCGGGCAGCGGTCCGAAGAAGGTGGGCGTGGTCCCCCGTCGATCCACGAGCACGGCCACCTCGACCACCCCGGTCGGGGGCAGGTTGGGGATGAGGCCGGTGTTGGCCACCGACCCGTAGATCACGGTAGGCCGGTCGAACAGGTGCGCGGCAATGATGTCCGAGGCGTACTCGTGGCCGCGGCTGAGATTGATGTCGCGCTTGCCCGCAGCCATCTCGCGCCGCGCCTTGTCCGTGTTCTTGCGCCAGGTCGGCCAGTTGTCGGC
>CAZBZG010000121.1:0-12794 GCA_964496245.1 uncultured Planctomycetaceae bacterium | reverse complement strand
TAAGTTCAAGGCGCGCGCCTACAATCGTTGCAGAAGATGCGGCCGTCCACGAGCAGACCGCAGCTCCAGAAGGAGCTCTCCCAACTCGGGGACTGCTCGGGGATGTGTTTGGTGCGGAACATCTCGATGCGCAACGACCCCAGCTCGACGTCGTACTTCTCGCGTGGCTGCATCTGCATCCAGAGCGGGCGGACGGGCTCGAAGTAGTCGCTGAAGTTCAGCTTCCGACCGACCGAGTCCAGGATCACGCGTCCATCCTTGAGGACCGTGGTGTCCGCCGGCTTGCCGCTCTCGTCTAACGCCTCGTTCCACTCCATGCCGCCGCGAAGGGAGCAGTCCCAGAGGATGCGCTGGTACTCCTCGGTGATGATCATGCGCGGCTTGGGCAGCCCCATCTTGCGCACGCCCACGTACCGCCCCGTGATCCCCATCTCCTCGTAGCCGCCAATGTGGTCGGCATGGCTGTGGGTGGCGATGGTGTTCTGGATATTGGAGACCTTGAGACCGGCCACGTCCTTCAGCGCCTGCGGGCCCTTGGCCCCGAAGTCCACGAGCACGTGGTCCTCGCCCTTGATGATGAGCACGTTCGTCTGGTTGTGTTCGCGACTGAACGCAGAGCCCACGCCGATGAAGAAGAAGCGCAGCTTGTCGTCCTTGTACTTCAGCTTGGGCCGGCCCTTCACGATACGCATGGCGCTCCTCTCCATGTCGTGCGTCGACAGAGGGACATCTGTCAATTCCGTAAGGCCGCCCCCTCCATTCGGCATTTTCCACATTTTTCCGCAGCATCGATCCACCCTGCGCCCTTATCGGACACGGATTCGCTTTCGTCCTTGACGCGTGCCTCTACCGGCCAGCATGAGGAGACCGTCTCGGTTCCTTGGGGAATCGATCGGACCGGGCTGTACGAGCGGGGATGGGCGACAAAGATACGACGCGCCCCTCGATTGACATGGCCAAAGACGCCCGTTATGATGGTCGTGCCTGTGGAGGGGTAACAGGGTGAGGGCCCACGGCGCGCCTATGGCGTGCCGTACGCGTCGGGGAACGCGCTGGTGTAGCAGGAAGCCGCCCCTGACCGACCGCGCGCAAGTGGATCGCGCGGCTCTTCTGACGTCCCGGCCCCACGCTCTCGTACACGGCCCAAGGAGATCGACATGTTACCCCTGTTCGCGACGATTCTGCTGCTCCTGCTCCTCCTGCTGGAGGCCTCGCTCCTGGCCGGAGAAGCGCAGAACTGGGCCGACCTCACCGACGAAGAGCGGCAGCGGATCGAGCGCCAGGAAACCGAGGCCATCCAGGAACACCGCCGCGGGATGCTTCACATCACAGCAGCGCCCGGGGCGCAAGTCCGCGTGGAGCAGCTCGCGCACGATTTCGAGTTCGGCACGGCGCTCGCGTGGCCCATGTTCCGCGATCCGGACGACCGCAAGAAGGGGCCGACACCGGAGGAGCAGAAGCAATACCGGTCCATCGCGAAAGCCAACTTCAACGTGGCCGTGACCGAGAACTGCCTGAAGTGGTACCACACCGAGCGCGAGCGCGGCGCGCATCGCTTCGAGGACGCGGATGCCATGCTCGCCTGGTGCGAAGCCCACGGGATCACCCTGCGCGGCCACTGCATCTACTGGTGCGTGGAGAAATACGTCAACAAGTGGATGAAGGACCTGGAGGCGGACGCTCTCCGTCAGGCCCTGCGCGCGCGCAGCCAGCGCCTGCTCGATCGATACGGCACCCGCATCCCGGAATGGGACGTCAACAACGAGATGCTCCACGGCGCCTTTTTTGCAAAGCGGCTGGGCGAGGAGATTCGCAGCCAGATGTTCCAGTGGGCACACGAGGACGCGCCCGCCGCCAGGCTCTACGTCAACGACTACAACATCCTGAACGGCGAGGACGCGGACGCCTACATCGCACAGATCCGACAGCTTCGCAAACAGGACGCGCCCGTACACGGCATCGGTTGCCAGAGCCATTTCTACGGGAGCCAATTCGACAAGCTCAAGGTCCGCCGGCGCCTGGCCAAGGTCGCGCAGCTCGGCGTCCCCGTCAAGATCACGGAGTTCGACTTCGGGACCAAGGACGAAGACGAGAAGGCCGCGGTGCTCAGCGCCTTCTTCCGCACCTGCTTCGCCCACCCGGCTGTCGAGGGCATCTACCTCTGGGGCTTCTGGCGCGGACGGCACTGGCGGCCCAATGCGGCCCTGTGGGAACGCGACTTCACGCCCCTGCCCGCGGCCAAGGCCTACCGCGCGCTCGTCTTCGAGGAGTGGTGGACTCGGCACAAAGGCACGGCCGATGCCCAGGGCGAGCTGACCGTACCGGTCTTCTACGGCACGCATCGCGTGATCGCGGGCGATCGCGAGAAGGAGGTGGCGTTTCCCCGCAGACTGGGCGAGAGGCTCGAGGTCGTCGTGCCGAATCCCGGCGGAACGAAGGGTCGGGCCCCACGCCCATAACGCAAGGAATCGTCGTTCGCCAGTTTCAGAGTTCCGGAGGTCCCGCTCATGACCGCACCAAACCCCAACATCCTGATGATCACCTGCCACGACATCGGCCAGCATGTCGGCTGCTACGGCGTGGACTCCGTACGGACCGACAACCTGGACCGGCTGGCGTCACAGGGGGTCCGTTTCGAACACGTCTATTCCACCTCCGCAGTCTGCTCGCCCGGCCGGGGGAGCCTGCACACCGGCCGCTATCCGCAGTCCAACGGACTGATGGGGCTCACGCACGCGCCCTGGTGGTGGAAGCTGAACGAGGGGGAGCGGCATACGGCCGCGCTCCTCAAGGAACGCGGATACGCCACGATCCTCATCGGCTTCAATCACACCGAACGCCTCGGATACGAGAAAGCGCGGTCCCAGAAGATGAAGGCGCCGGAGACGGTTCAGGCGACCCGGGACCTCCTGCAAAGCGCAGCCACGTCGGACCGTCCGTTCTTCGCGAAGGTGGGCTTCACCGAGGTCCATCGCGCCTTCACGCACGGTACGGATACCGAGAAGGGCGTCTTCGTTCCTCCGTGGCTCCAGGACACGCAGGACGTGCGCGACGACCTCGCCGCCTTTCAAGCGACCATCCGGTACTTCGACGAACGGGTCGGCGAAATCCCGGATGCTCTCGAATCGAGCGGCGTCGCGGACAACACGCTGGTCATCATGACTTCCGACCACGGCATCCCCTATCCAGGCGCCAAGTGGACGGTGCGGCGCGCCGGCATCAGCATCCCGTTCATCGTCCATCAACCGGGCACCCTATTCGAGGGCGGGAAGACCCTCCAGGCCGTCATGAGCAACGTAGACGTCCTCCCGACGATCCTGGACTACCTCGGCGGCCCCGTCCCCGACAACCTGCAGGGCCACAGCTTCCTGCCATTCCTGAACGGCGCAACGGATACGCCGCCTCGGACCGAGGCATTCGCGCAGTACACGCCGGAAATGAAACGCGACAACCTGTCGCGCTCCGTCATCACCGACCGCTATCACCTGATCCGGTACTTCGACCAGGGCCGCGCCGTGGACTACCCGGTGGACGTGCATCCGCAGACCTTCGCGCACCACGAACAGCGCTGCAAGACCAAGGGCACGCGCCCGTTCGCCCAGCTCTTCGACATCCAGAACGATCCGTACGAGCTGCACGACATCGGCGGGAAACCCGAACACGTCGGGACCGTCACCCGGCTGTCCAGAAGCCTGCTCGACTGGATGAAGCAGGTGGACGACCCGCTGCTCAGAGGCCCGCTGCGGACACCCTACTACGACAAGGCCATGGCCGATCTGCGCGACGCCGAATCAGCGGCAGGCGGAGGGGCGTGACACATCGCCCCCCCACGGAACCTTTCGGCGCCACGCGCGCAGCCGATCACCACACACAGGAGGTTTTGTCGCATGCCTGCCATTCCAAAGCCCGGCCGAGGCCGCGTCCTGACGTGCCCGTGGTGTGGATTCCGCGGAGCGTTCAACGCCAAGGCGTGGGACGGTCTGTCGGTCATGATCTGTCTGCTGCTGACCTTCCCGCTGCCGCTTCCGGGGCTGGTCTACTACCTGTGGCACATCCAACAGGAAGAATGCCCGGAGTGCCGGGCTGTTGTGCCGCGGGGCCCGCTGTAGATCCTGCACCGGGGCTTGTACAAGCGCCTCATCGACCGTCCGTGCGCTTGCGCAGCCGCTCGGCCGCCACGGCAGCCGCGCCCAGGGCCACCACCGCCTGGGGACGGGCGAGTACGCGCACGGGGGCGTTCAGCGCCTCGCCCACGGCCTCGACCAGCGCCGCGTTGTGCGCGCCGCCGCCGGCAAAGCCGTAGGCGGGTTGGCCGCCTGTCCGGCGGACCATGCTCGCGATCCGGCTCGCAATGGCGTGGTGGGCGGCCGCGGCGATGTCCGCGCGTTCCTCCCCGCGCGCGAGCAGGCCGATCACCTCGCTCTCGGCGAAGACCGCGCAGGTCGAACTCATCTGCAGCGGCTTGGTGCTCTTGAGCGCTTCGGCCGCGAACGTTTCGTAGCTCAGACCCAGCTTGTCGGCGAGCATCTCCAGGAAGCGGCCCGTGCCGGCCGCGCACTTGTCGTTCATGGAGAAGTCCGCCACATCACCGGTGTCGGTCAGGCCGATCACCTTGGTGTCCTGGCCGCCCACGTCGATGACCGTGCGGATGGGCACCGAGGCATCCCCCAGCGCGTCGTCTTGGCGGTGGGTCTCCAGGAAGCGCACGCCGGCTGCGCACGCCTTGATCTCGGTCATGACCACGTCCCCGAGGTCGACCAGCCGGCGGCCGTAGCCGGTGGTGGCCACGACCTCCACGTCTGTCTCCGCCAGGCCGGCCTCGGCCAGGGCCGCGCGGAAGACCTCCTCGCCCGTCTGCGCCGGGAGCGCGCCGCTTGGCCGGATCACCACTGCGCGGATCTTTGCGCTGTCGAGCACCAGGGCCTTGGACGTGGTCGAACCGATGTCAATGCCTACGCTGATCATGCGTTCCCCGCGGACTTCCACGACGCTCCCGGCCGGACGCGACATCGCTCCCCGTCCGCACCCGGATTCAGCCCCGTCTGCCGGTCGAGACGGGAACGGCAACCGCACGGCGCGGTTGTCATGGGAGCGGGCCCCGGTTCGCCAGTGCCGCTTCCGGACAGCCGATACCCTCTCTCTCCGACCCAGTATCATCGCATTCGCGCAACCGGTCAAGCCTGTTGTGCGGGTCGTCAGCCACTCGTTGGTTCCGGCGGTTGACAGCACGAACTACGCGGTGTAGTGTCAGTGCACCCCATGCGGAGGACGGGCCATGAACCTTCTCGACGGCGAAGACCGCGGTGCGTTTTTCCGGGGATGCCTGGAACTCCGGGAAGAACAGCCGGGGATCCTGCCCGTGCGTTTCACCGACGCGCAACGCGCGGTGTACGCCGAACCTGAGGGTCGGCGTACGCGCAGCCTGTGTACGGCCGGCGTATCGCTGGATATCCGGACAGATACCGACCGGATCGACATCGCATTCGCCTCCCCGCGCGGGGCACGCGCCTGGATCTACTTCGATGTCTGGGTCGACGACGTCCTCGTCGGTCACGCCGGTCACGCGAAAGCCACCGACGGGCCGGACGCCATCGAATGCGGCATCCCCTGCAGCAACGACGGGCTGCGGCGCGTGACCATGTATCTACCCCACTGCCGGGAGCTCTATCTCGTGCGCGTGGCGGTTGCGCCCGGCGCCACCGTAGAACCAGCCCCGCGCCATGAGCGCAATCTGCTCTGCACGGGCGATTCCATCACCCAGGGCATGACCTCCCTCTATCCGTCCAACACCTATACCGTCCAGCTCGCGCGGCAACTGGGCCTCAACCTGCTCAATCAGGGCGTGGGCGGCGACGTCTTCAACGCGGAGAGCCTGGACCCTGGCCTGCCCTGGCACCCGGACATCGTCACCGTGGCCTACGGGACCAACGACTGGGGGCACTGTCCCACCGCAAACGCGTTTCGCGCCGCCTGCAAGGCCTATGTCGACCGGCTGGCCGCACAGTTCCCGGACGCGCGGGTCTTCGTACTCACACCACTCTGGCGCGCGGACCTCGAAGAGACGCGGCCCATGGGACCATTCGCACGCCTCGGCGAGATCCTCGCCGAAGTCTGCGCCGACCACGAACGGGTGACCGTACTCGACGGACTGACGCTCACGCCCCACACACCCGCGTATTACGCCGACGAACGTCTGCACCCCAACGACCTGGGATTCATGCATTACGCGGCCAATCTGCGCAACGCATTGGAGCGTTGAGCTGAATCCGGCCGCCCGTCGCGGGGAGGGAACGGCAAACGCCATGGCGTGCGCACACGGTGAGAAGCAGGCGACGATCAAGCCTTGCGCGGAACATCCCGACTACCTCTCCCGACAGCTGATCACGTGCATCGGAAACAAACGGGCATTTCTTCCCCAGATCGGCCGTGCGGTGGAGCAGGTCAAGCGCCGGCTCGGCGTCGACCGCCTTCGCTGCTTCGACGTATTCAGCGGTTCCGGCGTTGTCTCCCGCCTGCTGAAGCGCCACGCATCGTTTCTCGTCAGCAACGATATCGAGGACTACGCCGCCAGCATCGGCCGGTGCTTTCTGGCGAACCGGGGCGAAGTCGACATCGAACCCCTGCAGGAGATCGTCGACGACCTCAACGCACGCGTCCTGTCCGAATCGCTCCCCAGGGGGTTCATCGAGGAGCTGTACGCGCCCCGCGATGACCGCTGCATCACCAAAGAGGACAGAGTGTTCTACACGCGGAACAATGCGCGACGCCTCGACAACTACCGGCGACTGATCGAACAAGCCCCCGACGAGCTCCGCGACTTCCTGCTGGGACCGTTGATCAGCGAAGCGTCCGTACACGCCAACACGGCCGGCGTGTTCAAGGGATTCTACAAGAATCGCCGCACCAAGATCGGGCAGTTCGGGGGCAGCGGATCGGATGCGCTGGGCCGCATCCTGGGGGATATCACGCTGGATGTTCCGATCCTCAGCACCTTTGCATGCGAGTGCGTCATTCTCCAGGAAGACGCCAACGCTGCTGCCCGTCAAATCTCGAACATGGATCTCGCCTACCTCGATCCGCCCTACAATCAGCATCCCTACGGGTCGAACTATTTCATGTTGAACCTGCTCGCGCGCTACGAGCGCCCCACGAACATCAGCCGCGTCTCCGGCATCCCCGCGGACTGGCGGCGATCCGGCTACAACGTGCGGTCGCAATCGCTGCCTCTCCTGGCGAATCTCGTGCGGCATCTGGACGCGCGGTTCCTGCTCGTATCGTTCAACAACGAGGGGTTCATCGCACCGTCCGACATGCGTACCCTGCTCGAGGACGTCGGCGTTGTAGAGACCGTGGAGATGCCCTACAACGCCTTTCGCGGCAGCCGGAACTTCAAGCATCGATCGATTCACGTCACTGAACACTTGTTCCTTGTCGAGAAGAGGTGACGTCCCGTGGTGTGGCAGCCCGGCTCGCGCATGGTCTTGGCGCCCGCTCGGCCTTTGACCACTGCACCGGCTTTTCCTACAATGCACAGGCATGGACAACCCTCTCGACCGGCGCGTACGCCTGCTGGCGGCGGCGTGGTGCATCAACGTCTTCGCCCTCTCCATCACCTATCCGTTCCTGCCGATCTATCTGCATACCGAGCGCGGCTATCCCATGGCGCTCGTGGGCCTCGTCTTTCCGGTCATGGGCGTGGCGCGCATGCTCGGACCGCCGCTGGCCGGATGGCTCGTCGACCGGTTCGGGCGCCGGCCCGTGCTGATCGGCGGTCCGGTGGCGCGCAGCCTCTGCTTCCTGGCGCTCGCCTGGCTCGCCATGATCGACGCCTCGCTCCCGGCGATCGCGGCCCTCCTCTTTCTCGGCGTCTTCTGCGGCGGGTTCTTCCAGGCCGCGTCCGACGCCTACGTAGCGGACATCACGCCCGCGAACCGCGCGCCCGAAGCATTCGCCCGCATCCGCGTAGGCCTCAACATCGGCTGGATGATCGGGCCGGCCGTGGGCGCGTTCCTGGCGCGCACGCCCTTTGCCCTCCTCTTCGGGCTGACCGGCGGCCTCTGCCTCGTGACCGCAGCCACAGGCTACTTCGGCTGCCCGGAGAGTCGGACAAACGCGGAGCCTTCGACAGACGGACCGCAGACAGGACGGCGCAAGGCGCTCGGGCTCATGCTCCAGGACCGGACGTTCCGGTACCACATGATCTTCGCGTTCGCTCTCTTCCTGCTGACGAGCCAGCTGGCGAGTACCCTCTCCGTGTTCGCCACCGAGTCGGTGGGCATCAGCAAAAACCTGCTCGGCTTTCTGTACACAGCCAACGGGCTCATGGTGATCCTCTTTCAGATTCCCATCGGCCGGATCCTGGCGCGCACCAACCTGGGGGCGCGCCTGGCTGCGGGAGCCCTCTTCTACGCGGTGGGGTACTTCGGCTTCGGCCTGGCCGGGGCCTGGGTGCACCTGCTCGCATTCGTCATCGTCTTCACTGTGGGCGAGATCCTCGCCGAACCCGCCGTGGTCAGCGTGACGAGCCGTCTCGCTCCGGCCGGGGCCACGGGCCGGTACCTCGGCGCCCACGGCCTGGTCCGGGGCCTCGGGTACTCGATCGGTCCCTACGTCGGTGCCCTGCTCTTCGCCCGGTTCGCCAACGAGCCCCTCTTCCTCTGGACCCCGCTTGCCCTGTGCGCCGTTCTCGCGGCCTGCGGCTTCGCGTGGCTGCGTACACGACCCGGGTTCGAACCCAAAGAAGCGCCCAGGGAAGACGCAGCGCATTGACAAGGCCGGCGGCATGCTGTAAGCGAAGGGAATGTCGCTGCCCGCGCGCGGCCGCGCTCGCCATCGGATCCGGAAGACGAGGCCTTCATGGCGCTTCCCGCCCAGCCCAACCAGAGCCTCATGCACGGGCTCGCCTGCCTGCAAGCTGTGGTGGCGGCCGAAAATCCGGTCGGCAGCCGAGAGCTCGCCCGGCGGCTCGGCCTCGAACATACCCGCGTCCACCGGTTGCTGGGCACCCTCTGTCACCTGGGCATGCTCGAACGCAGCGTGGACCGGACATTCCGGCCGGGGCCCGGCATCCATCTGCTCTCGGCCCAGAGCCTGCGCGGATCCGGGTTGCTCGCCGCTGCCCTGCCTCTTCTCCGGCCGTTTGCCGACGAACGCCTCATCGTTTCCCTGGGCGTGCTCTGGGACCAGGTCGTCTGCTACCTGGTGCGGGCCGAACCGGGACAGACGCCGGAAGCGGCCATCGGCGCACACGATCCCCACCCCGCCCATCGATCGATCCTGGGCCTGGCGCTCCTGGCCGCGCTGCCGGACAAGGAGGTGCGCCGCCGCCTCACGGGTCCGCCCCTGGGGCTGGGCAAGCCGGACCTGCGGGCGCTGAAACCTGAACTCGCCGCAACGCGCACGCAAGGGTATGCCCTGCGCCGGGATGCCGGGGACCACGCCTACGCGCTCGCCTTTCCCGTGGGCGATCCGCCGGTGGCAGCGGTCGGCCTGACCGGCATCCGCCGCAAGAGGGACGCGACGCGCCTCGCCCGGCAGCTGGGCCGGGCCGCCGAGCAGATCACGGCCCGCCTGGGGGACGGGGCTCCCAGCAACTGAGATGGGAACACCGTGTTCCGGCTCCGCAGCAAGGCGATCCGGGCCGCGCTGGAGTACGCTCGCAGAAATCCGCGCCGCGAGACTTGACAGCGCCGTCCGGTGGTGCTATAGTAGCACCACCAAGCGGTTTTGCCCAACCAGGAGATCCCATGCCCCCCACGAACTCCCCCTTCCCCCACGAACACCATCAAGCCGACGTCTGCGTGGTCGGCGGCGGCATGGCCGGCGTGTGCGCCGCGCTGGCAGCCGCGCGGCACGGTGCCAAGGTCGTGCTCATGCACGACCGGCCGGTGCTGGGCGGCAATTCATCCCGCGAGTGCCGCGTGCACATCCAGGGCGCGGACCGGCACAACGGCATCAAGCACATGCGCGAGACCGGGATCCTCGAGGAACTCCGGCTCGACAACCTCCGTCACAACCCCCACAAGGAGTACCCGCTCTGGGATCTCGTGCTCTACCAGAAACTCCGGTGCGAGCCGAACGTCGAGCTCCTGCTGAACTGCTCCTGCCAGGAGGCTCGGACCGAGGGCGACCACATCCAGAGCGTCACGGGCTGGCAGCTCACCACCCAGACCTTTCACACGGTCGAGGCCCGCCTCTTTGCCGACTGCTCGGGCGACGCCGTGCTCGCGCCGCTCACGGCCGCGGACTTCCGGCGGGGCCGCGAGGCACGCAACGAATACGGCGAGTCCATTGCACCCGAAATAGCCGACGACCGGACCATGGGCATGACCTGTCTCTTCACGGCCCGCCCCTACGACACGCCGCAGCCGTACGAAGCGCCGGGGTGGGTCGACCGCATCACGAGCGCGGACGAAATCCCCTACGGCGGCAAGCAGTGCAACTTCTGGCGCATGGGCTACTGGTGGATCGAGCTCGGCGGCGAGCACGACAGCATCCGCGACACCGAGGTCCTGCGCGACCGACTCCTCAACCTGACCCTGGGCGTCTGGGACTGGATCAAGAACGGGGACATGCACCGCGACGCAGCACGCAACTGGGCGCTCACCTGGATCGCCTTCCTGCCGGGGAAGCGCGAGAGCCGGCGGTACATCGGCGACCACGTGCTCAACCAGAACGACATCGAGGCCGAAGGCCGGTTCGAAGATACGGTGGCCTATGGCGGGTGGAGCATGGACGATCATCACCCGGCCGGGTTCTACTCGGCCCGCATCGGCGCACCGGCCACCATCTTCCACCCCGCGCCGAGCCCTTACGGCATCCCCTACCGGTGCCTCTTCAGCCGGAACATCGACAATCTCTTCTTCGCCGGCCGCTGCCACAGCGCCACGCACGCGGCCATGAGCTCCACCCGCGTCATGGGCACGGGCTCGGTCCTGGGACAGGCCGTGGGCACGGCCGCGGGACTCGCCATTCAGAAGGGGATCCTGCCGCGGGGCATGACCGATCACATGGACGAGCTCCAACAGACCCTGATCGCAGACGACTGCTACCTGCCCTGGGTCGCGTACCAGCACGCATCCCTCGTGCGCGAAGCCAAGCTCGAGACCTCGCAGGGCGATCCCGAGCCTGTGCGCGACGGCTTCTTCCGCCAGATCGGGGACAACCCCCACGCCTGGACGGCCCGGCCGGGCGACACCCTCACCTACACGTTCGCCAGCCAGGCGCACGTGACCGAAGCACGCCTCGTGCTCGACAGCGCCATGGAAGAGAACGTCATCATGAGCGAGCGGCACCGCGAGGCCCAGCTCATCGATCCGCCCCGGGAACTGCCCGAGCGCTTCCGGCTGGAAGGCCGGACCGGCGACAGCTGGGAGACGCTCGCGCGGGTCGAGGACAACCACCAGCGTCACGTGCGCGTACCTGTGGACCGGGACCTCAAGGGGATTCGGTTCGTGCTGGAGGAGACGCGCGGCGCGGACGAAAGCCGGGTCTACGGGTTTACGGTGCACTGAGTACAGGTGCCATGCCCATCCTCGGATGGGCATGCGCGGACATGACACACCGTTCAGCGCTTGCGCCCGTCGCCGAAGACGTCACTCGCCGCCGCTTTCTTCGAAGAACGCCGGGGGCTCGCTCGCCAGGAACGCGCGCAGATCCTGCACAGCCCGGCTGTGGCGCGCGTCTTCCGTCAGCCGGTACACCTTCTCGCGGTAGGCCAACAGATTGCGGGTCCAGGGCACGTACGGTTCGAACGTGGCGAAGACGGCGGCCGCCCTCGGCAGTCCGTCTTCCGGCGGCATACCGCGCGTAAGCCCGAGCGCGATCTTCCGACGCACCTCGTCCCGCTGGTGGAGCGCAAACGGCTCGGCCAGGGCGCCGAAGAGCGCCCGCGCATGCACCGGGTTCTCCCGGCCCATGAGCAGGGCGAGATCGAGCGCCTGCTGGACGGCGCGCGGGTGGACCCACGGCTCATTGCGCAGACCGAGAAAGGCCTGGACCAACACATCCACCGCAGCGTCCGGCTTCCCTTCCCGGTACAGCAACCGCGCCTCGAGCGCACGCGCCTCGGTCGGCAGAAACGCACCCAGCCGTTCGAGGTGAACCCGGGTCTCGGGCCGGGCCTGATCGGCGCAGGCGTGGGCGACCACGAGCAGTTCGGTGGGGCTTTCGGGCGCACGCGGCTGGCGCTGCCACAATTCGAGCGCCGCATCGAGATGCTTCTGCACGTACTGGGTCAGGGCCAACCCCCGCATGCGCTGGGCCTCGCTGTAGCTGCGGCTGATGGGCACGCGCGCCTCGTGCTGCGCGTACATGAGCATGCGCTCGTCTTCCACGCGCACCCAGTCGATGTCCGCGTCGTCCGTGGTGGGCGGACGGTGGGCTCCGTGCTGCCGCGCCCAGACACGCAACTCTTCCACCATAAAGCCCCGCTTGCGCCCCACGGTGCGGGCGAAGCCGTACTCGACCAGGTTGCGATCATCCGTGTTGATCGGCACGTCGCCCTCGGCTTCGATCGCCTCGATCACCGCGCCGGTGGACACGAAGTGGCCGAGCACGCCCTCGACCGCTTCCACGCGCCAGACGTGCGGCAGCGCGCTGCGATACGGGTGGAGGCCCATGCGCCGGCGGACCTCGGACACGTCGATGACCATGGGCGACCGGGAGCAGACGAGCAGCATGTCCCCGGGCTTGGTCTGCCAGACCTGCACCTGCGGGAAGACCGTACCAAGCGTGTGCAGCACGGCCTTGACGGTCTTCGCGTCGACTTCATAGGCCTGGAGCCACTGGAGGAA
>CAZBZG010000120.1:0-12797 GCA_964496245.1 uncultured Planctomycetaceae bacterium | reverse complement strand
GGCGCAGCTGGCCGACTGGATCGCGGCACACCAGCCCGTGGGGATGTCGCTGTCGCGGGCCGCCACCATGCCGTCGGATGCGGCTGCAGGACGCTCTGGAGCCTCGGCTGGCGCAAAAGGGTCGCGCCGTTCGCCCCGCGCGTTCGCCTGCGGGGGCGCAACGGAGTCGTCCGCCGCGGTCGCCTTGTCGTCTGCGCGGTGGGGATGGCCTTCGGCTGGCGCCCGCTCCCCTTCTCCGGTCGGCGCGGCCGCGGTCTTCGCGGGCTCCGGTTCGTTCGGCTCGCCAGCGGTTCCGGGTTGAACGAACCCGCTCAGGCTGACGAGCAGCAATGGACAGAACCAGCGCATTCTCTCTCCTTTGCGGTCAATGGTCATCGGATCAGGCTTTGCGACACGGCCTGGGTGGCCATGAAGAACGCGTAGTACACGAATCCCACCATGGTGCCGACCACGATGTAGATGGCCGGCTCGATCAACTTGCTGAGCAGCTCGATGCGCTGCAGCAAATCCTCTTCCGCGTATTGCGCCGCCTTGAGCAGGCTCGCATCGGCCGTGCCCGCGCCTTCCCCCACCTCCAGCATCATGGCCGCCATGGGGCAGAGCCGCGGGAGCGCGGTCGTCTTCATGGCTTCGGAGATGGACGCGCCCAGCAGGATCTCCTCCCGCGCTTTGGCCATCTGCGCGCGCACGTAACGGTTGTAGGTGTGCTCCTGCACCAGTTCGAAGGCGCGCACCACGTGAACCCCTCCCCCCAGCAGCAGGCCCAACGTGCGGCACCAGATGGCATTGGCCGAGGCGAGAAAGACCCGGCCGACCGCGGGCAGATAGAGCAGAACAAGGTCGGTGACGCGCCCGACGGCCTGGTTGCGCCTCCCCAGCGCCAGGCCGAGAACGAGGATGCCCGCGCTTAGGAGGACCGGCAGCCCGTAGGCCTGGATCGCGTTGGTGATGTCCACCAAGAGCTGGGTGGCCGGCGGCAACGTGGCTGTGCCCGTGTTCTTGACGATGAATTCCAAAATCTTGGGGATAACCCGGGTCACCAGGAAATAGCCGACGCCAAAGGCCAGGATCGTCACGACCGCCGGGTAGGCCATGGCTTCGACGAGGCGCCTGCGGATCCTGCGCTTGCGCTCCAGCCACTCGCTGCCGTAGCGCAGCATCTCGCCCAATTGCCCGTTCGCCTCGCCCACGCGCATGAGCCCCAGGGGGACATCGCCCAGCCACGGGGCCTCTTGCTGGAGGGCGTCCACGAATCCCACGCCTTCGCGGATCTTCCCGGCCGCGCGCAGGAGCGCGCGGCGAAGCAGCCACGGGCTCTGGCGTCCCACGCCCTCCAGGGCGGTCACCGCGAGCACGCCCGCGTCGAGCAGCGCGGCCAGCTGCCCCAGGGCGGCTTCGACCCTGCGCGGTGCGGTCAGGAGCCCGCCGCAGCGCTTCTCCACTCCGGAGGCCGAGCCGGTCGAGGCGGTCTCTGCCTCTGCGGTCGCAGCCTCGGAGAGCTTGAGCACGACCAGGGCGCGCCCGCGCAGCACTTCGCCCGCCTCGTCCATGCTGCCGGCTTCCACCGTGCCGGTCCTGCGTTCGCCTGCATCCGAAACCACGTATTCGAAGATCGCCACGGGGTCACACTCCGATCAAGACTGCACGGTCGACCTCCGCGGGCGTGGTCACGCCCTGTCGGATCTTGCTGAGGCCATCCTGGAGCAGGGTCGGCTGCCCCCCCTCCGCGAAGACGTACCGCCGCATGGCGATTTCGCCGGCGCCCGCGAGAATCAGTTCCCGAAGCCCATCGTCCACGGGCACCATCTCGAAGAGCCCGGTCCGCCCGGCATAGCCGATGTGGCCGCAGAGGGGGCATTCTTTGGCCTCCGCCGCGGTCTCGCCGGGCTCGAGCCCCATGCGCTCGGAGACCTCCGCCGGCGGGCGGGCGCTCGCCACGCAGTGAGGGCAGGGCGTGCGCACCAGGCGCTGGGCGGCGGCGAGGCGGAGCGTGGCGGAGATGAGGTAGGGCGGCACATCCAGATTCTTTAGCCGCGTGATCACGCCAACGGCATCGTTGGTGTGCAGCGTGGAGAGCACGAGGTGCCCGGTCATGGCCGCCTTGACCGCGATGTCGGCGCTCTCCGCGTCCCGGATCTCGCCGATCATGATGATGTCCGGATCGTGGCGCAGGGCGCTGCGCAGGGCCCGGTGGAAGCCGGTCAGGCCCTCTTCGTGGCGCACGCGGACCTGGTTGACGCCGGACACCGGGATCTCCACCGGGTCCTCGATGCTGAGGATGTGGCTGTCCATGGGCGCGGCCAGCCGGCGCAGGGCCGCGTACAGGGTGGTGGTCTTGCCGCTGCCCGTGGGGCCGGTCAGGAGGAGCACCCCATTGGAGACGCCGAGCGCGCGGCCGAAGATCTCGTAGTGCTCCTTGCTCATGCCGAGCATGTCCAGGCTCGCGAGCGTCTCTTCCTTCTCGGAACCCAGGAGCCGCAGGGTCACTTTTTCCCCGTGGATCACGGGTATGCTGGCCACGCGCAGGCTGATCTTTTCGCCCGCGCTTTCGGTCTCGAACTGGCCGTCATGGGGCACGCGCCGCTCGGCGATGTCCATGCCGGCCATGACCTTGACCGCCGAGATGAGCTCGCCCAGGGCTTCGGCCGACAGTTCCCGGTCCACGCGCAGAGCGCCGTCCACGCGCACCCGCACCGCCCCGCCTTCGCCGGCTGGGTCGAGGTGGATGTCGGACGCGCGGATCTGGACTGCGCGGTGGAGAATCCCACGGAAGAGCGCGGGTGCGTTGTCCTCGCCCGCCGCATCTGACGGGTAGTAGCGCCGCAGTGCGGTCTCCAGCATGTCGGGATCGCTGGCTGGCAGCGGGCGGATCTCGAGCCCCGTGCGCTGCTGGAGTTGGTCTAGCACGCCGTAGTCCGACGTGTCCCGCACGGCCACGGTCAGCGCGCCATCGTTCACCATAAGCGGCAGGCACTTGAGCCGCCGGGCCAGGGTGCCGGGCACGAGGGCCAAGGCATGGGGCGTTACCGTCACTTTGCGCAGATCGATCATGCTCGTTCGCTCACGGACGGAAGTACACGATGGCTGTGAATTTCAGGATCACGCTTGCGCGGGCGCCGGGCTGGTCTCGGCTCTGTACGACGATCTCCCGGATTTCACACGGGACTTCCAGAGCATTCAGCCATGCGAGCAGCTGAAGGGCCTGGAGGAAGCCGCCGGATACCTCGTGCCGGTACGCGGACGAGCGGATGTCCGGCGGCAAACCCAGCAGGCGATCCTCCTGGCCTTGCGCCGGTCTGCCGGGGCGACCGTGCGGTCGTGCCGACCGCCGGTGCGGGGCCCCTCGACGCTTTGCCGCGGGGTCGTGCCGCCGGATCAGGATCATGCGCGAGGCGCGGATCAGCTCGTCGATGCGGCCGAGCATCGCGAGCACGGCCCGTTGTCCTTCCTCGTCGTTCACCCGCAAGCGGTCCTCATTGCGCGCGCGCAGCGACGCGAGCTGTGTGCGGAGCTTTTCGACGGGCGCCGTACGTTCCTGCGCGGTCGTTGGCTCCATCTCTCGCAATGTCATGCGCAGGCTGCGGACCTCCTCTCGCACGGGTTGGATGCGGCGGTCGGTATAGACCCATGCCGTACACCCGGCGAGCGCTGCGCCCAGGATTATTCGCTGCCAGGGGGCCACGCGACCCCACGCTGCCAGAAGAGCCTCCATCATCGCGCTCCCTGTGTGACGCGGTAGGTGAAGCTCCAGCCGCAGTCCCGTCCGGTGCTCGCGATGCCCCCTTCCTTTACCGTCCAGCCAAGGGGCGCGACGGCGCGGTCGAGTGCGCGGCGCAGGACCGGCAGGTCCGCCGGCTGCGTGGTCAGGCCCTGCAGCACGAGGTCGCTCCCGTCAATCTTGACGCTTCGCAGCCGGCTGTGCGGACCGACGGCCTCCGGCAGGGCTTCCAGGACCGTGAGCCAGATCGGCTCCACCCGTGCGCCGCTCCCGAGCCGGGCGCACAGCCTCTGCTCGGCGTGGATCTGCTGACGCAACGTGTTCGCGGTCTGCTGGACGGCCTGCGCTTCCTGCACGGCTGTGCGAAGAGCGGGTCGGGTTGCCCTGAGCATGATCTCGATGCAGACGCAGGTAGCGAGCGCGAGCAAAACGAGGCCGGCGCTCGCAACGCAAGCGATGCGCTTCCAGTTTCGTTCCGGCTCGGGCCGGGCGACCGAGGCGCAGCCGTTGTCGATCACGCCCACATTGGCCCAGGCCGCATGCCGCAGGATCAGCGGCGCGGCCTCGTCGAGCTGCGCGACCTCGGGGGTCTCGCAGTCGAGGGCGCGCCGCACGAGCGCGGCGATTTCATGGGGCGACGTGTGGCTTGTCAGGAGCAGGACCGGCCGGGCGCGGAGCCGCCCCAGCCGCTGGGCGATGCGTTCGCTCCAGTCGTTCTCTATCTCGCCGTCCTGGGGCGGGCCGAAGGGGATGTTGCGCACGAAGAAGTCGCCGCCCTTCTCGGCGGGGGCTGCGGCGAACATGGACCGGTGCCGGATGACGAGCAGGGCCTGGTCGCTGGCTTCCCGCGCATGCCGGGCCAGGGCCGCCATCTCGAGCGCGCCCACGCCTTCGAACCGAAGCTGCGCGGCTCGGCACGCGGCGTCGAACCGGTCGATGGTGCGCGCGTCGAAACCAGCGGCGAGCAACAGGTCCGGATCCCCGCCCATGCGAAAGGTGTCGGCCCGCACGGCAGCCACGCGCAGCTGGCCGGGCGCCAGCTGCAGGCTGGGGGCGAGTTCGAACGACAGGGCGGTCTGCACCTCGTCGGCTGCCGCATCCGATGGCAGGTGCGGATCGAGCTCATGCACCTCGGACGGCAGAAAGACGCGCATCCGCTCGCAGCGGTTGGCGCTGGCCCACTGCAGCAGCGCCTCCGGCAGGGTCTTGGGGTCTGCGCCCCCCACGATCCGCGTGTCCACGCACCGGTATTCGTTGCCCTCGAACCAGAACGACGCCCCATGCCACTTGATCCCGTCGTGCAGCAGCACGGCGATGGGGTCGCGCACGGGTTTGCGGAGGATCCTGGTGATGGCCAACGATCAGCCTCTCATCGAATCGGTGCACAGGCGGGAGCGCCTGGGCTACAACACCCATGTGGCACAGGCATCCTGCCTGTGCTGTGAAGTCTAGGGCTTCTCGAGGCGCAACGTCACTTCGGTCGTCTGTCCCGACCGCAGCAGAACCAGGGTCGGAGCCTTGCATTCGCCAATCAGGTCTGAATCGTCGTGGCTGTACGCTGTCACCAGCCTCGGCCCGGGCATCAAGCCTTTGAAGCAGACCTTGTGGTACTTGCCTTCGGTTGCATCCTGGCTGTTGCAGATCACGGTAGTGTCCTGCGTGGTCCCGTCGGAGCGATACTTCCGGAAGGTTCTGTTTATAGCCCCAGCCCCGGACTCCCATTCCGCTCGGATCGTCGCCGCCCCCGTGTGTGCCTCGGTGAAATGCGGGACCGCCAGGATGACCCGTACGTAGGGGTGAGCGCTCTGCTCCACATTTGGCCAGCTGCCTCCGTCCTCGAACTGGAGGCTCACAAGCAAGCTTGCGGTCTGCGGCAAGAGCGTGCCATAGCGAGGAAACAATCGATCGCGGTCGGCCCACGTTTCGCCGTCGCCCGGCGCACCATCGGCGCCGTAGCTGCGGAACTTCAGGATGCCATCGCCTGTGGCTGGCAGCGGCGCGCTGTCGACTTGCCAGTCTCCGTCCGCATCGACTGACAACCCCCAATCTCCTTCCGGCCAGCCGTCGTGCAGCTTGTCCCCATGGACCGTGATGTAGGGGCCGCGCCAGCCACACGCGAGCGACATGTGCGTGGTCCCGGTGTCTCCCGCCCCCCAGGCGACGGCTGCGGAGTAGGGTCCATCCTCGTAGCGGCAGCCGGTCTTCTGCCACAGCTCCGCAAATTCTTCCCCCGGTGCCGGAGATGTGAGAACCGGGGGCCGGCCCATGTCTGCCACAAAGGGACTGGTGCCCTCGCGGTCGCAGGCAAGCGCCTCCACGATGGCGCGGCCGCGCCGTTCGGTCTCGTCCACCCGCGCCCGGTCCATCATGCCGTCGGTGGACGTGACGAGCAGGCCGGCCATCATGGCGAGGATGGCCAGGACGATGAGCAGTTCGACGAGGGTCAGACCCTGGCGAGCGGTCACGGCACCTCCCTTGCTTCCGACGGAATGAGCCATTGAAACGTCTGCGCGGGGAAGTCGCCGGCCAGCTTTGCCAGCGCTTCGTCCGGCGTCAGAGCCGGCGTCAGCGTCTCGGGCGCGTAAAGCCAGTCATCGATGCCCTCCTGCAGGTCGGCCAGCAGGTCCTGCTCCTGCTGGGCTTCGTCGACAGGCACGTATCGTCCCTGCCCCGCATCCCACTCGCGTTCGCCCAATGCTCCCAGGCAGACCAGGAGCAGGCGACGCGTGTCGTAGTCGTAGCTGGCGTCCTTGGGGGCCATGACGCGGTAGTGTTCGCCCCATGGGGAGAGGACGACCGGCACCTTGGTGCCCGTTGGTTCGGTCTCTTGTCCGAAGGTCCTGCGGCCCGACATGCGGTCGGGCTCGTCGTCCACTGTGCGCATGCCTTCGGACGCCAGGTATGGGCCGCTCCAGCCAGATGCGGTGGCCGGATCGTACCCATCGTAGACTGTATAGCCTATCGCGCCCTTGTCCGGGTGTTCACTGGCCATCAACGGCCACAGTCCGAACTTGCGGACTTCGTCGAGGTCTGGGGGGCAGCAGTCCGCCCGGAACCGGCCGAAGGCCTCCCGAATGCTGCGCATTTCTGTGTGCACCACGATTTGTTCGGCGTGACGGTTTGATTGCCCGTACCCGCTCACAACCACCCCCGCGATGACCGCCAGCAGGGCCACCACGATGAGGAGTTCGACGAGGGTCAATCCGCGTGATTGCTTCATGTATAGTGCGGCGGTGGGCGGATCCGGGATCCGCCCACCGTGCCGCTCCCTTTGTGGAATCACATCCTGGCCGGTGCGCCTCGGCTACGGGCTCACCGGGTTGAGATCGCTGTCCAGGATGCCGAGGAAATCGCACCAGATGCCAGCCTTGCTGCCGATGTTGGAGCCGCCGGCACCCGGAGACAAATAGAACGCCGCGAGGTAGTACGGGAACCCGCCCTCTGCAGGCGCGTTTGGATCCACGCCAGCCTTGGTGAACCCGATCTTTCCCTTGTCGATCATGGAGCCGTTTCCGGTGGCGTCCTTGTCGCCCTTGAAGACCGCGCTCCAGGCCACGTTCTCCGTGACAAAGACCAGCAGCACCGCGTCGGTGGGGCTCCACTGGGTATACTCGGAGAGCGCTCGCCCGTTCATGGTCACGACCTCGTCGCCCAGCTCGTAATCTCCTGGCGCGCCACCACTCCAGGGCAGCTGGTTCGACCCGCGGTAAAGGTCTGCGCCGCCGGTCAGGATCCAGGCGGACGGCGCGGTCTCGCTGAGCGGGGTGATGTTTGCGAAGACGTTCTTGGTCGGCGTGCCCGTGGCGAATCCATGGATGCCCTTGTCGCGCAGGGCCATGACCTGGTCGGCCGTGAGCGTCTGGACGTTGGGGCCGGGCGTTGTGACCTGGCAGCCCTTGGCGTAGTTGTTCGTGATGTTCGCCGCCGCTACGGTCTCGTTGGTCGTGCCTGCGGCGCCCATGTTGACGGCGATCTCGAGCGACAGGCCGTCCATCGAGGTCGTGGCGCCAGCATCCTCGAAGCCCGTGTGCCAGTTGGAGGGATAGACGCCGTGGACCGAATGGAAGTCCATGATCGCTTTCTCGAGCGCGCCCTTGTTGAAGCCGCTCACCGCGTTCTTGGCCTCGGCCTCGGACACGCCGAATTGCTGTACCACGGCCACGGCGATGATGCCGAGGATCAGGATGACCAGCAACAGCTCCACCAGTGTGAAACCCTTGCGTTTGATCTTGCCAAACATGCGTTTCCCTTTCATAATGCTCGTTGTCTGTGGTCCGGGCGCCCGGGTTCTGCCTCCAGTGGCGTCCCGGCGTCCGGGCCGCTCTTGCGCCGTTCGTGCGGCGCCCTCCCTGTTTCTCTTCCGTCTTCTCTTTGCAGTCGAACCACCTCCTTTCTTCGTCAACAAGGCAACGAAACGAAAAAACCCCATCCAGACGTCCGGATGGGGTGAGAAGCTCGATTGTCGAGGTGGGCTGAAGGCTATCTGCGTCCGCTCGTTGCTCACGTGGCAGACGCGCCAGCGTGCACCTGACACCACGGATTCCGATTCGCGCGGAGGCCGCAGGCACCCCATCCTTCGACGTCGTCTTCTGGCTTCCGGTTACCATTGGCCGACGCCCTTCCCAGACGCGGTTGCGTCTAGTGGTCGCCGTTCGATGGCACACGCTCCGGTTACAGCTGCGCGTCAGCGACGGATTCTCACCGTCTTCCGGCACCTCGAAGAATGGTCGTCATTTCAAAGAGCGGTGGCGGCGATTGCATAGCCACCATGAGCTAAGCTTGGCATGATGACGCAGCAGCCCGCAGTTGTCAAGGAAAAACGGTTCCAGCGAAGCCCGAACCACGGAGATGCCGGTGGCATGCACGGCCGGCGCGCAGTCGGCGCCTTTCCGTAACACATTCCTTTTTAAGAGGTTGTCGTGATGCAATTGGGCGGGCAGCGGCTTTTTCCGCCTGGTGGCGCAGGCGCCAAGACTGCGGCACAGCCCGCCTGACATGACCGGCAGAAACGGCCCGGTCTGCGGAGCGCGCTCACCGCGTTCCCGCTTGGTATTGCGTGGGGTCGGGCACGCCGGCTTCGCGGAATCCCTTGCGGCGGAGCACGCAGCTGTCGCACGCGCCGCAGGCGCGGCCCTGGTCGTCGGGGTCGTAGCACGAATGCGTGAGCGCGAAGTCCACGCCGAGGGCTGCACCGCGGCGGATGATGTCAGCCTTGGAGAGATCCAGGAGCGGGGCGCGGATCCGCACGGCCCGGCCCTCCACGCCCGCACGCGTGGCCAAGCCGGCCAAGCGCTGGAAGGCGTCCATGTATTCCGGCCGGCAGTCGGGGTAGCCGGCATAGTCCACCGCGTGCGCGCCGATGAAGATCTCTTCGGCTTCCAGCACCTCGGCCCACGCCAGCGCGAGCGCCAGGAAGATGGTGTTGCGCGCGGGCACGTAGGTGGGCGGGATCTCACTCGCGCCCGTCTCGCCCGCGCGCGGGGCTTGCCCGGCTGCGCGCTTTCGAGGCACCGGCATGCTCGGGTCGGTCAGCGCCGATCCGCCAAAGGCGGCGAGGTCTAGCTCCATGCACCGGTGCTCGGCTGCGCCGAGCGACGCGCTGACCGCGCGGGCGGCCTCGAGCTCGATGGCGTGCCGCTGGCCGTAGCCGACCGACAAGCAGTGGCACGTGCGGCCTTCGCTTCGGGCGATGGCCAGGGTGGTGGCCGAATCCAGGCCGCCGGAGAGCAGGACCACGGCGCGCGGCATACGCGTTCCTTTGGACAAGACCGTGACGCACGCGATTGTAGCCGCCCCCGGTCTCTCTGGCACGGCCTTTTTGCCGAAGCGGCGATTGACTTGCCGACCGCGGCCGCTATCCTGAAGCCATGACCCAGACCGAGACCGATTGGCCCCACGGACACGTCCACATCTACACCGGCGACGGCAAGGGCAAGACCACGGCCGCGCTGGGGCTGGCCCTGCGCGCAGCGGGTGCGGGCCTGGGCGTCTACATCGGGCAGTTCATGAAGAACGGCGGGACGAGCGAGATCGAAGCGCTCCAGCGGTTCGCCGAACAGATCATGATCGAGCCCTATGGCGCCCCTTCGTTTCTACACTTGCGCGCCGAGCCGGATCCGGAGGACGTACGCCGTGCCGAAGAGGGGGTCCGCAAGGCCGCCGACGCGTTGGCCTCCGAACGGTTTCGGGTGGTCATCCTCGACGAGATCCTCTGCGCGGTGCACTTCAAGCTTCTGACGACAGAGACCGTTCTGGAGCTCCTCCGCGCGCGACCGGATGCCGTGGAGCTCGTCCTCACCGGTCGGGGGGCAGGGCCGGACCTGATCGCGGTTGCCGATCTCGTGACCGAGATGCGGCTGGTCAAGCACTACTTCGAGAAGGGGGTGGGGGCGCGTCCGGGGATCGAGCGCTGAAGTTCTTCGCGACCGCGTGCACCAGTGCGCAGGCCGCCAACGCAGCCGTCTCCACGCGCAGGATGTGGGGCCCGAGCCCCGCAGACTGGAACCCGGCCGTTTGGCAGGCCCGGTGCTCTTCGTCCGTGAGGCCGCCCTCCGGGCCGATCAGCACGCGGATCAAATGCGCTTCACAGATCCGATCGGCGTGCGCTCCCACGGGAGCGGCCCCGGGATGGGCGAGCAGAGACAGGTCGGCCGGATCTCCGGCCAGCAGTCTGGAGAGGTCGACCGGCCGGTCGATGCGGGGGACGTAGACACGCCGGCTCTGCTTGCTCGCTTCCCGGGCCCACCGCTGCCACTTGCCCGGGTCGCCTTCGCCCCTGGCCGTGGCCCGCGCAAACCAAACCGGCTCGATGCGCCAGACGCCCAGCTCGGTGCATTTCTCCACAAGCGTCTGCCAGCGCTTCCCCTTGGGAATGGCGGTCGACAGCACGAGCCGGAGCCCGGGCGGCGGTTCGCGTTCGATCCGCTCCACCGTGGCGGTCACGCCCGCGGGCGTGACGTCGGACACGACCCCCTGTCCGACCCGGCCGGCGCCGTCGAACAGTTCCACGGGCTGGCCCGGCCGCAGGCGGCGCGCGCAGGCTGCGTGACGGGCTTCGTCGGCCGGCAGCTGGCACGGACCCTGCTGGAGGGTGTCGGGGCGAACGAGGAAACGCGGCGGGCCGGCCATGCGATCCTCCGGGGAACAAAGGGTCCGGGCCCTTCCCATGATGGCGCTTGCGGCGTGAGGACGCAACCGAAAAGCCGGCCGGCTGCAGGCCGCACCCCGGGGGCGGACCGGGGTCGCGCGCGGGGCCGGCGCTGCATCAGGCGGTTTTCGACCGTGCTTTTTCGGTTGACGGCGCGCGCGCGCGCGTATACCATAATGCCCCCATCGGGTTCTGTGTTTCGCGATCCAGCCGTCCGGCGCGGCGGCGCGCGGGCCCGCCCTGGAATGTCCCAGTGCGCAGGAGGACGCTGGTGGCCAAGGTCGACATCTCCAAGTTGATCAAGCGTGCCGAGGAGGCACTCAACCGCCGCAACTACGATCTGGCCGTCTTCAACTACATCCAGGCGCTCTCCATCCAGCCGGAGAACATCGACGCGCGCACGAAATTGCGGGCCACGCAGACGCGTGCGGCCAATGAGAGCGGGGGGGGGAGCTCGATCAAAATGCTTCCGTCCTACGTCAAGGCCGTTTTGCTGACCAGCCTCGGCAAGCAAGAGCAGGCCATCATCGCTGCGGAGAATGCCCTGACCAGCCAGCCGGCGAGCACGGCGGCCATGAAGACCCTGGCCAGCGCGGCAGCCAAGGCCGAGCTTACGGAGTTGGCCGCCTGGCAGCGACAGGAGATCGCGAGCAAGCACGATCAGGAAGACGCGGGCAATCTGTGGGAACTGGTCGAGCTGTACAAGGCGCTCGAGCGCCCCACGGATGCGTTGCACTGCCTGGACAAGATCCGGGAGATGAACCCCGACGACCCCGACGTGGAGCGCGAGAGCAAGGACATCTCCGCCATGGAGACGAGCAGCACCTATGCCAGGGGCGTGGAGCGGGGATCCCACGAGATCGTTAAGGACGAGGAGGAACGGGACTTCCTGGAACTCGACTCGAACAAGTTGCGCACCGACGACGCCCGCCTGCGGTACGTCAAGTACCGGCAGGAGCACGACGCCAAGGAGCGCCCGGACGACCACCGCGTGTACCTCGACATCGCCAACGTCTACTTCGATCTGGAGGACTGGGAGACGGGGTACGCGGAAGCCAAGAAGAACCTGGAGAAGGCCCACGAGCTCAATCCCTCGGACAACACGGTAATGGACCGCATGGGCGATCTCGAGATCAAGAACATGCACAACGAGTTCAAGACCCTCCAGCACCAGGTCAAGTCCAACCCCAAGGCCAAGGGGCTGAAGCAGAAGCTCAAGAAGCAGCGCGAGGAGTTGCTCGACTACGAGATCGCCGAGTACGAACGCCGGGTCAAAGCGCAGCCGCTCAAGGCCAACTTCCACAACCGATTGGGCGAACTCTACTTCCAGGCCGAGCGGTACGACGACGCCGTGGGCGAGCTCCAGCAGGCGGCCAAGGATCCCAAGTTCAAGATCACGGCTCTGACCAGTCTGGGCCGGTCGTTCTACGGCCAGGAGCAGTACGACCTCGCCATCGAGCAGTACCGCCGGGCCCGGGAGAAGCAGGAGCTCTACGAGAAGATCCGCGAGCCCATGTACTACGAGGCCCAGGCCCAGGAGGCCAAGGAAGACGCCGAGTCACTCAAGCAGGCGCTCGAGCTCTATACCTATATCTATCAGCTCGAGATCAACTACAAGGATGTCAAGAAGAAGGTCCCCGAGCTCCAGCGGCGGATCCGCGAAATGGGAGAGACCGCTGCTCCCGGAAAAGGGACTTGACGCCCGCGGCCGCAGGCGGTACAGTCTGCGGCTCGCTGTGACGGAACTGCGTAGAAGGGAATGCAATGCCCATCATTCAGTCGGCGAAGAAGCGCATGCGCCAGACCAAGAAGCGGACGCTGCGCAACCGCGTGCGCAAGCGGAGGCTCAAGAAGGTGCTCAAGGCCTTCGACGCCGCGGTCCAGAAGGGCGATCCCGACGGAATCGCCGAACAGCTGCGCAAGGCGTCCAAG
>CAZBZG010000119.1:11653-12817 GCA_964496245.1 uncultured Planctomycetaceae bacterium | reverse complement strand
AGCACCCCAAGAACCGGAACCAGCTTCTCGCGCTCTCCCGCGATATCCAGCCCGATCCCCTCTTCGGGTTGCCCTCCTGCTGGATCCGCCCTGCACAGCAGCGCAAGGCCGAACGGCCGGGGCTTCACGTGGCCACCCCGGCGACCGTGCTGTCGGGGCATGTGGAGGAGCTGCTCGCCCGGCACCTGCCCGAGTGCCTGGAACGGGAGGCGGTTCACGGCTTGATCGAGGCGGCGCGGGAGGTCAGCCCCCGGCTGGTGGACGGGATCGTGCCGTCGCGGATGTCCGAGGCGAAACTGCACGGTCTGCTGCGCACGCTCCTCGGCCTCAAGCGGAGCATCGGCCCCATCCAGGTGGTGTTCGAGGCGATCGACGAGTTCCCGGGTGGCGATGATGAAGCCCTGGTCCACTTCGTGGCCGAACGCCTGCCCGCGTTCGGCGCCATCTGAGCGACCTCACGGGGTGGTTTTTCCCTCTTCGCTCGCCAATGTTCCGTCGGCTCCCCCGACGCCTTCGGGCGGGAGCCGGGGCGGCGTCTCGCCTTCCCAGGCGCGCTGCTCGAGCGCCCCCAGGGCAGCCTTCAGGTCGTGGAGCAGGCGCTTGCGTTCCGCCTTCCGGCCGGTGCCGTCTGTGGCGGATGTTGGCGTCAGGGGATCCCCGGCCAGGATCCGGTAGCCATGGGGACGGGGCAGGCGGCGCCCCCGGGGCCAGCTCTTGAAGCTGCCCTTTACGTAGACGGGCAGGATCGGCGCGAGGAAGCGCGTACTCAGCATGGCGACACCGGATTTGAGCGGCTGGAGGGCGCCCGTCCTCGTGCGGGTGCCTTCGGGAAAGATCAGCACGGGGTGCCCGCCGGAGAGCCGCTCGCCCATGGTGCGCAGCGCCTGGCGGGGATCGCCATCCCGATCGACCGGAAAGGCGAGGAGCGCGCCGATCAACCGTCCGAACAGGGGGTTGGCGAACAGGCTGGCGCGAGCCATGAAATGCGGGGGCCGGGGCAGATAGGTTCCGAGCAGCACGGGGTCGAGGTAGCTGGCGTGGTTGGACGCCACGATCACCGGGCCGGTCGCCGGCATCTTCTCGACATCCTCGGTTTCCACGCCTCCCGTGCAGCGGAAGAGGATGCGAAGCGAGAACCGGCAGAAGTGGTAGAAGCTTTGTCCC
>CAZBZG010000119.1:0-11643 GCA_964496245.1 uncultured Planctomycetaceae bacterium | reverse complement strand
ATTCCGATCTCGCCTAGCGATCGCGACGCACGTGCCCGATGATCGTCTGGACGACGTCTTCCAGGCGCATGTCTGTGGTGTCCAGGTAGACGATGGCGCCTTCGTCCGAGAGGGCGAGCTCCATCGCGTCGCGAAGCGGGCCCACCTGCGCGTCGGATTGATCCCGGTTTCGAATATCCTCCAGCAGCGAAGCGGAATCCACCTCGTGTCCGGCCTCCTGCATCTCCTTGGCCCGCCGCTGGGCGCGCTCCTCCGGGCTCGCGGTCAGGAAGAACTTCCAGTCGGCGTCCGCGAGGACCACGGTGGTGATGTCCCGTCCTTCCATGACCACCTTTTGGCGATGGGCCATCTCGCGCTGCTGGCGCACGAGGACCTCGCGAACCGGTGCTGCGCGGGCCGAGAAACGGGTGAGCCGGGTGACGAGCGGGGAACGAATGGCGTCCGAGACGTCTTCTCCGTCGAGGAGAATGCGGGCGCCGGACGGGTCGAACGCGAGGCGCGCGGTGCGGGCGACATCGCCCATGGCCTCCTCGTCTTCGAGGTCCACGCCCAGACGCTGGGCCTTGAAGACGATGGCGCGGTACATGGCACCCGTGTCGACGTAGAGAAACCCGAGTGCCTGGGCCACGGCACGGGCTACCGAACTCTTGCCGGCTCCGGCCGGTCCGTCGATCGCGATGGCGCGCATGGTCGCTTTGACCTCCCGGGCTCGAGGGCCGGTGGGGGAACACCGGTCCGCGCTATTGGCTCCGTTTGATCTCCCACCGTCTGGCCGCCCGGAAGCCGACCTGCTTGCTGCTGAGCTTGGCGACGCGGAGTTCAAAGACATCGTTGCGGCAGGCTTCCTCAGCGCTCGCGTAGTGGCCGCCTGCCGTGTAGCATCGTTCGCCGGCAGGTCCGTGGCGCGTGCGGACCCATTCGGCGACATTGCCCGCCATGTCGTACAGGCCTTCGGGCGTACGGGCCGATGCTTTGGACCCGCAGGGCCATGCCCGCATGCGCTGCTTGCCCGCATTGCTTTTGGCCGGGTCGTACTCGTTGCCGTAGGGATACACCCGGGCCTCTTCTCCTCCCTGCGCCGCGTACTTCCACTCGTCCCGGTAGGGAAGCATCTTGCCGGCTGCTTTTGCCAGTTCGACGGCCTTGGCGAAAGGCCCGGTCCATGGATCCTGCCCCTTTCGGTTGGGCCACTCGTAACGATCCAAAGCAAACGCGCGGAACTTGCGCGCCATTTGGAGGTCGTCCGAATGCGGATAAATGAAGAAGACCATGTCCTCACCGGCCTCCCTGCGCCACTCGATCTCTGCAGCAATCTTCCGGGCGTCCCAGTGATTGGGCTGGAGCTTCAGCACCGATGCGGCTGCTGTCAGGGCCTGTTCGAATCGCTCGTCCGCCACCTCCCGTTCTCCCGCCCGCACGGCCACGCCGGCCGCATCCCTGAACTTCTCGGCCAGCTTGATCCGATCGGCGATCTTGCTCTGTTTCTCCCGGAGCTGTGTCAGAAGCGTCTGGGCCTCCTCGAACTCGGGCCACTGCTGGAGGGCGAGCCCCAGGAGCCGCATCGTCCGCTTCTCCCGCTCCACGAGGCTGATCGTCTCCGAGGCCAGGATGGCGCGGGCCTCCAGGTAGTTGTCGAGGGCTCGGCGGATTCCATCCTGCTCCACGGGGAAGTGGATGCCCGGCGTGGTCTGCTGGAGCTTGTGGGCTTGCTGGTAGATCTCCCGGGCCGCCTTGTGCTCTCCCCGCTTGGCCAGGATGTGGGCGATGTGCCAGTCCACCCGGAAATGCGCGGCGGCAGCCGCCTTTTCTCCCAGCGCTCTACGGCAGGCATCGAGCAGCTTCAACAGGTCGTCCCGTCCCTTCTGGAGGATGTCCAGTTCCCGCTTGCGGTAAGCGATCTCCTCCTGGTCGAGCTTCCGGTAGACCTCGGCACGGATGATCCGCTGCTCAAGTTCTCGGCTCTGCAGGAATCCGAGGAGGGGAACCTTGCGCGCTTGTTCCCAGTGCTGGATGGCTTGCCCGTAGCCTTCCAGCTGGTCCGGACTCGCGGCGCGGGCGTCCTGGAAGAAACGGTCGCCACTGTCCCGCTCCTGCTCGAAACGCATGTGCAGGAAGGCGCCTACGGCGATGGCGCCGACCACGAGTAGGACGATCAGAGGAAGGACGCGCCGCTTGAGTCGACGGGTGCGCGCCTCCTCCATGCCGTACAGGGCCGTCTTGTTCTCGGGCTGAAGCTCGAGGGCCTGCGCGAAGCGGCGGAGGGACTTGCCGTAGCGCCCCTTGGAAAGAGCCGTCTTCGCGTCTTCGAGGCGGCTGTTGAGGGCGTTGCGCTTGCGCGTGTTCTTCTCGAGCTGCTCCATCGCGGTCTTGTCGCCGGGGTTGCGTTCCAGCACGTCCTGCCACTGCTTCACAGCTGTCTCGTAGTCGTGGTGGGCCTCCGCCGAACGCGCGAGTTCGGTTGCTGCCTCGAGGATGTACCGCTGGGCCTGGCTGTTGTCGGGGCTGATGGCGAGGACCTGCTCGAAGGCATCGATGGCCGCCTGGTATTGGCGCTTGACGTTGTATTCGTACCCCGCGCGAAGGGCCTTTTCCATGCGGTCGTAGTACCGCCGTGTCTCCTGGCGTCCCAGCTTGACCCGATCGTTGGTGGGATCGAGCTCGATCGCCTGGTCCCATTTGGCGAACGCCTCTTCGAACTGTCCCTTCTCGGTGAGGGCCTTGGCTTCGGCGGCGAGCCTCTGGCAGGGGAGGACCCGGTTCTTGAGGTTGTCCATGGTGGAGGCCAGAGCCTTGTCCCGCAGGGTCGGATGGAGCGATGCCCAGATTTCCAGCGCCTTCTCCTGCTCACCCGCCGACAGCATTTTGCGGATCTGGAGAAGCGACTGGCGCCGTCGCTGCTCCATGAATTCGAGCGCGGCCAGCTTCTCCCGCGCCTCTACGTTTTCCGGATCGACCTGCAGCACGCGGTTGAGTTCGGCGCGCTGGGCGCTGAGCTTGCCCTGTTCCAGAAGACCTTCGCCGATCTTGAGGCACGCGACACTGGATTCCTTCTTCGTTTTCTCCAGGCGCTCCTTGACCGCCGCATCGCCCGGCTTGACCGTCAGGGCGCGTCGCCAGGCATCGCAGGCGGCCAGGATGTGTCCCTCCTGGGCCAATCGGTCGCCGCTGGAGACGAGTTCTTCGAACGAGAGCGCCTCCGGGTGGTCGGAGGGGCCGACGGCCGGAGCGCCGAAGGAAGGCAGGGGAGGGCCCTCCGCCTCCGAAGGAGCCGGCGGCGTCTGGCCGCTTATCTTGAGCGTGCTGTCGAGTGCGGGCAGCGGCTCGCCCTGCAGCACCTTGTCGATCGCCTCGGCAACGGCCGCCATGCTCGGGAAGCGGTCCTCGGGTCGCTTTTCCATCATGCGCTCGATCACGTGCCCGACGTCGTCGGGCAGATTCGGCATGTACTGTTTTGGCGGAATCAGGGCTTCGTGCTTGTGCTTGTACATCATGGCCACGGGGGTGGGCGCGTTGAACGGCAGCACCCCGGTGGCCGCGCGGTAGTAGGCTGCGCCGAGCGAGTAGATGTCGGTCCGCGTATCCAGATCGCTGCGGTCGCACTGTTCGGGGCTCATGTAGGCCGGCGTGCCCATGACATCGCCGGTCTGCGTCAGTTCGCCCGAGGACATCTCCTTGGCCAGCCCGAAATCCGACACCTTGACCACGTCATCCTTGGTGATCATCAGATTGTCGGGCTTGATGTCGCGATGAATGACGCCGGCCTTGGCGGCGCTGGCCAGCCCCAGTGCGGCCTGCCGGACGTACTCCGAACAGACCCGCCAGTCGAGGAATCCCTTCTCCTTGAGCTTGGCCGAGAGGTTGGTGCCCTCGATGAACTCCATGGCGATGAAGTGCAGGTGTTCGGCGTCCGCCACGTCGTGCACCTGGAGGATGTTCGAATGATTGACCTTGGCGATGGAGCGAGCCTCGCGCTTGAAGCGCGCGACGAACTCTTCGTTGCCCGCCAGGTGCGGGGCCAGGACCTTGAGAGCCACGATGCGGTCGAGGGAGAGCTGACGGGCCTTGTAGACGGCCCCCATGCCGCCCTCGCCGACAAGTTCGAGGATCTCGTATCCGCCAACGGTCTGACCGACAAGCGAATGGTGCGGTGCCGTCATAACGAATCCTCGGGCTAGGAATCGTCGTCCCGGTTGTCGATCTTCCCCAGCCGCCGCTGGTGTCGTTCTTCGTCGGAAAACGGCGTTTCCAGGAACGCGCTCAGAATGTCTTCGACCGCGTCCGCTGTGGGGAGCCGGCCGGGGAGGATCAGGATGTTGGCGTCGTTGTGGGTCCGGGAGAGCATGGCCGCGTCCTCGGACCAGCAGAGGGCGGCGCGGACGCGAGGAAAGCGATTGGCTGCGTAGCTCATCCCGAGTCCGGTCCCGCAGATCAGTACGCCGCGCGCGTGCTCGCCGTTGCTGACGGCGCGGGCTACCTGCTGGGCGAAGTCGGGGTAGTCCACGCTCTCTTCCGAATTCGTGCCAAGGTCTCTGACCGAATGGCCGCGAATCTGGAGCCACGCCTTGACGCGCTCCTTGAGGGGATACCCGGCGTGGTCGCTGGCCAGGGGGATGGTATCCGCGTTGTCGTCCAAAGATGTCATGACCGAGCCCTCTCTATCCGTCGGATGTCGATTCGATTTCCTGGTAGATCGCGGCAGCTGAGACCGCGTCCTCCCGGAGTACGGTCAAGGCGCCCGCTGCGACCCGGACCACGGTCGACGCGCGGCCGATGCGTACGGGCCCGCCGTCCAGCACGAGTTCCACGCGATGAGCGAAGACGCGGAACACGGTCTGCGCGTCACGGGCCGGCTCCTCACGCGCGCGGTTCGCACTGCTGGCTACGAGGGGACCCCCTGCGGCGCGCACAAGATCCCGGACAAAGGCGTGATCCGGCAACCGGAGTCCCAGCCATCCCCCTGCGGCAGCCGGCAGCACAAGCGTCAGGGGCCCGGGCCAGAACCTCGCCATGAGCCGTTCGGCCAACGGACATGCGTTGGCGCCGATCTGTGCCACTTGGGCAATGTCCCCGATTAGAATCTGGAACGGCTTCGTCTCCTCCCGTCCCTTGATCCGCCGGAGCCGTTCGACGGCATATGGGTCGCCGCTCTGCACGCCGAGACCGTAGACCGTCTCGGTGGGAAAGGCCACGACACCGCCTTCTCCCAGCACCGAAACCGCTTCGGCTATGGCGCGCTCTCTGTCTTCTGCCACTCGAAGGCAGCGCGTGGCCACCGACCCATTCATGAGAGCAATCTACTCGAATTGCTAGAGCCGCGCAAGGGCTTTCCGCGCGATGTCCGTGCGGTACTGGGCGCCCTCGAATTGGATGTCACCGACCGCCGCATAGGTGTTTTCGATGGCCGCGGGAATGTCCGATCCCAGTGCGGTCACGCCGAGGACGCGGCCACCTGCCGTAAGTGTCTGGCCCTTCTTCCGGGCGGTTCCCGCGTGGAAGACGACCACGCCCTCGCGCGCTCCGGCGCGTTCGAGCCCTTCGATCGGCACGCCTTTCTGGTATGTCCCGGGGTATCCGCCCGATGCCATCACCACGCAGACCGCTGCATCGTCCTTCCACCGCAGCTCCTGCTCGGCCAGGCGCCCCTCCACGGTGGCGTCCAGCACCTCCAGCAGATCCGAATCCAGGCGCATGAGAATGGGCTGGGTTTCGGGGTCCCCGAAGCGCACGTTGAACTCCAATACGCGCGGGCCTCCTTCCGTGATCATGAGGCCGGCGTAGAGCACGCCGCGGTATCGTCGGCCTTCGGCGTTCATCGCGTGGACGGTTGGCACCAGGATCTTCTCGATCACGGTATCGAGCAGATCGTCCGTCAGGAGCGGCGCCGGAGAATAGGCGCCCATGCCGCCCGTGTTGGGTCCCTGGTCCCCGTCGTGTACGGCCTTGTGATCCTGAGAGGAGGCCAGGGGAGCGATGGCCGTGCCGTCGGTCAGGGCCAGCACAGAGAGCTCTTCGCCCCGCAGGCACTCTTCGATGACCACGCGGCTACCGGCGTCGCCGAATTCCTGATCCACCATGCAACGCCGGAGTGCCTCGCGCGCTTCCTGGTGGTCGTCGCAGACGATGGCGCCCTTGCCGGCCGCCAGTCCGTCGGCCTTGATCACGACAGGGCCGTCCTCCCGGCTCGCAAGGTAGTTCTCGGCCGCTTCGTGCTGCTCGAAATGGGCGTAGTCGGCCGTGGGAATGCCGTGGCGGCGCATCAGATTTTTGGCGAAAATCTTGCTGCCTTCGAGTTCGGCCGCTGCCCGAATCGGGCCGAAGATCTTGATTCCCGCTTCGCGAAAAACGTCCACGATGCCCGCACAGAGCACCGCCTCCGGCCCGGGGACCACGAAGTCGATCGCGTGCTCCTTGGCCCAACGGACCAGGGCCGGGAGATTCTGCAGGTCCAGGTCCGCGCACACGCCGATTTCGGCGCAGCCGGCGTTGCCGGGCGCGATGTAGAGCTTGTCGGCGCGCGGGCTCTGCGCGATCTTCCAGGCGAGCGCGTGCTCGCGGCCGCCACTTCCGATGATGAGTATGTTCATGGCATCCCCTCTTCGGGTGCAAGGGCCTCCACGGGGCGGCCCCTGCTTCGCTCAGGAGCGAATCGTTACCGTACCCTTGCCCTTCACGATCTTGCCCACGGCATACCCCGGGCATCCGGCGCGTTTCAGGCGGGCCAGGATGGCGTTGGCGCTGACCGGGGCCACGATGAGCACCATGCCGAGTCCCATGTTGAAGACCCGGAACATCTCGTTTGGATCCACGCGCCCGCAGCGCTGGATCAGCTCGAAGACGGGCGGTACGGGCCAGCTGCCCTTCTGCAGGACCGCATTGCAGTGTTGGGGCAGCGCGCGCGGGATATTGTCCAGCAGACCGCCGCCCGTGATGTGGGCGAGGGCGTGGACTGGCTTCTTCCGCCGGTAGCCCTGGAGCACGGCGAGCACGGGGCGGGTGTAGATCCGGGTGGGACGCAGCAGTTCCTCCCCCAGGGTGCAGTCCAGGGACTCGCACGTCTGCGTCAGGTCGAGCCTTTCGTCGTCGAGCAGCACGCGCCGCGCCAGCGAGTACCCGTTGGCGTGCAGCCCGGCCGACGGCAGGCCGATCACGACATCCCCAGGCTTCACGCTGGACCCGTCGATGAGGCGCCGGCGTTCGACCACGCCCACGGCGAATCCGGCCAGATCGTATTCGCCTTCCTGGTAGAAACCGGGGAGCTCGGCCGTCTCCCCCCCGAGCAGGGCGCATCCTGCCTCGCAGCAACCGGCGGCCACACCCTCCACGACCGCGAGAAGCGTTGCCCTGTCGATGCGTCCGGTGGCCAGGTAGTCGAGGAAGAACAGAGGCTCGGCGCCTTGGACGAGGATATCGTTGACGCTCATGGCGACGAGGTCGATGCCGATCGTGTCGTGCTTCTGCAGGGCGAAGGCGATCTTGAGCTTGGTTCCGACCCCGTCCGTACCGCTTACGAGCACGGGGTCGGCATAGCGTCGGGCGAACAACCCCGGCGTGCCGCGGAGTCGATAGAGGCCGCCGAACCCGCCCGGATTCGCGATGACCTGCGGGCTGAAGGTGGCCTGCATGAGATCGGCGAAGTGCGTGGCTAGATCAGCCCCCGCCTCAATGTCTACGCCTGCCTCCTTGTAGGTGACAGATCGTTTGTTGGCCATGGGGCGATTCCTGGGCGCCTATCACCGAAGCGCTTCGTGCTCCTGGTCGGCCGGGTGGCCGCAGGTCCGCACGGATCGCCCTCCGTCAGAGCAGAATCCGGAGAGATCGAGACGGGCATGCCGCCATGATACGAGCGAAGTTGCCTGCATCATAAGACGTCGGCGGGTTCTGTCCAGGTTTTTTTGGATGGCGTGGCAAGCCGGCGAGGGGGACGGGCCCTCGATGGGGGCGCTCGGCCCGGCGCGGATCGGGTTCACTCCCCGGCCGGGGGCGCCTCCTGCCGCGTCTCATTGTCCGAGTGCATGTCGCGCAACCAGGTGGGCACGGGGCGGTTGGCCGGTTCCTCCTCTTCCTCTCTTGCCGGCTGCGGTTGGGGCCTCTGCGGGGTCGGCTGGTCCGTGGGCTGGGGGGCCGGGCCGGGCTGTGGCTGGGGGGGCGTCTGGGTGGTTTCCTGCGGGGCGGGCTGCGGACGTCGCTGCCAGCGGTCGGAGGTCTGGTCCTGCTGAGAGGGACGGGTCTCACGGTCCTCAAAGGTCTGTCGCCGCTGTTCTTCCAACCTTTTGCGCGCCTCCTCTTCCGCCGCGCCTTGCGCAGCTGCGTTCATCTCGTTCTGACGGGCCGCCTGCTCCTCACGCTGGCTCTGTCCCTTGAAGACGAGGTAGAGGATGCCGAGTACGGCCAGCACCAGCACCACGCCGCCGGCTGCGAGGGTGATCACGTTCTGGTCTTCCTGGCCCGCGCGCCGGTGTGGCTTCCCGCGAGCGTCGCGCTGGTCCTGTCGGCCGGGCGCGCGTCGCGCGTGAGTCGTGTCGGCCGAGGGGCCGCGGCGCGGCGCGGCGCGGGCAGTCGACTGCTCCCCGAGCACGCGGTGGGGCCCGGTTCCGATCGCGCCCACGGTGCGCGTGCCCACCTTGGGCCGGGAGAAGCCCTTGGCGATCGCCCGCAGGTCCGAGAGGAGGTGCGTGGCGGTCTGGTAGCGCTTGTCCGGCTCCGGGTTCATCATGGAGAGGACGAGATTGGCCAGCTCCTGCGGGATGTCCGGATTGAGAAGGGTGGGATCGGCCACCTCCTCTTCCGAGAGGTTCAGGACGACTTCTTCCAGCGAATTCCCGTTGAACGGCGGCTCTCCTGTGAGGGCGTGATAGAGCGTCACGCCGAGGGAGTAGATGTCGGTCCGCGAATCGCACTTCCCCTCCTTGCCCTCCGCAATGACCTGTTCGGGGGCGATGTAGAAGGGCATCTCCGTGCCGTCTTTGGCGAGCTTCCGGATGTTGCCTATGGCGTCCCGTGCCACGCCGTAGCCCACGAGCAGGGCCTTGCGCTCGGGGGTGATGAGGATGTTCGACGGCCGGATCTCTTGGTGGAAGAGGCCGTGCGCGTGGCCATATTCGAGCGCTTCAGCGAGTTGAATGGCGATCTCCACGGCAAAGGGGATCTCCACCTTGCCCCGGGCCTCGAGGATGCGTTTGAGACTGATGCCCTCGACGTAGTGCGCCGCATAGAAGTCCCGGCCGTGGGCGCGTCCGCCGGCCACCACCCGCTGGATGGCTTGGTGCTTCAGGTCGGTGGCCTTTTTGACCTGCTGCTCGAATGCCTTGACGTACTCGGGATCCTGCTTCATCTTCTCCTGGCTGAGAACGCGCAGGGTGACCGGAAGGTCCTTGGGGATGTACTTGGCCTTGTAGGTATAGCCGGCTGCGTCCGCGCCCAGACGCTTCAAGATCCGGAACTGGCCGAAGACCTCCCCGCCGGTCCGGCGTTCGCTCGTGCCCGGATCGGGTGCCGGGGCTTTTCCCTGCTCCTTGGCGACCGCACGTACGGGGTCGGGAGGGCGCGCGGCGGGCGGCTGGGGTTTGCTCTTCTGGGCGCGGAGGATCTCGCGGACCTGGTCGGCCGTGAGATAGCCCTTGGCCGCCATCAATTCGCCGAGGCGGGGCACCTTCTTGCCGCCCTTCTCGTACTGTGCCTGCAATTGGAGGCACTCTTCGACCTGCTCGGCTGAGACGAGCTCGGTCTCTGAGGCGAGCCGCCCGAACAGGCTCGAGCGGATATCGGGCATGCCCTTCCCCTCTGCGTTCGGTGCCTCAGCCCCGAAGCGATCTCGGGGGACCTCCAAGGCACGAAAAACCAAAGATAAGTCTAAAGTCAAGAGGAGGTTCTGTCAAGCAAAACCTGGCCACGCATACCGGAAGGACGGGGCGATCGCATTCCATCAGCCGTTGGTTGCATCGGTGAGGAAGCGAGAGAGGAGGGAGAGCCGGGCGGACGCGGGCATGTTGTGATGAGCGCCCGGGGCAGCCCCCGTTCGCTGCTGTCCCCGCCGTGCTCATTGGGCAGCGGCCTGCAATCATCGTGCGGCGGGTCTGCGGCCCACGACGGGATCTCTGGCCGCTCAGAGCTTGCCGAGGTCCTTGACGCTTCCGAGCCAGGGCCGGTCGGGGGCATCGTCTTCCGCCAGAGACAGTTCGCCCAGGATGCGTACCGTATCCTTCTCCAGATCCTGTACGATCGAGAGAGGCCCGCGGTAGCGCCGCTTGATCTGGGCCTGGAGGTGGCTGAATCGGATCAGCACGCCGGGATGCAGTCTCGACCGGACGTTGATCTGACTGATTCGCCCCTGGGGGACCTTCTCGACGAGTGTGCTTCGCCGCTCTTCCGTGCTGGCGACCTTCTCACGCATGGCGCGGAGTTCGCGGATGAGGTCTTCGAGCACGTTTCGTTGTTCTTCGGAGAGTTCGAGCAGGCGGCCCTTGTCCGCCAGCATCGGGTCGACGTTCTCGCGGATCCGTTCGATTTTTTTCTGCGTGCTATTGATCTCCGCATCCAGGGCCTTGATCTTCTGTTCGGTCTTCCAGTCGAGCCCGGCCGCCACGCGCGTGGCCACACCGAGATCGCTCCCGATCGTGCCGGCGACGATGCCGCGGAACGCCAGGAGATCGCCGCCGATGACGGTGCCCTCTACGATGTGCAGGCATCCGCTGGTTTGAACCACCGAGTTGATGATCTCCTTGCGTACCGTGACGTCTCCGTCGGCTTCGACGATCGCGTCGTTCAAGTACTTGGCGGTCACCTCGCCTCCGCAGGCGATGTTTCCCTTGCTGCGTCCGTTCACGCCCCCGTCGATCTCGATCCGGTTGTCGGAGCGGACGAGGCAGTTGCCGACATTCCCGTGTACGAGTACGCCCTTACGCCCCGTCACGTTGAACTCGTCCAGGATGTTTCCCCGAATTTCCACGGTGCCCACGAAGTCGATGTGCCCCACGCTGTAATCGATGTCGCCGATGACTTCGTAGTGGTCGGATACGGAGACGAGTTTCTTGTCGTAGACGACGCGTCCGTCGATTTCGGCGAACAGTTTGGTCATGCTGGCATCGGCCCGTACTCCTCTGCCGAGCCGAACGTGAATGGGTTTGCCGTCGGCCGCGGGCAGAGGCCGGCCGAAGACATCCTGCCCCGGTCTGCCCTGGGTAGGCGGATGCACGGTCGCGATGTGCTGGTCGCGAAGGGCGTTTTCCAGCAAATGCGAATCGTGGTAGTCGACATTGCCCGATAGATCGGTGTCGTACTGGGGTCGCTCTGCCGTGGGTTGGACGTGAAACTCGATCCAGCCGTCGGGGCCGGCGCGGGCCCGGGTCCCATGTCCCACCTCGAAGGGGCCGACGGGCGTGGCATTCCCGTTCAACAGGTCGGCCAGCATCCTCAGGCTCTCCTTGTCCACGCCGTGACGGACATCGGCCTCTTCCAGGAATCCCTGGAGTTCGTCGACCAGGACGTCGCGCTTCTCAACGATCTTGACGTAATGGAGGAAGACGTGCATGGCGTCGGGGGAGGCCAGGACGCGCACCTTGCGGTTCGGGTCTTCCAGACTGTGAAGGATCAGGACGTCTACCCGCCGGCCGCCATGGTCAAAGTCGACGATACGGCTCCGGGGAT
>CAZBZG010000118.1:0-12958 GCA_964496245.1 uncultured Planctomycetaceae bacterium | reverse complement strand
CGACGACGCGAAGAGGAGATCGTTCTCGGGAACAGTCGTCATGTCAGATCCTCCCTGGGCTGGGGGCGGCGTAGTACGGCCGCGCGATGTTGGAGCGGGCTGCAGACCCCGGCCTGTCATCCGAGGGCAAGCGTTTTGGAAAATGGAGCACAAACGTGGTCCCCCGTCGGGACTCTGAAACCACCTCGATCTTGCCTCGGAGGGACTGGGTTACGATGTTGTAGGCGATGTGGAGTCCCAACCCGGTCCCGCCCGCGGCGCGATTCGTGGTGAAGAACGGTTCGAAGATCCGCTGGCGGATGGCTGGGGGGATGCCCTTGCCGTCATCGGCGTAGCGGAGTTCCACGCGCTCTTCCGCTTTTTCGCGAGCCTGGATGATGATGCGGCCGGCCCGGCCGTCCGGATAGGCGTGTACCACGGAGTTGATGAGCAGGTTTGTCAGCACCTGAGAGAGGGCGCCGGGAAAACCCCGGAGGTGGAGGCTCTCGGGGCAGTCGATCACGACGTCATGGCCGGCGCGCTTGAGGCGCGGGCGGGCGCTCGTCACGATGTGCCCCAGGTACTCTCGGAGGGCGTAGGTCTGGTGCTCCTCGGCCACCTGGTCGACGGCCACCTTCTGGAAGCTGCGAATCAGCTGCGCGGCGCGCTGGACGTTGCTCAGAACGAACTCCGTGGTCTCGAGCCCCTGGGTCAGAAAGCGCCGGAACCCCGCGCGGCGCAGCTGGTCGGTGTCAAACAGGTGCTGCTGGTGCTGGAGTTGCTCCTGCAGGTGGCTGGCGGCGGTCAGGGTGATGCCTACGGGCGTGTTCACTTCATGAGCCACGCCCGCGACAAGCTGACTGAGAGACGCCATCTTCTCGGCCTCCACCAGGGATTGCTGCGTCCGACGGAGCTTGTCGAGGGTCTCCTTCAGCTCTCTGTTGCTCTCGCGCATCTGCTTGAGGAGGTGTTCGTGTTCATCGTTCTTGAGCCCCAGAATGCGGGAGAGCGCGAGCAGGAGCACCTGCATGTCGAGAAGACGCGCCGTGCCATCCTCCTGCATGACCACGATGGGTTCGTACGTATCCGGCATGGGCCGGGAGAGGCCCTCGCGGCTGGCCACCTCGATGCGCGTATCAGGGCCCAGGCAGAGGGGCTCAGCGCGGTTGGCCTCGAGCAGCACGCGCACCGGGCGCTCGAGAAAGACCTCCCGGCCGAACGCCATGCTGAGCGATTCGTGGCAACGGCGGCGCGAGAGCATTCCCTGAAACCGACCGTGATGCGTGACGATGACGCCCGGCAGGCCGGGCTGATCGCGCAGGGCCTGCTCCAGCACGTGGCTGGGGGCATTCGCGTGCACCTCAGACGCGTGGGTGGGCAGATCGCCCAGACGGCAGTCCGGATCGAGGCCTTGGAGCAAGGGGGTCGTCATGGCGGCTCCTGTTGCGGATGCGACAGGACCACACGTCTTTGCTGCATTCCGTACGAAACGTTACAACGAAATGACCGGCCGCGTCAAGTTACCGTTGTGTTAACCGAGTCTTCCCAATGACATAAAGGAACGAACGCCCGTCCGCCTTGCACGCGTCCGCCGATCGAGGTGATTCAGCTTGACCGCCAGCTGCCTCGCCTCTATAGTGGCCAACAATCAAGCAAGAGGGAGATCGCCATGGCCAAACGCAAATCCGGGACGCGTGGACCGTCCGTCAATCCGGGCATTGACAACGTGCGCAAGCGCGGCAGCCGCGTGGTCGGCGAAGGGGCCAGGATGCTGCCGGCCGCTTCCCTGATGAAGGCGGCGGGCGTGATCCGGTCGGTCAAGGATCGGCGCAAGCCCTTCGTCACGGTCGTCAACTCGACGACGAATCTCATTCCCGGTCACGCCGCCCTCGATCGTCTCGGGGAGGTGGTGGTCAAGGAACTCAAGAAGCTCGGATACAACGTCTGGGTGACGAGCATCGGCGCGGCGATCTGCGACGGTATCGCCATGGGCCACTTCGGCATGAAGTACTCCCTGGCTTCGCGCGAACTCATCACCGACCAGATCGAATCGATCGTGGGCGCCCACCCGTGCGACGGCTGGATCGGGATCGGCAACTGCGACAAGATCGTACCCGGCATGCTGAACGCCATGGTACGGCTGAACATTCCGTCCGTCTACGTCTCGGGCGGCCCCATGCTGGCCGGACGGACGGGTGCGGACCTGATCTCGGTATTCGAGGGGGTCGGCCGGCATTCGGTCGGACGCCTCTCGGAGACCGGGCTGGAACGACTTGCGGGAACGGCCTGCCCGGGATGCGGATCGTGTTCCGGTATGTTCACGGCGAACTCCATGAACTGCCTGGCCGAGGTCGTCGGCCTGGCGCTTCCGGGCAACGGTACGATCACGGCCGAGGCGTGGGCGAACCGGAAGAAGACGCGTACGCAGGTCAATCCTGCACGGCTGGGACTCGCACGCGACAGCGCGCGCACGCTGGACCGTTGTATCGGCCTGGACCTCCGGCCGGCAGATATCGTGGACATCGCCGCCATCGACAACGCCTTTGTCTGCGATATGGCCATGGGGGGGTCGACCAACACGGTGCTGCATACGCTGGCCCTGGCCGCGACCGCAGGCATCCGCTACGACCTGGACCGCATCAACCGCATCTCCCGGCGGACGCCATGCATCTGCAAGGTCTCGCCCTCGCGCCAGGACGTGCACATGGAGGACGTGGATGCCGTCGGCGGCATCCCCGCGATCCTCCGCGAACTCTCGGGCGCCCGCCGGATCGGCCTCAAGCTCGACCGACCGACCGTGGCCGGGAAGCTCTCGACCGCAGTGCGGTCGGCCCCCCGCCCCGACGGGGACATCATCCGGCGGCGCACGGACGCATTCAGCAGAGAAGGCGGGCTGGCCGTGCTCTTCGGCAACCTGGCCCCCAGTGGCGCCGTCGTCAAGACAGCCGGCGTCGAAGCCGACATGATGCAGTTTGCGGGCCCGGCGCGGATCTTCGAGTCGCAGGAGGCGGCGCTGGAGGGCATTCTTCGGGGGCGGGTCAAGGACGGCGATGTCGCGGTGATCCGCTACGAGGGGCCGCGGGGCGGGCCGGGTATGCAGGAGATGCTCTCGCCCACGGCAGCGCTCGCGGGCGCGGGCATCCGCGCGGCCCTGATCACGGACGGCCGTTTCTCTGGCGGAACGCGCGGCCTGTGCATTGGACACGTCAGCCCGGAGGCGGCGGCGGGGGGCCCCCTCGCCCTCCTGCGGGAGGGAGACCGCGTCGCCATCGACGCGGAACGTCGCACGCTCGAGGTCAAACTGACGAAACGCGAGCTCGCCAAGCGCCGCCGCGCGCTCAAACCCTTCACGCCCAAGGTCAAGGCGGGCTGGCTCGCGCGGTACCTGCAGCACGTGACCTCGGCCGACCAGGGAGCCGTGTTCGCGATCTGAAGCCCGGGGCTTGCCCGTTGACAAAGGGACCGGCAGTCGCTAGGCTGGGACGAACGTCGCGACGGAGTGGAGCGCGCCGCGTCCGTCACGAGCTGGACGCACACAGCCGCATGGGAGGAGCCATGGGAAAAGTCTTTGAGGGCAAGCTGGAGGCGAAGGGGAAGTCCTTTGCCGTTGTCGTGAGCCGTTTCAATGACTTCATCACCGAGCGGCTGCTCCAGGGGGCCGTAGACTGCCTCCTCCGCCACGGCGCCACGGAGGAGGCGATCGACATCGTGCGCGTGCCCGGGGCCTTTGAGCTGGCCGCGGCCACCAAGCGCGTAGCCGCGGCCAAAGGCTACGATGCAGTGGTGGTGCTCGGCACGGTGATCCGGGGAGCCACCCCCCACTTCGATTACATCGCCGCCGAAGCCAGCAAAGGCATCGCCCAGGTCGCGCTCCAGAGCGACAAGCCGGTGGCGTTTGGCGTGCTGACCTGCGACACGATCGAGCAGGCGATCGAGCGGGCCGGCACGAAGTCCGGCAACAAAGGCGCCGATGCAGCCCTCTCGGCCATCGAAATGCTCAATCTCTTTGACGCGCTGGGGAGTTGAATGCGGCCCCGCACGCTGGCGCGCCGGCTCGCCCTGCAGTATCTGTACATGGTCGACGTGGGCGGTCGGGAACGCGTGGAGCCGGTCGCGGCGTTCCTGGACGAGCACACGGACCGGGAGGAAGCGCGCGCGTTCGCTGCAGAACTCGTGGATTCGGTCCTCTCCCACCGCGAGCACCTCGACCAATGCATCGTCGCGGCCACCGAACACTGGGACCTGAACCGCATCGCGCCCGTGGAGCGGAACGTTCTCCGCATCGGTTGCACCGAACTCCGGTCGGGAAACGTGCCGCCAAAGGTGGCCCTCGACGAAGCGGTCGAACTGGGCAAGCGTTTCGGCGGCCGCGACTCCGGGGGATTCGTGAACGGCATTCTGGAGCGTATCCGGGCAGACCTGCCTGCAAGGAGCGAGGAAACTTGATGTCGACATCGGAGGCCGACCGCGTCGATCTGCACACGCACACCTATTTCTCCGACGGCAAGCTGAGCCCGGAAGAACTCGTCGAGCTTGCGGCGCAGAAGGGCCTGGCAGCCTTGGCGCTCACCGACCACGACAACGTGGACGGGCTGGAGCGGTTTCTGGCCGCAGGAGCTGCGCACGGGGTCGAGACCGTTCCGGGTGTCGAACTCTCCTGCGTGCACGAGGATCTCGAAGTCCACATGGTGGGCCTCTTCATCCAGCCCACGGAGGCCTGCCGGGCGCGGCTCACCCAGGTGCGCACCGCCCGTACCTTCCGCATGCAGGCGATGCTCGAACGGTTGCAGGACCTCGGCATCGATCTCACGATCGACGACATCCCGCAGGAGGAGGGCAAGTCCTTCGGCCGACCCCATCTGGCGCGTGCGCTGGTGGCCAAGGGCGTCGTGCAGACGACCGGGGAGGCGTTCGCGCGATACATCGGCGACGACGGCCCGGCCTACGTGCCCAAGACCCGCCTCAGCGCCAAGGAGGGCATCGACCTGATCCACGACATCCAGGGGGTCAGCGTGCTCGCACATCCGGGCATGAGCAACTTGATGGACCGCATTCCGGACTTCGCCTCCCTCGGCGTGGATGCGGTGGAGAGCTTCTACTGGAGGCACTCGGCCGATACCCGGCGACGGGTGGAGACCTTCTGCGCCGAACTCGGGCTGGGCCTGTCGGGCGGGAGCGACTTCCACGGCCAGGGGGAGGGGGGCGGCCTGGGAGATCTCCCGATCCCTTACCAGGTGCTCGAGGACCTGCGGGCGCTTCGAGGCGCGATCCGGAAAGGTGCATGAGATGGGCTTCTTCGGGAGGATGCGGTCTGCTCTCCAGAAGACCGCGGCCGTTCTGAACACGCCGATGGGCGAGCTCCTGCGGGCGCGGCGCCTGGACGAGGACTTGCTCGAGGAGCTCGAGGAGGCTCTCATCCTCGCCGACGTGGGTCCGCGGGTCGCCATGGATCTGGTGGAGCAGATTCGCGACCGTTTCCGCAGGAAGGAGATCCAGAAGGCCGAGGACGTGCTCGCGTTCTTCAAGGAGATGCTGGCCGAGGGCCTTCACTCCGAAGACGAGATGCGTCTGGCCCGCAACGACCAAGGGCCGACGGTGATTCTGCTGGTCGGCGTGAACGGGACAGGCAAGACCACGACCACCGCCAAGCTCGCCCGCTTTCTCCAGAACCAGGGGCACAGCGTGCTCCTGGCCGCAGCCGATACGTTCCGCGCAGCAGCAGGCGAGCAACTCGACATCTGGGCCGGACGCGTGGGGGCGCACCTCGTGCGCCACCAGGACGGGGCCGACCCCGCGGCCGTGGTCTTCGACGCGTGCGATGCGGCCCTGGCGCGGGGAATGGACTACATGCTCGTGGACACGGCCGGCCGGATCCACACCAAGAAGAACCTCATGCAGCAACTCGAGAAGATCCGACGCGTGGCGGCCAAGAAGATCCCGGGCGCGCCGCACGAGACGCTGCTCGTGCTCGACGCCACCACCGGTCAGAACGCGCTCAGCCAGGCGCGGACCTTCACCGAGGGCGTGGGCGTCACCGGCCTGGTGCTCGCCAAGCTGGACGGCACGGCCAAGGGCGGCGTGGTGATCGCGATTCACAGGGAGGTGCGCCTGCCCATCAAGTACATTGGCACGGGCGAAGGGGCCGACGATTTCGCACCCTTCGATCCGGACGAGTTCACGGACGCGCTCTTCGCAGACGTGGCCACGACCGAGGCTGCGGCGCAAGAGGGAGACCCGGGGGAACCGTGAACGACCCCGTGGGCGCGGCGCCGCGCCTACGATGATCCAGCGCTCTCTTCCGGCCACACCTGCCGCACCCGGCATGCAAGCCAATCGCAGCTCGCCAAGACGTACCGCGTGGACCCGATCCGGCAGTCCGCACCCGGGCGCGGGTCGGGGCCGAGCGAGTGCACGTGGCCGTAGACGCAGAGATCGATGCGGAATTCCGACAGGATCTCGCTCAGGGCCGTAGGTGCGCCATTGCTGCCCACGGGCGGGAAGTGCACGAGCGCAACGCGCAGGGCCGCGGCCGCGGGCAGGCGGGAGAGGCTCTGCCGGAGCCGCTGGATCTCCCGCGCGCGGATCTTCTCCGCATCCGCTGCCGTGCCCTCGCGCGGAGCGGCCGCGGGTTCGGGCACCGGCCGGTCGGTGTCCGTGGCGGAGGCGACCGGCCAGCTCACGTCAGGGAAATCCCAGAGGCGGGCGCCGCCCACGGCGATGCCGTCCAGGTCGACCACATCGTTCTGGATGAAATGCATCCTGGCTCCGGCTGTCCGGCGGACCCGGGTGATGCTCTGCCACCAGTAGTCGTGGTTGCCGCGCACGAACACCTTCTCCCCGGGCAGGGCGGCGATCCACGCGAGATCCGCCTCGGCCTCCGGGAGTTTCATAGCCCATGAGATGTCGCCGGCCACGAGCACGATGTCGTCCGGGCCCACCGTCGCCCGCCAGGAGGCGGCCACGCGTTCGGCGTGGTCGGTCCACCCCGGCCCGAAGACGTCCATGGGCTTTGGCTGGGCTGCGGAGAGGTGGAGATCCGCGATCGCGAAGACGCGTCGGTGCATGGCAGGGCCTCAGTCCCGGCTGGCCCAGACCAGCCCGCGCTTCACGATCTCCTTGACCTCGGGCACTTCGAAGTCCTTGGCCACGTGGCCGAGGGAGGTGTAGAAGACGCGGCCTTCGCCCCACATGCGTTTCCACACGACGGGCATGACCGTGCCCGCGATCCACGGCATGTCCCCGTGCTCGCCCGAGAATGTAGTCGTGGCCAGCACGTCGTTGCCGGGGTCGGTGTGCATGTAGTATTGCTCGGACGTCAGGCGGAAATCGCTGAGCCCCTGGACGATCGGATCGTCCGGCTCGGTGATGTTCACCTCGTAGTCCACGATGCCGCCTGGATGCGCCACCCACTGGCCGCCTGTCATGAACTGGTAGGTGCAGTTCTGCCGGAAGGAGTCGCACATGCCGCCGTGCCACCCCCCCATGCCCACGCCGCTCTTGATGGCGGCCAAGAGTCCGGCCTCCTGCTCCTTGCTGATTTGGCCCATGGTCCAGCACTGCACGAGCAGGCTGAGGCTCTTCATCCGGTCCGTGTCGAGATAGGCATCGAGCGTGTCGGCGAGCTCCACTTGAAAGCCTTCGGCTTCGATCACCGGGGCCATGATGTCCACGCATTGCTTGGGTTCGTGGCCGTCCCATCCGCCCCAGACGAACAATGCAGATTTCATAATGCTCTCCTTTGCTGTGTGGCTGCGTTGGATCACCGGGGTCGGCCTGGTGCCGGCCCGTTGTTTCAGGTCTTCTGGAACGGCTGAAAGAGCTTCCGGTACTCCTCTTCGGCGTACCGGTCGGTCATGCCCGCAATGTAGTCGCAGATGACGCGGTGGAGCCCCTCGGTGGCGGCGCGGGACTGAAACTCGGGCGGCAGCGTGCGGGGATCCTCGACGTACGCCAGGAAGAGATCGCGAATGAAACGCTGGGCCTTTTTGGCCATGCGCATCACACGGAAATGGCGGTAGAAGTTCGCGTGCAAAAACTCCTCGAGTTGGCCTTTGAGCTGGGAGAGTTCGCCGGACAGCACGACCAGGGGGTGATGGCACGCGCGCACGTCCGCAGGGCTTCGGATGCTCCCGCGTTCGAGGTTGGCGCGCGTGGTCTGAACCACGTCGGTGACGAGAAGATTGATGAGGCGCCGTACGCCTTCGGCGCGCCGCAGGTCGGCCGGCAGTGCGTTGTACGTTTCCCCGAGGCCGTCGGTCGCGCGTCGCCAGAGAGACAGCCCCGCCAGCGCGTCCTCTTCGAGAATCCCCGAAGACAGGCCGTCGTCGATGTCGTGGTTGTCGTAGGCGATCTCGTCGGCGAGCACGGTGGCCTGGACCTCGAGCAGTGGCGCTTCGCCCATGTCGAACTCGCTGATCATGTCCGGATGGTCATGGCGCGTGGTGTGCTTGAGAAAGGCTTCGCGCACCTCGTAGGAGAGATTCAGCCCGGGGAAATCCTTGTACCGCCGCTCGAGGTGGTCGACTACGCGGAGCCCCTGCACGTTGTGTTCGAACCCGCCGTGGTCCTGCATGAGCTCGTTCATGGCTTCTTCGCCGGAATGGCCGAAGGGGGTGTGGCCCAGGTCGTGGGCCAGGGCGATGGCCTCGGTCAGGTCTTCGTTGAGTCCGAGGGCCCGGGCGATGGTGCGCGAGATCTGGGCGACCTCCAGCGTATGGGTCAGGCGCGTGCGGTAATGATCCCCCTCCCGGTTCACGAAGACCTGGGTCTTGTACTCCAGGCGGCGGAAGCCGGTCGAGTGCACCACCCGGTCCCGGTCCCGCTGGTACGGGGGCCGGAACGGGTGTTCGGGTTCCGCATGCTTGCGGCCGCGGCTCGTGGCAGCCGTGGCTGCGTAGGGCGCAAGGTGTTCTTCTCCGGGCAGGCGATCGGGCACCGGGGGGTCTCCTCGTGCGCGAACCCGTTAGAATCCGCTCGCTGCAAACGCGGGGCGGAGCTGCTCGTAGCTTTCGCAAAGCAGCTGGGGCATGACCTTGACGTCGGAGAGGATCGGCATGTAGTTCGTGTCCCCCTCCCAGCGGGGAACGATGTGGATATGAATGTGGTCCGTCACGCCGGCGCCGGCACAGCGGCCCTGGTTGATGCCGATGTTGGCGCCCTGCGCATTCATCTCCGCGGCGAGAACGCGCTTGCACGTGGTCGCGAGGTGCCAGAGCTCCGCGGACTCATCCGCGGTCACGTCCTCCATCTCGCCGATGTGCCGGCCGGGGGCGACCATGAGGTGGCCGTTGTTGTAGGGGAACCGGTTCATAATGACGAATGCGTTTTGCCTGCGGGCGAGTACGAGATGGTCCTCCTCCTCGCCGGCGGCTGCCCAGGCTTGGCAGAGGAAGCAACCCGAGGGCTGGGGGTAAAGGTCCTGGATGTACGCCAAGCGCCAAGGCGCCCACAATCGTTCCATGCCGATCCGTCCTCGCTGTCGAAGCCGCGTCCATCATGGACATGGTCGGCGGCAAGTCAAGGAAAACCAGAAGGGGGTGGCGGGGCGGGGCGGGGCGCGCCAGTGCTGCGGCCGCCCCGTACGTCGTTCAGAAGATGCCGCTGCCGCCGGTGGCCTGAGCCGCCTCGATGCGGTCGTCGGTGAGCTCCACGCTCTTGACGAGCTGCAGAAATCCGGGCTTGTGCTTCGTAAGCCAATCCGGATCCGCGGAGCGGAAGGCGAGGACCATGAGGCCGCTCTCGAGGGGGACGATGAAGTATCGCTGATGGCGCTGCTTTTCGGCGGGATGGGCCTCGGGGTTGAGCTGGACGGTCGCCGTCCAGGCGGGCGCGCCCTGCCAGAGCACGGCCCGGATCGTGGTTTCGTCCCCCGGCCGTGCTGCGGGGAGCACGGCCCGCGCGTCACGGGCACGCAGGGAGATGCAGCGCAGAGAGACGGCCACGGTGTTCTCCCCCTTGCCCAGCGTGGTCTGCTGCTCGGGGGGCTGGCCCTCCCAGCGGAAGCCCGGTGGGCTGTGCGTCTCGTATCCCCCCGGTCGCTCGCCGAAGAGCAGGTCGGGCAACTGGTTCTCGGGGGCTTCGTCGTCCTCGGATGCGGGCTGCGGGGCGAGGGCGAAGCCGGGTTCGGGTTTGGCAAGCAGGCAGGCGGGGGGAATGACCTCGCGTTCCTGGGAATCGCTCTCCCAGAGCAGGCGCGCCGTGGCCCCGCCGCTGTTTTCGTACCATTCCATCTTGAGCGGGTATTCCTTGCCCGCCTCCAGGGTGATGTGGCCCTGGTCCTCGGTGGTGCCGTGGTCGGTCCAGTTGTCGATGAGTCGCTTGTCGTCGACCCAGAGCCGGACGCCGTCGTCGGTCAGCGTGATGAAGGTGTAGGTTTCGCTGTGGCGGGGCCGCACCGACCCCGTCCAGCGGACCGAGAATTGGTCCGGACCCACGATGCCCGGGCCGCCGCCGCCCCACTTGTTGTCGATCTTGGCATGTACGCGCACGGCTTTCACGTGTTCCAGGTCCGCATCGTCGTGATACGCGGCGATCAGTCCCGTGACCTCGAAGCGGATGGCGAGCGCCACCGTGCGCATGGCGTCGCGGTTGTCTTCAAAGCCTTGGGTGGGGCCGCGGAAGGACATCATGAGGAAACCTTGCCCGACCGGAGCGATCAGGTAGCGGTGGCGCGAATCGGAGACGTCGGGGTGGGCTTGGGCCTCCAGGGTGAGATCCACCATCCAGGCGGGCACGCCGTTCCACAGCACCTGGCGCACGGAGCGTTTGTCCTGGCTCTTGAGGCTGGGAAACCGCTGGCGCACAGCTTTCCAGTCCGGCGGGCAGTGTAGGAGCTGGACCGTATAGGGGCCGACGGAGAGGCGCTTCGCTTCTCCTTCCCTCTTCCACGCCTGCGGCGGCTCGAGCGCATCCGTATAGGTGGTGGCCACCACCGATGTGGGGCCGAATCCCGGGAGCGGCAGCGTGAGATCGCTCGCATTGCCTTCGGCCATGAGCTTGCGAAGAGATGACTTGGCCGGGGCGACTTCGCGCGCTCCAGCGATAGGTCCGCATACCGCGCAGGCAAGCAATGCAAAACAAGCCATCCGAATAGGTTGGAGCATCGGCCCTCTCCAGTCGCCACAAGGGTGTTCACCCACACAACGAGGCGGGACGAGGTGTGTGACACTGCGCACAGAGTGCGGAGCTGTCGCACCGTCGGATCCCGTTACATTCGAGTCTATCGCGCAGGCGCACGATGTCAAGCATGCGGCGGCGCGAGGCGGGCCTCGGGGCCCCGCCGTCAGGCCTCCACGCGTATCTGCGCCCGGTACTGCGTGGGCGGAAGCCCCATGAACCGTTTGAAGACCTTGGAGAAGTAGTAGACGTCGCGGAAGCCCACGGCCCGGGCGATCTCCTCCACGAGCGCCTCGGTCTGGAAGAGCAGCCCCGCGGCCCGTTCCACGCGGCGGCGGTTGATGTACTGCACCGGTGGGACGCCCATGTGCTTGGCGAACCGGTTGGAGAAGTAGGTGGGATGGAGATGCGCCACATCTGCGAGTTCGGCCAGCGGAAGCGGGCGGGCCAGGTTGTGCTCGATGTGCGTGAGCACCGGCTGCAGTCGACCGAGGCGCCGCATCTCGCTCTCCTGGGCCGATGCGGGGGCAGCTGCAGCGAAGCGGGCGAGGAGCTGCCGCAGCAGGCCGTCCGCGCGCAGCAGCGCCGCCGGGCTGTCCTCCTCCATCAGGTGGATAATCTCCTCGAGTTGGCCACACGCATCGCGCCCGGCCTTGATCGCAAAGGGCCAGCCCAGGCACGCGAATGGCTCCAGACTTCCGTACAGATGGGCGGTGAAGTGCAGCCAGGTGAGCGACATGGATCGCGGGCAGCAGTACCGACTCGGCGTGTGCGCGGGGATGACGAAAAGACCGCCCGGCCGGAGCGAGAACGTCTGTCCGTGGTGCTCCACTTCGGCCTCGCCTGCGCGCAGGCCGTAGAGACGGCTGAAGGGGTCGTTGAAGGTCTGCCGACCCCCGTGGGCCCACTCCGGACCGCAGGCATGGCGGGCCACGCCTGTGACCAGGCGCGTCTGCACGGAGGCGATCAGGCGGCCGGCCGACATCTGTAGATCTCCTGCAAGGCGTACGCATACGCACTATATTAGAGGGTGTCTGCGAGAGCAAGCTGTATATCGTGCAAATGTCCTGTGGCGCTTCCATTCCGTCGCGGAGCTGGGTCGGGTAGACTGCGGTACGACCGAGGGCAGGTCCACGTACGCTCCCTGCCGGCGGCAGGCTTTTGAGGAGGTGCGACCATGGCCGGCGACGGCGACAACCGGGTACTCATGCGCAATGACCCGTCCGAAATCGAGACCATGGTGGATGCCATGGTGGAGACCGGACGCATGTCCCGCGGCTACATGATGTGCATCGGCAACCACATTCCATGGAACGTGCCGCCCGAGGCCATCAAGCGCTACCTCGACCTCAGCGCGGAACGCGCCTACCGGTCCGGTGTGCAGGCGGCATAGATCACCGCGCCGCCCGCGGTACCTGTGCGCACCGTGGCATGGGTTCTGAGGGCAGACATCTGCGCCTGTCGTATCAGTCGACGCCATGCGCAATGCGATGACCCTGCGGCCGCCCCCGGGCCGGCCGGAATCCTCTGGAAATCTAGCCGGGTTGCTGCTACCCTCCGGTGGCTGCGCCGTCCGAGAGACCACCATCTCCTCAGGAGCCTGACATGCTGCGACCGCCTGCCGCCGTCCTCTGCCTGACGTTGCTCTTCCTGTGCGCGGAGTCCCCTGCAGGAGAAGGGGAGGGCGGAACCGCGGGCGACGAGAAGCGGTCCAGCGCTTCTGTCTTTGTCGCGCCCCAGCGCATGCTCGTCCACGGGCGGCTTCAGCAGCAGGCGTCCGTGCTGCTCCGTCAGAAGCGGTACGCGGCAGCCGAGTGTCGCGTCCCGCATCGGATTAGACTCGCGTCCCTATGATTTGAGACGG